>JBDRMT010000088.1:0-5762 GCA_043811855.1 archaeon | reverse complement strand
TCCTTTGTTTATTCATGATTATAGTTTTTTAAGCAGGTTTGATATTTTAGTTGGAGAATTGGTTATATTAATTGTCAGTGCTTTGGTTGGATTAGGTAAGGGTATTGGTAGAAGGAGATAAGTTTGATTTTATGCTATTTTGGGAAAGTTTTTGGAATAAAGTAATTTTCTTTATTATGTTTTATAGGAAAATTAAACAAGACCAGATAAATCTCCAATAACTTTATGACCATTACCACCTATATTTCTCTCAATAGATAAATCAACTCCTGTTTGAACTAATATATTCATTTCCTGCCTAGTATATAATTCTCCTTTATAGAAGACTAAAGGGCCTCTTGAAGATACAACCACATGTCCTGCTTTAACAAAAGCTTCAAAGCAATCGGGTATAATACCAGGAAGATTCACATAACTCCTTCTATTATGGTAACTATGGAAGTTATCTTTTCCAGCTTGCTCTATCAGGTCTCCATCTTTAAATTGTTCATTACACTGCTTGCATTTGGATTGTTGAGTCATAAAGATATTTTAATATCCTCTATTTTTAAGTATTTCTATACTTTCCCATTTCATACAATTTAGAGAAAGATTAGGTGTATTTTATGTGTAAGACTAATTAGAAAACTTCCCTTTTCTTCACAAAACTTAACACAAAATTCACTACCATAAAACATATAAACTAGTTTTTGTTAATATAAAAATGGAAGAAGAAATGATAAAAATACCAAAACAAAAATATGAAGGGATTTTAAGAGAATTAGAAATGCTTAGAGAGTTAAAGGAAGAAAAAGAATCAGAAGAAGATGATGAATTATTAGACCAAGTTAAAGCTAGTTTAGAAGATTTAAAGGCAGGTAGGATAAGAAGGGTTGCTTAGTTATCTAATATTTCTTTTAAAATATCCCTATAATTATTAATATTTTCTCTTATAAAATCTATCATTTTTTGTTGATTTCTTTTATCACTTATTGCTATCATAAGAATAGATTTCAAATCATCAAAAATTAGATAATATATTCTTTTTTCTTCAAACCTCTTTTCTCTTAAGGGTCTAATCTGTAACTGGTTTCCAACATATGGATTTTCTTTTAATTGTAAAAATATTATTTCTATTCTTCTTTTTTCTTCTCCTGATAATTTTTCAATCTCTTTATCAAATTCGTTGGTAGTATAAACTTTATATTCCATAAATTAAATAGACATTAGCAATATAAAAATGTAGTTATCTTTTTATATAATTTACACTTTTTGATAACCTATAAATTTAATACGCGAGACTGCTCTTATTAACTATCAGTAAACTTGTTTTATAAATATATAAGATACTAGTGTTCTTGTTGAAATTTAATTATTTTTTTCTAGTAAAAGGTTACTAGTTTTTTATCTACTCTGAACATCCTGGACAAAACCTTTTTTAGGTTGGAAAATATCTCCTGATTTTTTGAGTTTTTCCATTGCTTCTTCAAATTCAGAATCTGAAAGATCTTTCATTTCATTTCTTAAAATATCTAAGGGAACTTGTTTTCCATGTTTTTCTTCAAGCTTTTTTATTGATTCACGCAAAAGGATTATTTTAGATCTTTGAGAAGAGGATATTTTATTTGTAAATCTATCTATGTCAAAGGTTTTTGTATCAGGGTCATAACCAACTTGCATTAGATAGTAGTTTGTTAATCTAATAGCTACTTGTGAATCTATTTGATCTACTGTTGAAGATAAACGTGTTTTAGCATGTGCTTCTGCTAGTCTTACTAAACCTTGCAATTGTCTTGCTGATATTGCAATTGATCTTGATTCACCTTCAATACTTGCTTTTCTCATTTTAAGATAAAAGTTTTTTATTTCATTAACAGCTTCTTCTGTTAATTTAGGTTCTATTTTTTGTTTTGCAAATGCAACATATTTTTTAAATAAATTAGCATCAATATCTGGTTTTTTTTCTTTCATTTGATGTAAGTTAAGAACATGAGTTGCAATTGCATCATCTTGACTAGCATTTGGAAGATCTCTTAAAACAAATATTAAATCAAATCTGTTTATTAGTGCTGGAGGCAAATCAATTTGTTCTGTAACTGATTGTAGAGGTTCAAATCTTCCATATTTTGGGTTTCCTGCTGCAAGAACAGAAGTTTGAGCTGATAAGGTGTTTCCTTGTATTGCTATTTTTCCATTTCTTCTTGTAATAAAAAAACCAGTTTTAGTAGAAAAACAAAAAACCTTTCCCTTATAATTTACTTTTTTAATATTATTGCAATCTTTTCTAAGACAGAGTTCTATTTTATCTGAAAGCGATACCCTATACATATCTTTTCTGTTTCCTCTTGATTTACCTTTATAATGTAGTTGATTATTTGCTGATTTTTTATTTAAACAAGCTATTGCTTGAAAAGTGTCAATTAATTCTTTTGAAGTTGATCCGTAAGATTTTTCATATTTAGAACCATCTCCTAACATCATTGATTTGTAAAGGATGTTTATTTGTTCTTTTGATAAATCTGAGAGTGGGATGTCTTCTAACGGGAATTTTTTAATATAGCTTTTTTTACCAAGTTTTTTTAAATATTCAAATAATTGGGTGTTTGTTATTTTTAGCTTAGTGTAATCTTGTTTTTTTATTTCTGTTAATTTAAATCTCACATGTTCTGATAATTTTAATAAACAGTTTTTTATTTTGTTTATATTTTTTTTATCTTTTTGTGTTATTCCTATTGTAGGTTTTGTTTCAGTTCCACCTTCGGTTAAATAGTAACCTAAAAATTCTAACCATAAGTTTATTGGAATTTTTTTTGGTTTATGTTGATTAGTGTATTTTGGATGGATTCTGTTTTGTTTATGTTTAATTGGTGGTAAGATAAAATGTTTAATTGGGTTCTTATTTATGTAATCTCCAGAATTAAGGACTTTAACCCTTTTATAAGGAATATCTTCTGCATTTATCTCTTGGTAGTTTTTGTGTCTTTCTTCTCTTACAAGCATTTTGTGATTGGGTGTGACAAGAATATCATTTCTTTTGTTTTTAAAATTAAACATTTTTCTATTATAATCATAAATAAAAAGCCCTTTATGAGGTAAAAACTGGATTGTTTTTGTTTTTGGATCAAATTGAGCTATTTTTAATTTTTTAACGTCAATATATTTTTTCCATCCTTTTTCTGTTAATACTTCTGTGTCTTCTGAATAACAGGCTTGTACATTAGCTTTTGAAATTGTAACTGTTTGTTGCTCTAAAGCCTCATGCATTGCTGATCTGTCATTTGCATCCATTTTTTCAATTTCATCTATACAAACAACTCCTTTATTAGCTAATACCATAGCACCTGCTTCTAAAGACCATCCTTTTAAAAATTCATCTCTTACAACTGTTGCAGTTATTCCTGCACCAGATGCAGATTTACCTACAATGTATCTTCCTCTTGGAGCTATATTTGAAATAAACTTTAGGGTTACTGATTTTGCTACACCAGGATCTCCAATAAGAAATAAGTGTATATCTCCTCTTGATACTGTTCCATCTTCTGATGTTTTTCTTACACCTGAAAACATTTGTAAAACAAGGGCTTGTTTAATTTCACTATAACCATATATACTTGGTGCAATACTTTCTGTTAATTTTTTAAATAATTCAGGGTCTTCTGCAAGTTCTTGTATTTGTCTTTCATCTTCTTCAGAAATATCAAGTTCTTCATAAGTTGTTTCTAAAGGTATTAGATTATTAGCTTCTATTGCTAAATCAAATCTAGTAGAAATTGCTCCTGATGGCAGGGGGACAGGAACTTCTTTTAATATTCCTAAAACTCTTACTTTGCTTCCAGGCGTTGTTTTTTCTTCCATATTTGGTTCAACTAAATCTTCTTTTAAGAAAACATTTATTCTTCTTGGTTGTTCTCCTCCAACTAAAGATTCTGGAGATTCTTCAATAACAAGTCTTTGAGCATCTACCATTGTTTTTGATATAAGTCTAAATTGCCCTTTTCTTCCACATGAGCATCTTGAAGGTTCTCTAAATTTTTTTTCTATTTGTAGAACTGAAATAACTGTTCCACAAGAAGGACATTCAAATCTTGCATTTACAACCTGAGGCCTTACTTCTGAAGCTTGTCTTACTAATCCTTCAAAAAATATAAATTTATTAAGGTGTTGGGCTCTGACTGTTCTTATTTTTACTTTTTGAGTTTCTGGAAGATCTTTAAATCTTATTCTTGGTGTTTTAATAAGTCCTGATTCTTCTAAGGCAACTTCAAGTATTTGTAATACTTCTTCTGGACTGTAGATTAAAGCTTCTGCTAATGTAGGAGAGTTTGAAGCTAAATCTTCAAAACTAACAAAAACTGTTTTTCTTCCTTTTCTTATACTATCTCCTATATCTTTTTTATAGGTTTCAAAAAATAACTTTCCTTCTGAAATTAATTCTTCGCTTTTTAATTGTTCTGGCATTTTGTGTACCTCATTTTAATACATAAAGATTAGAAGTATTTGATTTATAAGTATTTATTGTATAACTTGATGTTGATAAAATAGTGTCTTTAGAACTTTGTTTTAAGTATAAGAATCTTTAAAAAGCATAAATTTTATTGGGAATTATGGTAAGAAGTTTATTTAGAATGGGGTATTTAGGAACGGGTTTATTGCTTTTAGCTAGTTGTTTAAATGGTTGTGGTGAAAGAGAAGATAAACCTCATAAATCTCAGCTTATTAAAGCAGCATTAACTGCTAATTATGATGGAAAAAATGGATATTCAGAAAAGGAATGGAAAGAGTTATGTGATGGTTTAGGAATAAGTGAAGATTCACCTGTTTTTTATAAAGAATATGGACTTCCAAAAGCTTCAAGAGATGCTTATCAGAATTATTTAAATGAAAATAATAATTAAGAATTAGTTTATTTTTTATTTAAATACCATCCATTATCTCTTCTTAATTCATAATTAGGTCCATATCTAGTTTCAAATCTCTCTAATCCTGTTCTTCTAGGAACTTTTTTTGTTGTAGATTTAAGTCTTTCTCTAACTTCTTCATCTACTTCTTCTTCAGCTTTAAGTGCTAGTGGTTCTATTTGTCTCATTTTATTCTGTAATGATATCTAGGAAAGTAATTAATTGTATTTTGATAAGTTTGAGTAATACAAAATTCTTGCACCATTTTTTTAAGAATATTTATTTTTTGTTTTTTTCAGCTTCTTTAAGAACTTTAACAAGTTGATCCATTGAATCACTAAGTTGCTGATTATTTTTTGTTCCTGTACAAACTAATTTTCCATTGCTAAAAAGTAAGAATGTTGCAGGAGGATCTTCAAGTTTGTAAACTAAACCTGGAAATTGTTCTGGTTCATATTCTGTATTTTCTAGTTCAAGAGATAAATAATTAAGATTAAGCATCATATTTACACTTCCACTTGCAACTATATTTTGAACTGTAATCTTAGGTTTTTCTGTTACTTTTACATTTATTTTTCTTAGAGTCTTAATAACTTGTTCAATAACTTGTTTAACTTGAGCAATTGATTTTGTTCCTGTACATACTAGATTTCCTGAAGAAAACACTAAAACAGCTGATTTTGGAGTTTTTACTCTTAAAACTAGTCCTGGAAATTGTTCTGGATTATATTCTGTATTAGGAATAGTTTTAGCAAGTTTTGTTAAAGGAACTTCTTTTCCTAAAGAAGTTGTTGCAACAATATTTTGAATTTTTGAAGAAACTGCTGATTTTGCCATTTGTTACTTTAAAGAGGTATTTTGATTTATTATATTTATAAACTTTTT
>JBDRMT010000087.1:0-19647 GCA_043811855.1 archaeon | reverse complement strand
AACATTTATAAAACATAACTTCTAATATATATTATGAAAAAAGTGGTTGAACAAAAAGTTATTAATGAAATTTTTAGTAAAAAGTCAGCTAATTTAAAAAAACATGATAAAGAGAGAAAAGTGAAGATTTCTCATAAATTTATAACCGCTTTAGCAATAGTAAGTATTTTAGGATTTTTAGGAATAGTAACTCAAAGTTTTTTTGATTTTGATCTTACTCCTTATGCAGAAACATTATTAATGTTAATCATTGGTGTTGGATTAATTGCTGAAGCAAAACTCAAAAGAATAAGATCAATATCAAAAGGTATAAATTCTAATAATATTACACATTTAACAACAATAATAATTGGACTTATTGCAATATTTGCAGGAATCTTTAGTTATCCAAGCATAAGATTAGAATTCGCAGGATTTCTTGCAATAAAAGGCATAATAAGTATAATTGCAATTATTGTAATTATAATTCAAACTTGGATTATTGAATAACACTTAAAGGAACTATTAATAATTTTCAAATCTATCACACAAGAGTAGCTCAAGTGTTTATGTTAAAAAGATACTAAGACTAAACAATAAATCACAAATAAAAACCTTTATAATATCTACTATCTTTAACTTAACATACTAAACCATATAAAAAAGAGAAAATGAAACAAAAAACACCAACAAGACCAATTTCACAAATAGTACATTTAATTATATGGTTAACAGGAGTTTTAGTATCTCTTGCAGTAGGTTTTGGAATGAAAAACCAAGTATTAACTATTCCAAGTATACATCCAATGATAGTTATTGTTGCAGGATGGATAGTTATTGTATTAACAATCCTAAGTGTTATACTTGCTATAATTGATAGATTAAAATAATCCTAGATTACCCAAATATTTTTAAGTATAACTTTCTTATTAAATAAGTAAACAAAGGAGGAACTAAATATTAGTATATTAAATTTATGATATCTTGGTTAGTAATAGGAGTTTTAATAATAGTAGCATTAATTGCAATAAAAATAGGACACCTTAGACATAGAATCTTTATTATTTTACTAATATTATTTGCAATATTCTTATATATATCAATGACAATGGTTTCTACAACTAATCAACTTGACTTAAAATCTTCAGAAGGTGTATTTCATTCATTAAAAGTTTATACAGGTTGGCTTGCCAATGGATTTCAAAATGCAAAGGTTCTTGCAGGAAAAGCAATTAAAATGGATTGGACTTCTACAAATGGAAGTTTTCTTGACAAAGCCCCTTTACAAAATCAGGACAAAGAAACATGAAAACCCTAATTATAATCACATTTTTCCTACTTATAGGTGCTTTTTTTATAATTTCAGAAAATCATATCCAACTAAATAGTTCAAAAAATGTTGATACCTTTTTTGCTGAATACTTTAACTGGTTAGGAGAGCTTACAAACAACGGAAAAACAGTAACAAGTTATGTAACAAAAATGGAATGGTTACCTGAACCATAAACAAATATTTTTATACTTATCTTATTAGTTCTTAGAATGTCACAGTAGTTCAGTAGGTTAGAATACCACATTGGTAATGTGGAGGTCGAGAGTTCAATTCTCTCCTGTGACTTATCTCACCATCATCTTTAAAAACCCATTTATTCTAACCCTTTTATCAAAAAAATGACATCAAAAGATGAAATAACAACTTGTTTAGAAGAACTAAAAAAACAATATGTCCCTTTTAAAAAAGAATATAACCTACCTGATTTTACAGATTTAAACAAGCAGTTCGATATAGAAGAAATAGATATAGAAACAGATTTCTTACTTAGGAAAATAAGAAGAATAATTGCAGAAAAAATAGCAGGTTATTTAAGATTTATAGAAGTTATTTTAAATCCTAATAACACACCTTTGTTCCTGTTCAAATTAATTAAAAAACTAGATAGTGAAGACAGAGAAAAACTAACAAAACTTTATGAAAAACTAGGATCTTTTGAAATTGAACTTGTTTCACTAGACTTAGATTATGATGAAAAAAAAGAAGCTAAATTTATTATAAAATGTTATGAAATGTTTAACAACGATGTAAAGAAAGATCTTTCAATACTTATTAGTAAAATGAATAATAAAGATGATAATTCTAAAAAAGTCAATGGTGATTATTTTGGGTGATTAAAACCCTTCAATACTAATCTCCAAACTTGAAAAGCAAGTTCAATTGAATTCTTCAATGCTTATTTCAAGTAAAGCCAAAGGCATCTTGATTTTACTGTTCTTTAAAATAAAAGGACTAACTTCTCCAAGAACTCCTATTTCCTTACTATCAACAATAATCTTACCACATCTTCCATCAATAAATCCTGGTTTTTCAGTTTCTTCAATTTTATATTTTATATCTAACATTCTCATTAAATAATCTAAGGCTTGTTTTATTTCAGTAAAATCAGATTTTTCTCCACATAAACTAACACATAATCTTTCTTCTTCTTTAATTCCTGTTTCACTATCCTGATATTTTCTATCATCACTAAACACTTTTCCAAGTTCAAAAATCTTCTGAGGATAAGATGCATCTGAATTTTCAGATAAAATATTAATAGAATTTGCAAACAAACTTTCTCTTAAAATATTATTTTCAGTTTTACTATCTTCAACCTCTATCATATTATCTTTAAACTCTTTAATTCCAATATTTTTAAACTGCTTTTCTTTTGTTGAAATATGAAAACTTGAAACTTCTAATAAACTCAAACCAACTAAAACTTCTGATATTCTTCTTTTTAAGATAGACATATCATCTTCACAACCAATAGTTGATATTTCAGGAATTTCAGGTTTAAAATTATCATAACCATAAGCAATTGCAACTTCTTCACTTAAGTCAATTTCATGTAAAATATCTGTTCTATAAGCAGGAACAAGTGCTATGCACCTATTTCCACCTTTAGCATCTTTAGATGCTAAACTTGCTATCTCCACACCAATTCCCATCTTACCTAATAAATCTTTAATTTCTTTTTCACTTAATTCTAATCCTAATGTTTTATTTAATTTATCAACTGAAAATTCCATTTTTTCAGGCTCTAAATCTGGAACAACTTCCTTTTTTCCACCTTCATACTCACAATCAATAGAATAAATCTTACCTCCCATATCAGCAAGAGCAGTTACTATCATATTCATTCCTAGTCTTAAAGCATTATAATCATTACCTGTTGCTTCAACAAAAAGATTTTTTGTTGAAGTATCTATCTTTCCAACTTCATGTGAATTTATTATAGGAGGCATTGACATTATTACATCATCCTTATCAATAAAAATTGGAAATACATCCCAACCTTCACATAAATGTCCATATTCTCTTCCAGTTGGATGCTGACTTAAAATTTGCCTACCATTAATAACTCTTGGAAATTCCAAAGGTCTAAATTTAATATCTTCTGGTTTTAATCCTTTAAATCTAATTGGAAACTTTATTTTTTCTAGTGGATAAACTCCAATTCCTCCTTTTTTTCTTTTCCTATGATAAGAAGCTCCTATCTTCTCTTGTATATCAATAACTTCTTTTATTTTATCATCATCAAACTTTAATCCCTTTACAATACAAGCAAATGCATAAGGCCATTGCTTTGGAATATTTTTTTCAATAATAAGTTTTTCTCCTGATTTCTCAACTTTATATTCATTTATCTTACTTTTCCCTAAAAAATTATTAATTGCTCTAACAAAGCCCTGCATAGAAAGTAAATCAGGACGGTTTGGAAAAACTTCTATACTTATTTCATCATCAGTTTCATTATCAATTGGAGTTCCAAACATATCAATCTTGTTTCTAAGTTTATTATCTATCTTACCAATCGAATTTTCAAATTCTTTTTTATTTAATGTAAGTATTGTCATTATTCCTTATAAACCTCTTTTAACTTTTCATGGCTCTTTTCAATCTTTTTATTAAGTGCTTCATCTAAATCAATTTCAAATTTATTTGATAAAGCTAATACTGTGTAAAAAACATCAGCAAGTTCATCCTTTATATCCCCTTCTTCATCTTTACTCTTACCCTTTTTACCACCATACTTAATATTAATAGCTCTTGCTAATTCTCCCACTTCTTCACTAAGCCTAGCTAACATTGACAAAGGTTCCCAATATCCTCCATATTCTTTAATTGTAATATCTACTTTTTCTTGTGCTTCATTGACTTCCATTGTCTGCATCCCCTAACTCAATCACATAAAATCCATGTTTTCTAATTTCTTGCAAGTCATGCATTCTAGTTGGATTAAATTTAATTATTGATTTAGCTTTTTTCTTGATTTTTCTACCAGTATAAGTATTTGTTTCAGGTTCATATTCCTCAAGAACAAGAATATCACCTTCTTTTAAATCAAAATCAGCAAGTCTTAATTCAACTTTCTTTGTTCCATTTAAAATCATCTGAAAATAATCAGGCCAAACTTTCTTTTTAACTTCCATTTTTATTTATACTAAGCCTCCTTTCAGCTTTTTAGCTAGTTTCCCTAGTTTTTCATCATCTTCTCTATAAGAACTATGTGATGAAATATAACCAGGATATTTTTTAAATCTTTTATTAATTTTTGATAAAATAGGTTTCCATTTTTTAATATTTGTTCCATGCATTGGAAATAATTTACCATGAACATGATCAACTCCAAAACCTTCTAAAACAAGACCAGTCCTACCAACATCTTCTAATTTTAAATCAAGTAATTTTCCAACTTTCTTACAAACAATAATTAAATCTTTTAACTCATTATCTGGTAAATCAAAAGCATAACTAGAATAATGTTTTTTAGGAATAACAACTGCAGCACCTTCTGTATTTGGATAAATAGATAAAAATGCTAAATATTTTTTATCTTCCCAAATCTTATGACAAGGCTCTTTTCCTTTTACTATATCACAAAATATACATCCTTTCATCTTCTCCAAACCTTCATATCCGAAGCTTTATACCTAAGGCGAGTGTTTGAAAATATGGATTTATTTTTTCCATATTTTCATATCTCTTAATTTATTTAAATCATTTTTATACATCTCTCTTAAATCATTTATCTTAAAAAATTCCATAATAATCCTATCAAATCCAGGACCCCAAGCTAAAACAGGAATATGCTTACCAAAAATAGGAATTGTAAGTTCAGGTCTAAACATTCCTGCACCTCCTAACTCTACCCACTCCTTATGAACAGGATGAAAAACATCAATTTCTAAACTAGGTTCTGTATATGGAAAATAACCAGGCCTAATTCTTATTTTATCATAACCCATTTTCTTGAAAAATTCAACTAAATAACCTAACAATTGCCTAAAACTTGCATTTTCATCAACAACAATACCTTCTGTCTGCCCAAACTCAAAACCATGACTCCAATCAACTGTTTCATTTCTAAAGCATTTTCCTAAAGCAAAATATTTAGCAGGAAATTCTTTTTTCTTTGCAATCTCAACCAAAGTCTGAACAGATAAACAAGTTGTATGCGTTCTTAATACTACTTTTTTAGCATCTTCTTCTTTCCAATCATACTGCCAACCTTTTGAACCTTTAATCTTGCCTTCATGAGCTTTTTTAACTTCTTCAACTAATTTCTTATCAGGCAACTTCGCTTGTTTATTTTTAATAAAAAATGTATCTTGCATCTCTCTTACAGGATGATCTTGAGCAGTAAATAAAGCATCAAAATTCCAAAAACCACTTTGAGCAATATTTCCACTCATTTCTTTAAATCCCATTTCTAACCAAACTTTTTTAGCATAATCAGTTGCTTGGTTTACAAAATGTCTCTTACCACCACTAATCTTAGGAACATCGCTTGTTATGTCATACCTTCTAAATTTCTTACCTTTCCAAGCTCCACTCCTGATTAATGTAGGAGTAATACCCTCAATCATATCTCTTTTACCTAGATTTCTTTTCATTATTTCTTCTCCTAACTTTGTAACAGAAAACTCAATTACTTTTTTATCTTGAATATCAATTATTTCTTTTCTTTTATTTAAACTATCAAATGCAAATTTTTCTTCAGGTTTCAAACCTTCTAGATTTCTAGGCAAAGTTTCTAAAAATTTTTCTTCTAAAGTTGTATTAATCATTTCTTCCTTAGTTCCACTTAAAATAATTCTTTCATTTAAAAGATTAATCAATGCTTTTTTCTTTAAAGCTCCTAAAGCAGCTTTAAATTCATTATCACTTAAACCTGCTTGTTTTTGAGCATCTTTAAGATTAATTGATGTCTTTTCAACAATAATATTTGCTAACCTTCTTTCAGGCAAACCTTTTTTAACATACAACAAACCATTTATCCCAAGTTCAGCACTTTTTTCCTGCCTTGTTTTAATTTCAACAATGTTTTTATTAGATAAAAACTCTAAAGCCCTAAGTGTAGAAGTCTTATCTAATTCAGATTCTTCAGAAACATCTAACATATTCCTATGTTTTAAAAAAGGAACTATCTTTTTCTCGTTTGGACTAAGACTATCAATTATCTTTTGTATATCTTGTTTTTCACTCATTTTATATTATTAACTAACAATTTAAGTTTAAAGATTTAACTTTTTATTAATTCCTCTAACTAATCTTTCTGAATCTTCCCAACCTAAACATTTATCTGTTTTAGATTGTCCATACTTATTCCCACTTCCTCCAACTAAATAAGACTCACACATAAATGCAACAATATCTTCATTACCTTCTACTCTTTGATCTACAATATCAAAAGCAACATCTTCTTGTTTCATATAATCTTTTTCTCCTGTTTCTGGATCTAAAGTTTGATCATGACTACCATCAATTACAATCTTCTTTCTTACACCTTCTAAGATTCTTAATGCTTTAGCAACTGATTCTCTATCATAATTAGGCCCATTTTCACTTCCTCTTAAAATCAAATGTGCATATAGATTTCCAAGAGTATTTTCAATAAAGGCTACATAACCCTCATCATCAATTCCAAAATAATCTTGACTAGTTCCTGCAGCAATTATACTATTTCTTGAACCCACTATGCCTCCTTCATCACTATTTTTTATTCCAACAGGCATTTCAAGATCACTTCCAAATTCTCTATGAGGTTGTGATTTATTATTTCTAGCACCTATAGCTGACCAAGTAATATGATCTTGAATATATCTAAAAACATAAGGATTAAGAAATTCAGTAGCACAAGGAACTTCTAATTCTGTTATTCTTCTTAATAATTTTCTAGCTTCAACTAATCCTTCTGGATTACTTACTAATCCTTTCCAACCCACTGTGGTTCTTGGTTTTTCAAAATATGTACGCATAATAAGATAAACATTATCACCATTTTCATGAATTTCATCTGATAATCTTTTTAATTTTCTTGCATAATCTAATGCAGCTTCAGGATCATTAATAGAACAAGGACCTATAATTATTAACAATCTCTTATCTATCCCCTCTAAAATATTTTCAACAATCTTTCTTGAACCAAGCACAACAGACTCTGATGAACTAGACCTAGGATATGTTTCTCTAAGTTTTCTAGGGCTTATTAACCTTGTAGATCTTCTTTCAGGTTTCTTTTTAACTCCTTCACTAACCATTTGTTCTAACATGTCTGTAGCCATTTTTATACTTTTTTATACTCAAAGCCATGTCATAATCCAGAATTAGTTGTTAACTTATTAACAAAGTAATAATACAAATAAATCTGAATATAACAGATTTATTTCTACCAAAAATAAAAATAAGACTTAGAGTTAAAACTAGTTTTATTACTCAATTTTAAACTAGTTTTATTTATCATAAAAAAAATAACAGCAAGAAGTATTTAAACTTTATGTCTATAAAGCATATAACCACAATCTTTAAAAACCAAAATAAACAACTTGTAAAATGTCATTAGCAGATTTAGCACAAGAAGAAATTAGTCACAGAGATTGGGAATATAAAGGATTTTCAGGATTTGATGTATTATTTAAACCAGCACCTGAAAATAAATTAATACAAAGTACATTTTTTTTACGTAACCTTCCTGGAAATACAGAAAGACCTGTTTTATATCCTTTATTTAGAGATAATTATCCTAAACTCTTATTAAGAGACCAGTTTGTCTACCAAGTCCCTTTAGTAACTGGTGCTGAAACAAGACCAATAGAATTAGATAATCATCATACAAGCAATGCTGAAAGCAGGTTAAAGCCCACAATAAAACATCAGTATCATTATGGAGGAATAGAACCTGCAAAAGAAAGCTTGTTTTTAAGAGAACTTCAACCTGATGAAGTTGAAGTTTTTCAAGAAGGAGATATTCCAGCATTTCTTAAATACTGTGCATATGGAGTAGATCCAAGTGTACTACAACCTCCATCACTTTAAATCACTTCTCAGCAATTTTCCATAATTCATTAAAAAATTTCTTATAAGATTCATAAATCTCTTTGGAAATAGTTTCTATTGCAATAAGACGATTAGTATAAAGAAAATTTACAATTCTATTATCATAAATTAAAACAAATGAATTAGTTTTAACATCACTAAACTTGTAATCCATATGTTTAAACTCTTTTGCAACTTTTTTAACTTCTTTCTTAACATCTTGGTTGAATATAATTTTAATCTTTATACCTTTTTTATCTCTTTGTTTATGAAAATTAATTAACATTAGGTTGGTATTTTTGTTTGTTTTATCACCAATCTGTCTAGCTCCAAAAACATAATAAGAATCTCCTCTTTTCAATACCCTTAAAAGTCTGTCATATATTCCTTTAAATCCTTTAAATCCTTCATATACATTTGTTTCTATTCTTTCTTCTTCCTGTTTTTGAATTGCTTTTAATTCTGGAAGGATTATTTCTAGTTGTTTTTTCCTATTATCTACTAACTGGATTAATTGCTCAGGGGATGCTGCTTGAAAATGTTTTTTATTTGCTATCATACTATAACTTACCAATCCTTTTTTTACTAAATTATCCAAACAATAATATAATGCAGAAACCTGAATTCCAGTTTCAGGAATAATTTTCCAAGAAGTTGTTTTACCTAATTTTAATAAAGCCAAATATACTTTAATCTCATTCTTTGACAATCCAATTTCTTCTAATATTTCTTTATCCATAGAATAAAAATATCCAAAACTATATAAAACTTACTATTAATTAGAAGTAAGAAAATTTATAAAAGATGATAAAGAGGATTCATGATAGATTACTATTAAATAGGTTATTTTAAAACTAAAAAATGGAAGTAATGAAAGAAGAAGATCCAGTAAGATTTGAGGATCTGCTTAATGCTTTAGATGATATAAGAAAAAGAAGGATTTATTACAGAGATTTAGATACTTCTGGAAAAATAGATTTTGGAATTTATCCTGGACATTTGCATACCTATCTTGAAATACGTCATCCTGGATTCCATTGGTATGGACTTGAATTTATGTTTAATTTATCAATACATAGAAATGATGACGTGAAACCTTGTTTTGAGGGTGATGAACTAGATCCTGGGATGGAAGAATTTAAAAAAAGTTCGTGGGTGAAATATTCATCTTCCATTATACTTCTTAGAGGATGGTATGATAAATTTCAAATTCAACGTGATAGTAATGGAAGGGTCTTATCTAGAACTAAATTTAAAACTGGAGAGGTAATAAAATTTAGTTCCCCTCCTCTCAAACTTGTTGAACCTAAATTCAATCTAGTTTATCCAAAGACATTAGTTTATCCCATCTATGAAGATGATTTAAGAAGATTAGAAGGATTGGTAGATAAAAATGGATAAAAAATATTATGTTTTAGTACGTCAAAAAGGAGATAATTGGGTTACATTACAACCAGTTATGTATGGAGAAGAAGATCCTTCTAAAATGGAGGACTTTAAAATGGACTTAGAATTAGCAAAAAGGGCAAGAAAAGGATTAGAAGCTTATGATTATGAGGTATTTTTCCTAGAAGATTCTCCAAGACAACCTCATGTATTTTTAACAGAAGAAATTTTAAAAAGAGTGAAGAGCTAACCATCACCTTAATCCTTCCTTACCCTGACTTGTACTTCCACCTAAAACTAAAAACAAACTCATAATTTCTTGCTTTCCAGAATCACCTAAAACAACTATCTTAGTTCCAGTTCTTTTACACAACTGAATGTTTTGCCTAACCCGAGCCAACACTCTTGCTTTTTCAATTTTCTCTAACTTACCTATCTTACCAACATCAATTCCAATCTTAATATTATTATCATGAGCTAATTTACAATTAATTTCATTTAATCCACTATCTCTTTGCTTCATAAAATCTTTTCTATCATGTAATTCTAAACCTACAACCATATCAACATCTTTATTTTCAAATATCTTTCTATTAAAATCATCATCCTGAGCAACAACTACCACTTCCTTACCTTCTTTTTTCAACTTCATTATTTGCTTTCTTGCTTCATTCAAATTTGTTGTATTTATCATGCTACTAATCATCCTTAAACATTAGTTTAATAATATTAATAAATTCCTTAACATCTCTTTCTAATTCATTAGAGACAGATTCAAATACCAACTCATCATCAATTTTATCATATTGATGGATAATAAAATTTCTCATTCCTTTTGCATCTTTTAAATTACTTCCTAATTCTTTTAAAATAATATTATTATCAACAAGAATCTTAAAAGCCTCTTCATCATCCCCAGGAAGTTTAAGATTTTTTTCTTTGATAACTAAAAAAGCTAAATCAACAACTGCTTCCATAATTTTTTCAAGATATCTTTCACAAGCTGCTTTTTTCTCTAGACTTCTTTTATATAATCCTATATCACTCGGAACTATCTCTGAAAGCTCCTGCAAAAACCCTTTAATATCATTTATTTTATCTTTTATTATCATTTTTCATACAAAATTTTTCCTTTTTTATCAATCTCATATCTTATTTTTTTTGGTAATACATTATATACTTGTATATCTGCTCTGTTATTAACTCTTCCTAAAACATAAATCCTAAACTTTCCTGCGTCTTTTTTATCAATCTCATCAAATTCTACAGCAATATCAATATCAGATCTAAAAGTTATTTTATTCTCAACAACAGATCCAAATAAAACTATCTTTTTTATTTTTCTAAAATCTTTGTGAGTTTTTATTACCTCAACAACCTCTTGAATAAACTCCCTTATTCTCGAACCTTTCTTTAAACTAAATTCATCTGAAAATCTATTGACATCCTTAATAAACTTAAATTTTTCTCTTATATCCCTTGATAATCTATTTTTTTCAGATTGGTTAAGATTAATCCCTAAAACTTGTTTTTCAATTATCTTTAGCTCTGATTTTCCAAAAATTTTTCTTGAATTTTCATTTTCTTTTAAAAATTTTATAATATCCATAATAACCTCCATAAAGGTTATTATAACCTTAGTAAAGGTTATATTTAAAGGTTTTGCTCCAACTCCCTCAACCCTTTCTCCAACTCCTCAGCATTTTTAACATAAACAATCTTAATTCCAAATTTCTTAGCATAAGCTTCTTCTTCCTCACCTAACTTACCATCTTTTAAAAATTTAGTATAAACAAAAACATGATAATCAATATTCACTCCTGCTCTTGCTTTTTTATGAATTTTTTCAATTGACTGATTAATACTTGGTTTCATTCCTTTAATTATTTTATACATATAAAAACCAAAATTTAACTCTCCACTAGAACCAGGTGATTTTCCTAAAAACAATAAACAATCACCAAATAATGCTAATCTTAGATTATGAGCAGGCCAATCTCCACTATCAATCATCTCACTAAAAAGCTTCTTACCCTTAACCTCAAAATCTATAAAAGACTGTAAATGTCCAACTCCTGGATATTTATCACTTAGTGGAGCAACTCCAATTATCTTGCCATTTTTTTCCTTAACTTTTTTTGCAACCTCAAATGAAACTCCTTCAGAAGGAGATAAAACTACTTCAAAACCAGAATTACTTAAAACATTAGCTATCTTATCAATCTCACCATCAAACTTCTCCTTACTAATACCTAAAATATCCTGAAAATGAAAATTAAAACTTCCAGGCCCTATTAAACATATTCTTAACATAAAAACAATAAAGAATTATTCTATTAAAATCTTAACCTACCTTATTTTAGAATTTTCATGAATTCATTTTCAATTCTTTTTAAGATAATTTTATTAACAATTCCAATTTTTGTTTTAACTAATTCCTTTTTCATTGAAAATATTTTATCTACTCTAATATTACTTGCTTTAATTAAATTTCCTAAAGCCATATCATCAGGATATAATAATAAAGTAAAGGGCTTCTTCTTTAATATACTTGTCAAGGGAACAAGTATAAAATCTTCTGTATTCTTATTAAAAAAATTATTAGAAATAATTAATGCTGGACGAATTTTTGATTCCTTAAAGTTTGAAAAAGGATAAGAAATTATTACTAAATCTCCTTTGCTATAATCCATTTTCTTTTAATAATTCCTTTGTCCAAGATTCATCTTCTTTATTATCCCAGACCTCATTTAACGAACCTTCATTTATTCTTAAAATATCATCAAAATCATCTTTTGTTCTTTCAAAAGTTCTATCTGTTTTTTCTAATAAGATTTTCCCATCTAACTGAAATAAAACTAAATCATCTCCCTTAGAGATTCCAAGACTCTCTCTGACTGATTGAGGTAAAGCTATCTGTCCCTTGTCAGAAACTTTTATAGTTTTTATCATCTTATAATAAGTAAGAATTTTCTTACTTATATACTTTTCTATTATTCAACAACCACCCTTGGCTTATCATAACTTATTGTCCAAGCTAGATTATAACAATATGCACCAACATTTTCAATCTTAATTAAGTCTCCTTCTTTTAAACTTTCACTATATTTTCCTAAAACATCATTATTAAATAACAAAGGCCCTACTAAAATATATTCTTTTCTTTCTTTCTTAGTATTTAATAAACTTAAAGAACTACTATTTCCCTCTAGCTTACCTGCTCCACTATCTTTATCATAGTCTAAGTTACTAATATCAATCTTGCTAAACTTATAGTTAGCTAAAGTTATCTTAGATAAAACATTAATACCAACATCTAAAATAGCAAAGTTTTGACCTGATTTTTCTTTTAAAACACAAACTTTAGTAATAAGATCAAAAGCATCTGCAACTAAATTCCTTCCAGGCTCAATTATTATAGTGCTATCAAATTCTCTTGTATATTTTTCAATTAATTTAAAATAATCTTCCAAACTAATACTTAAATTTTTTAACTGATACTTATCTGGAAATCCTCCACCTAAATCTAAATACTTTAAATCAACAGAATCACTAACCTTTCTTACAATCTCTTTAATTTTTCTTAAGCTTTCTTCATATTCCTTAAGATTTTTCTGAGTTCCTGCATGAAAATGCAGTGAAATTACATTTAAACTCTTAATCTTACAATAACTAATTATTTCATATAATTTATCTTCATCAAAACCAAACTTACTTTTATTTAAACTAACTCTTAAACCTATATTAAAACCTCTTCCATTTAAAATTTCAGCTATCTTATCAATCTCACTTTTAGAATCAATATTAATCAAAAACTTACTTTCAATAGCTAATCTAAGTTCTTTTTCATTTTTACAAGCACCATTAAAAATAAATGCTTTTTTTGAAAAATCTAAAGCTTTTTCAATTTCATTTAAAGAAGCAACTTCAAAATTACTTCCTAATTTACTTAAAACTTCAAGAACTTCATCAAAACCATTAGTTTTAACAGAATATGCAATAACAAAATCATCTAAATACCTCTTGCATAATCTTTCAAATTCTAAATAATTTTCCTTTAAAACATCAGGTTTAAACTTAAAATAAGGTGTATTTTCCATTAATTCTAAGAATAAATCAGGTTTAAAAGCTTATTTATAATAAAAGATTATTATCAGTGCCTGATTTTAGACAGGATTAATAGTAATTTTAGAAGGATTATGAATATACTCTAAGCTAATAGTTAAAGTGAATATAAACCCTAGAAGAATAGTTAAAACTCTACAGACAATAAAACTATCAATCAAAAACTCTTGGTCTCTTATCAATATCAGATATAAATAAAAGATTCTTTTCCTTATAAACAGAATAAAGAATTCTATAATCTCCAACTCTTATCCTAAATGTTTTTTCTTTTCTATCAATAACTCTTTTACAATCAGATGGAAATGGATTTTCAGCAAGTCTCTCAATTCTTTCCATAATTCTTCTTGTCAAGGATATATCACACTTCTTAAGAAATCGTTTTGATTTATTTGAATGGTCTATATTTAATATCATAATCCAAGCTCTTTTTTTAGTTCACTATGAGATATAGTTTCTCCTCTTTCTAACTCTGCTAAACTTTCTTCATGTCTTGCTTCTTCTTTAGGAGTTAAAATACAATCAATATCAATCATATTTTCTTTTATAATATTTACATCTAGTCTTATTTGTTTTAATTGCTCTAAAATTTCTTTATTTGTTATTTCTTGTTCCATCTTAAAATTATTAAGAAACAAAAGGTTTTAAGGTTTTTGGTGGTAAAAATTATTATCAGTGCCTGATTTTAGACAGGATTAATAATAATCAATTAAGAAAGATTATAAACCCTAGAAGAACCAGTGTCATACTAAAGCGTACGTCTTGGCTCTTCTGGGGAAAAAGAGGTGATAATATATAGAGGTACAACACCTTTATAAATCTTTCGGTATGTTGTAACTAAGTAATGACATCATATTAAAGGAATATATATATTTAAACAAATAAATAAGCTTTTATAAGCCTTTCCCATAACTATTCTATGGATTTTCAAGATTTCCTACCAAAAGAAGAGGAAGAGCTAATAGAAAAAGCTCCTAAACCTGAAATTGAAAAAATATCTCCAAATCAGGTATATGATATAATTACTAGTAAAAAATCAGACTGGCAAGTTATTATGTATGATTTAATTAATTCTGAACAATTAGATCCTTGGGATATTGATATTATAGTCTTAACAAGCAAATTCTTTGAAAAAATAGAACAATTAGAAGAAATGGAGTTCTATATATCAAGCAAGGTACTTTTAGCAGCAGCCCTGCTTTTAAGAATAAAATCAGAATTCTTACTAAATAAGCATATTAAATCAATTGATGAGATTTTATTTGGAAGAAAGCAAGAACCTGCTAAGATTTTTGAAAGAATTGAAATAGATGAAAATGAACTTCCAATTTTAATGCCAAGAACACCCTTATCAAGACATAGAAAAGTAACCTTACCAGAACTAATGGCTGCACTAAATAAAGCAATTAATACTGAATCAAGAAGAATAAAAAGAGAAGTTCAGGTTAAAAGAGCAAGAAAACTTTCAGAAGTAGATATTCCAAAATTCAAGACAATTGATTTAAAAGATAGAATAAAACAGTTTTATGCAAGAATCTTAACTTCTTTAAAACCTCAAACACCAAAAAAACCTATTGAAAAAATTGAATATTCAAAGCTTATTGGTAAAGAAAGAGAAGAAAAACTTGCAAGCTTCCTACCTCTTCTCCACCTCTCAAATACAAGAAAAATCTGGTTAGAACAAGAATTTCATTTAGATGAAATCTGGATTTACTTATATCAATATTTTGAAAAAAACAAAGAAACCTTTATAGAAGATCTTGAAAAAGATATTGAAGAAATGAAACAAGAATTAGAAAATATAGAAACAGAAAATATTGAACATAAAACCTCAGGTTTAGAAAAAGCAAGACAAAAACTTGAACAAAAAAAGAAACTTGAAGAAGAAATGAAAAAAGAACTTGAAAAAGAACTTGGAATAGAAATATCAGATGAAATTCACGAACTTTCTAAAGAAGAAGAAATTGAAGATATTACTGGTTTTAATGATGAGTAAATCCATCACAATTATATTTAAATAATCCTATCCTAATAAAATTTTATGAGTGCCGAACCACAATTAGAAGAAAGAATTAATTCTGAAAATATTAAACCAAGTTTTTTAGAAACAAGTGTAGGTTTAGTTGGAGGGACTGCAGGAGCAATAGTCTCTTATAATACTGCAGGAGCTTTTGCAACAGCAAGTAAATTTTCTGAAAATGCAGATATGGTAATAACCGCAGCATTACTAACTATTGGAACCATAGGAGGATACAAATTAGGAACAAAATTAACTAAAAAAATTAAAAGAAATTTAGCTAGAACAAAAACTCTTAGAGAAATATCACAAGACCCTGAGTTTTTAAATAGACAAGAAATAAAAAGAGAAAAGTTAGGTATTGCAAAATCAGCATTAAAATATTTAGTAACAATCCCTGCTGGAGGAGTTTTAGGACATATTCCAGGAACAGTAGGAATGGTCCCTCTTTGCATGTATTTTGGAGAAAAATATGAATGGAGTGATAAATCCTCTTTATTATCAGGAGTTATTGCAGGACCTATGATTGGTGCATATGCATTTGCTGAAATGACTGCAAAAAAACAATACGAAAGACTAGCAACTACTGCTTTTGCTCTTGCAGGAGTTGCTGCATCTGTTAATATACTTAATAGTCTAAATCATAACTTAGATGTATGGCCTTGGTTAGGAGTTAATACTACTGCAGCATTTATTTCAGGAACAATAGGAAATACAGTTTATAAAGGATTAAAAAAATTAACAAATTACTCAATAAACATAACAAGAAATGATAAAAAAATTAAAAACTAGTTTGAGGTTCTTCATCAAGAACTTGAGTATCACCTAATTCATCCTTTTCTTTAATTAATTCTTTTCCTTCTAAACCTCCAACTAATTTAAAAGAATAAACTCCAACTAAAGTAACAAAATAATCTAAAGGTACTTGTGTTTTTTTAAAAACAGGGGTTTCTAAAATATCATCTTCAGGCCCTATATGAGTAGAATTTTTTCCTCTAGGAACTAAATAAACTAATCCATCATTATCATACCATATTTCACAATGCAATCTAGAAATATAAGGTACTTTCTCTTCAATTTCTTCAGGATATTTTCTCGTACCCTCCATTCCCCTTCCAACTGTAACTATACAATCTCTTGATCTCCCTATTGTACACCTAGCTTTATCATCCCTATTAAGTTCATAAGATTTTCCTTCAACCATATCAACTAAAGTTACATATGTCTGACCCATAAAAATAAAAAATATAAGTATATTATAAACCTTTATATAATAAATTCTATTAACATTCTTATGATAAAAAAAGAAATAATTAAAGCATATGTTTTAAAAAATGCACTTGAACATAATGGAAAAGCAAATCAAGGCTCGATCATCAACTCACTTTTTAATCATGGCTTAAAAAAACAAGATATTCCAAAAATAATTCCTGAAATTCAGCAAATCATAAACCAGGTTAACAAACTAAACAAAGAACAACAAGAAAAAGAATTTGAAAAACTTGAAAATATTATTACATATAGAAAAGAAAGGCAAGGTTTACCAGAATTACCAAACTTAAAAAAAGGAAAAGTAATAACAAGATTTTCTCCAAGTCCTTCAGGTCCTTTGCATATTGGACATCTTTTAGCAATCCTTCCTAATTTTTTATATGCAGAAAAATACAAAGGAAAATTCTACATAAGAATTGAAGATACAAATCCAGAAAATATTTACAAACCAGCATATAACATGATAAAAAAAGAAGCTAACTGGTTATGTAAAAATAAAGTTAAATTTATAATCCAGTCAGAAAGATTAGATATTTACTATAAATATGCAGAAAAATTAATTAATAAAAAAGCAGCTTATGTATGTACTTGTTCTCAAGAACAATTTAAAGAATTTGTTTCAAAAAAACAAAATTGTCCATGTAGAAACTTACTATCAGATAAGCAATTAGAAAGATGGGGAAAAATGTTATCAAAAACTAAAAACAGTTTTCAACCTGGTGAGGCTGTTTTAAGGTTTAAATCAGGAATGCAGCAAAAAAACCCTGCAATGAGGGACTTTCCTTTGGCAAGAATAAACACTACTAGCCATCCATTGCAAAAAAACAAATATAAAGTATGGCCTTTAATGAATCTTTCAGTAACAGTTGATGATATTGAACTTAAAATAACTCATATAATCAGAGGAAAAGATCATAAAGATAATGCAAAAAGACAAGAAATGATGTACAAAGTACTAGGAAAACAAAAATCATATCCTTACACAGCTTTTATAGGAAGATTACATTTTAAAGATTTAAAACTTTCAGCAACTCAAATGAGAAAAGATGTTGAATCAGGAAAATATAAATCCTGGGATGACCCTAAACTTCCAACAATTGCTTCACTAAAAAAGCAAGGTTACAAACCAGAAGCATTTTATGAATATGCAACACAAAGAGGAATCTCAGAAACAGATAAAACAATAACTTCTAAGGATTTTTATGAAGTTATTAATAATTTTAATAAAAAAATTAAATAAAAACTAAAAATATCTAACCTCGACACAAAAACCTTTATAAACTCAAAATACCTTCGATAACTATCAAATAACAATATTATATTAAAATAAATATTTTAAAAAGAGGAATGAAAGGAGGTATGAAATTTATGATAAATAAAAAAGCACAATCACAGATTATTACTACTGTGCTAATAATCCTTCTTGTACTTGCAGCTATTGTTATAGTGTGGCAAGTTGTTAACAATACAATTAAAGGAGGAGCTGATCAAGTGGATAAACAATCAACTTGCTTAGGAATTGCAATGGAAGTTACTTCTGTTGATGCTACACATGTAAATGTTAAAAGAACAGGTGGAGGAACCTTAACAGGAACAGGGGTGGTTTATATTGAAAATGGAGTAACAGCCACTTACCCTGGATCAGAAACTTTTGCAGATCCTATGGATAGTGAACAAATTCTTGTTACAAGTGGTGCAACAGTTGAAGTTGCATTAAAACTAAGTGATGGAACTGTATGTCCAATTTCAGGAGTAGCAACAGCAACTGCTTAATTTTTTATTTTTTTTATTTTTTTTATATTTTTAAAACAAAAAACAGAGAGATTTATAAACTCTAAATTCTTTTATAATTTAATAACCATATAGTATTTTAAAAAGAGGAATGAAAGGAGGTACGAAAATTTTATGATAAATAAAAAAGCACAATCACAGATTATTACAACTGTGCTAATAATCCTTCTTGTACTTGCAGCTATTGTTATAGTGTGGCAAGTTGTTAATAATACAATTAAGGGAGGAGCAGGACAACTAGAAAGTCAAGGTAACTGTTTAGGGGTATCTCTAGAAGTTACAAACACAAATCCTGGAACAGATACTATATTTTCAATAAAAAGAAAGGGTGGTGGTGATATTAATCCTGAACCCCATATGAAAATAATAAAAGATGGAACAGAAACCACTTGTACTTGGAATCCTGTAGATCCTGACTGGACTAAAGATTTTGCATCAGCTACTTGTACTCTTGCATCTGCAGCAACAGGTTCAGTAGAAGTTGCTCTATTATTAGAAGACGGAACTGCATGTCCTATAACAGGAGTTGTACTAAACATTTAATTTTTTTTTAACTTTTTATTTTTTTAAAACCTAATTAGAATTCTTTAATCATATAAGTTTTTTCTTTATCTAACTTATAACCTAGTTTTTTATAATACTCTCTAACACCTACTCCTGAAATAACTTTTAACTCCTTAACCTTTTCTTTCTTACAAATATCTTCAATTTCTTTCATAAGTTT
>JBDRMT010000086.1:0-2125 GCA_043811855.1 archaeon | reverse complement strand
AACCATTAGATTATGAGATTCTGCATATCTATAAGCTTCTATTAATCTCATTCTTCCTTTTATATTAATATTAGCAACACTTTGTCTTAAAATACGATGGTTTGTTCCATCTAAGTTATTTTTTAAGGTTTTGCTACCTTTAATCATGAGAATTATTTTTGCAACTAAATTTCTTAGTTTATTAAATGGAATCCAGTATATGTGGCTTTTGTAAGCTCCAGAAGCATCAAGATATGGAGAAATGTCCCTTGTTTCTGTTTTTATTCCAAGTAATTTTGCTAATTCTTTTGCATATTTTTCTGCATCAGGATTTCCTTGTGATTCAGGAAGCATTAGTCCAATTACTTTATCTTTTCCAACTGCATTTACACAGAGTGCACATGTAACACTTGAATCAAGTCCGCCTGAAATTGTAACTACAATACCTGTTCTTTTAAGTTCGTGCATTTTTGTCTTAATGAATTTTTCTAAATCAAGAGAAATTTTTTTAAGATTAATATCAAATACAGATTTTTCAAGTTTCATATTTTTTTATAAGAAAATTAGTTAATAAACTTATGTTTTGATAATCTTGTAAACTTAAAAAGTAAGATTTTTTAGTTTATTGAGAAGAAGACCTACTTAATTTTTGCTGATGAAAGTTTTCTTGCAGAAAACTGGTTAAGTGAAGAAGATAGTTTAACATGGAAAGATTTGTAATTAATATTTATTCATTAAATTATATTAATATCTTATTACATTGATAAGATGGAGTTCTTTCGCGTGTAAGGATTAGTAATTACTAAGATATTTTTTAAAGTACCAAAAATCTTAAATAGTAGTTATTACTATAATAATCATATGTTCCCTGGTATTGCTTCGGCAAGACCAGGTTTTTTATTATGGAAAAGGTGATTCTATTTATTGATGGGAGTAATTTTTATTATGGATTAAAATCTATATATGAAGATTCAAAAGAGTTATCTTATTTTAATTTTAAAAAGTTTGGAGATTTTCTTGCTGGAAAAAGAAAATTAATAAGGGTTCTTTATTATAATGCACCTTTAGATTATAGTGAAGATAAGAAAAAATATGCAAAACAGCAAAGATTTTTTGAAAAGGTTAAAAATACTGAAAAAGTAAAGTTAATTTTAAGTAGATTGCAAAAAAGAAAGATAAAAGGAACTTCTAAGTTTTATTATGTAATTAAAGGGGATGATATTCATATAGCAGTAGATATGGTAAAAGGAGCTTATGAAGATTCATTTGATACAGCAATATTAGTATCTGGTGATGGAGATTTTGTTCCTGCAATTAATATTGTTCAGGATAAAGGGAAGGAAGTTGAAAATGCTTATTTTAAGAAAAGTATGTCTTGGTATTTAAAACAAACATGTGATAGTTCTATCAATTTAACTAAAGAAGTATTAGATAATTGTTTTGATTAATTCCCTTCTTCTTTACAATCTTGTAAACTAAATCATTTTTTCTGCAAAAAGGAAGTTTCATTCCAACATCTTGTCCTTTTTTAACTTGCTTAACAGGTTTATGATTAATCTGCATGCTTGTTATTTTATGTTTTATTATTGGTGTTGTTTTTCCTGTTATGTATATTTCATCTCCTACTTTTAAAGGTCCGTTGTTTAGGTGTAGAAGTCCAACACCTGCTTTGTTATAGTAATGAGATATTTTTCCTATAAATTTTTTTGATTGTTTTGCTGATGAATGTTCTGATGTTGAAAAGTCATCAGAAGTAGGTTCTTTAAAGTAAAACCCTTCTGAAAATCCTTTGTTATATACTTTGTTTAATTCTTTTAATCCTTGCTCAACTTCTTTTTTTGTTAGTTTTTTATCTAATGCTTTTCTGTAAACAGAGGTTACTGTTGAAACATATTCTGGTTCTTTGTTTCTTCCTTCTATTTTAAAAGCTGTTACACCTGAATTTTTTAATTTTTCAAAAAAAGGCAATGTACAAAGGTCTTTTGGAGATAAAATATGTTTGTTTGTTATTTTTAATTTATTTCCTTGAGCATCTGTTGCTAAGACATAAGGTCTTCTGCATGGTTGTATACATTTTCCTTTATTTGCAGATTCATTAAATGAAAATTGTGAAATTAAACATCTTCCTGATACAGAAATACACATT
>JBDRMT010000085.1:0-2121 GCA_043811855.1 archaeon | reverse complement strand
AGACTGGTCTACAAAGAAAGCTAAAGCTAAAATAACAGATACTTTTTCAATAGGTACTGTTGATTTAACTGTTGGTGCAGTTAGTAATACTGGTAATAGTATTGAACTTTGGAATTCTAGTGCAAATACTGGAACTTCAATAACAAGTTTTAATACTTTGTTTTCAAAAGAAGGATTGACTTTGTATTTACCTTGGCAAAATAGTACGGCAACAAATATAACAAATACTACAACTTATTCAACTGCAGCTCTTGCATGTGCAGCTCTTGGACTTCATGGTGGAATTGGAGAGATATTCACAGGAACATTAGGTTATAATTCAAGTACGGTTTCAGTATCAACTACTGCTTGTGCTACATCTTGGACTTTATCCATGGTTGAAGAAGATAAATCAGAGAATAGATATGCTGGAGACACAATCAATTTAACAATTGGTTGGGATAGTTCTACTACTAAGGAAGTTGAAGTAAGTGATGTTGTTGGTGAAGAAGTTACTTTTAAAGAGATTGGAGATACAGATGTATGGAGAAGCTTTATGTATTCTGCTCTTGCAACAGAAATACTTTGGACTAAACCATCTTCTGGACAAAAATCAGTGAAGATAATGTACCATGGTGATGAAGTTGCTGCTGATGTATACATATCATCGGCTGACGCAGTTATAACTGGTGGAACTACTTTAGGAAATGTTATTATAAAAGATACAGAAATTAACGATTTTAAGACAAAGAACTTAATTATTGTTGGTGGAAGTTGTATTAATTCAGCTGCTGCAGGTTTATTAGGAAGTGCTTGTGGACCAAGTTTCACAACTGCAACAGGTGTTGGAACAGGACAATTCTTAATTCAAAGCTTTGGTGATGCTTACACAACTGGTAAGATTGCTTTATTAGTTGCAGGTTATGAACTTGCAGATACTAAGAATGCAGCTACTTACTTGAGAACTCAAAGTGTAGACACAACAGCTGGAAATAAGTATGTAGGAACATCTTCAACAGAAGCAACTTTACAAGTAGCTTAAGTTTATTTTTTATTTTTATTTTTTTCTTTTTTTTCTCTCTAGGCGGTAGCTCTAGTAAAATTAAAGGAAGGTTGAATGTCAAGAAACTGTAGGGGTCTTACATAGATTATGGTAAATAAATATAATTTCAATCAGAGGCAATTAAAAAAATTACTTTTCAGTGTCTAAAAGGAGGGGTTATTATATTGTGATTTTCATCAAAGGCAATTAAAAAAATTACTTTTCAGTGTCTAAAAGGAGAGGTTATTGTATGTGATTTTAATCAGAGGCAATTAAAAAAATTACTTTTCAGTGTCTAAAAGGAGGGGTTATTGTAAGGGGAACCTTGGTTCCCCTCATCAGAAACCTTTTATACTATTTTTTCTATTTCTTTACATGAGAAAGATATCTACAAGAAAAGATGAAATTAAAAAACAAAAGAGAAACACTTTAATTATTAGTATTATTTTAATTGTTGTAATTTCTGCAAGTGTTTTTGGAATTGTAGCAAATTCTTTTGGATCCTCAGAAGAGCCTAAAGAAGTGAATTACCAAGGATATTCTTTTTTTTCTTCAGGAAATTATTGGATTTTAAAACAAGGTGATTTTCAATTTGTTTTTTTAAATAATCCAAATGAATTAGAAAATTTAACTTTTGAATCAAATAATTTAAACTTATTGCCTTCTTATGCTCAAAAAGTTCTTTATATTTATTCAGAAGAACCTACTGCTTCTTATCAGGTTTATCAAAATCTAGATATGTTTACAGAAAGAATTCAACAAGCTTGTCTTGAACAAGATCAAGAAGATTGCCCAGAGAATAACCCAATTAAAACCTGCACAGATAACTTTGTTATTATAAAAGAATCAAATTTAAGTAAAATTTTGCAACAAGAAAACTGTGTTTTTATAGAAGGTAAAAAAGAAGATTTAATTAAATTAACAGATATTTTTTTACTTAAGATTTTTGGGATAAAAAGTTAGTTTAATAGAAAAGAATATAAACTAAAAATGCAACATAAAAAAATGAAAAACAAGAAAATAGGTGTTAAAAAAAAGAATAAAAAAGCAAAATCCACAAAAAAACCAGATTCAAAAGCAAAAATATTAAAAATAACTCT
>JBDRMT010000084.1:0-2192 GCA_043811855.1 archaeon | reverse complement strand
AGAATATTCTTTATTTTTAAATTAGAATTTTTTATTGAAAATATTCTTGGACATGTTTTTTTGTGTCATCCCAAAGAGTGATATTTCCTTGAGTATAATCACATGTATCAAATCCAGGAGTTGCTTGAAATTGTAATCCTGCAAATTTTCTAAAATCATCACTACCAAGAACAAACGAAAGAGAATCAACTGCAAATGGAGATATTCTTGAAACCATTAAATCTAGAGATATACTTCCTCTATCATCAATAGAATCACTGCACCCTTCAGGTACACAGACATTTCCTTTATAGCCAGCAGAATAATGAATAGAAGCATGCAAATTAGTTGCAAGATGTCTTAATAATTTATGAGCTTCATCTAAGTCAATAGCCCTTGGAAAAGGTATTCTTGTTTTTTCTAAAGCTTTATCTTCATTCATAAAAAAACCATTAAAAAAGGATATTAAAAGATTATGGTTATAAGGGATATAGATTAAAAGTTAAACCTTATAATTTAAAAACCTTTAGTTCTTTTAATAGTGATGAGTTCAGAAGATATTAATAAAAATATAATAAAGTATTGGAAATGGATTTGGAATTCAGATTCTTTTTTAAGCTGGATTGTTGCATTAGTAATAATCTTTGTTTTTGTAAAGTTTTTGTTTTTCCCTGGTTTAGGTTTTATAATGGGAACTTCACTTCCTTTAGCAGGTGTTGAAAGCTCTAGTATGGATCATCAGATTGTTAAGGATGATTTTGGAAGGTTAGGGTTGTGCGGACCTGAAAATGAAAAATTTAGAGTTAATTTTAATAGATATTGGGATATATGTGGAAACTGGTATGAAGATAAAGGAATTACAAAAGAAGAGTTTGATGATTTTCCATTAAGTAATGGATTTAGTAAAGGAGATATTTTAATTGTTTGGGGAAGATTTACTCCTGAAATTGGAGATATTATTATTTTTAAACCTAATCTAGAGTCACGTGCTCCTCGTCCAATTGTTCATAGAATAGTTTCTGTTACTGATGAAGGAGGAGAGAAAATATATGCTACAAAAGGAGATCATAATGAAAAGCAGCTTAGTGCTTCAAATAATCTGTATAAAACAGATGAAACTAATATAAGAGATGAACAAATTATTGGAAAAGTTCTTTTTAAAATTCCCTTGGTGGGATGGGTTAAGATTTGGTTTAGTAGTTCTTTTAGTAAGTTGGCCTAATTTCATGAAAAAACCATCATACAGAGTAAAAATTAAAATTTTAACTCTGTCTCATCAAATCTAAAAAATTTATATAAGATTTGATGATATGAGTATTACTCTTTAATTGTAACGACAAAGAGAAACATTTTTAAAGGAGAATTATTAACATAAAAGGTTAATAAATAAAAAACCGTGTTTAAATTTAAAATGGAATTTTGTCCAAAATGTGGCTGTGTTTTGATAGGCGATAAAAAAAACCTAAAATGTCCTAGATGTAGATATAAATCTAAAACTAAAACAAAGATTGAGGTTTCAGAACATATTAAAAAAACACCTGAAATTGGAGTAATTACTGATAAAGATGTAGATGTTTTTCCTGTAACTAATGTTAATTGTCCAAAGTGTAATAATAAAGAAGCATATTTTTGGATATCACATACCCGTGCTGCTGATGAAGCAGAAACTCAGTTCTATAGATGTACAAAGTGTAAACATAGTTGGAGAAAGTATAGGTAAGTTTATATACTTTAAATTAGAATTCTTAAAATGCAATTTTGTCCAAAATGTGGTGCTATGTTAACAGGAACTAATTGTTCTAGATGTGATTATAAAGCTGATTCTGAAGTAAAATTAGAAACTTCTGAAAAGGGCAAGGTTTCTAATGATGTTGCTGTTGTAACTGAAGGAGAAAATGAAATTAATCCTAAGGTTGATAAAGAATGTCCTAAATGTAAGCATAATGAAGCTTTTTTTTGGACTAAACAAACTAGGTCAAGTGATGAAGCAGAAACTAAATTTTATAAGTGTACAAAGTGCAAACATACTTGGCGTGAGTATAGGTAATAGATTTTTATAAAAATATTTATAATTCGGTGTTGTCCGGAATAGATTTTTCAAAACCGAAAAATAGTTATTCTCAAAATTATTAAAGTAAGGATGAGACAAACGATTCTTGCTCATCCTTCAAATAAATTAGAAAACGAATTAGTTAAACTTTTCCATAAATCTG
>JBDRMT010000083.1:0-4072 GCA_043811855.1 archaeon | reverse complement strand
GATTGATTCATAAAAATTTCATTATCTTAAGGTTTTTAAATGTATATATAATAGGATAATTAGGATATATATTAAAATGACACAGATAAGACAACCAATTGTAACAGTAGCAGGTCATGTAGACCATGGAAAGACAACTATACTGGATAGTATAAGAAGCACTAAAGTATATGATACAGAAGCAGGAGGAATTACACAAAAAATAAGTTTTACAAAGGTTCCATTGGATATTATTAAGAAAAGATGTAAGTTGATTGATAAAAAAGGAATTAAATTAGATTTTCCTGGTTTTTTATTTATTGATACTCCTGGACATGCTGCTTTTTCACATCTTCGTAAAAGAGGAGGAAGTTTAGCTGATTTAGCTATTTTAGTTATTGATATAAATGATGGAATTAAGCCTCAGACTCAGGAAGTTATTGATATTTTAAAGTTAAATAAGATTCCTTTTGTTATTGCTTTAAACAAAATTGATAATATTTCAGGCTGGAGAAAGCAAAATGAGGATTTAAAAGAAAGTATTGATATGCAAGCTGTTAATGTTAAAAATAGTTTTCAAGAAAAGCTTTTAACTTTGATTGGAAGTTTGCAATATCATGGTTTTGATCCTAGGCCTTTTTATGAAGTTAGTGATTTTACAAAACAAGTTGCTTTGGTTCCTTGTTCAGGAAAGACAGGAGAAGGGATTAGTGAATTAATTTTAATGCTTGCTGGTTTAAGTCAAAAGTTTTTAAGAGAAGGATTAAAATTAGGTAAAGAAGCTAAAGGAGTTATTTTAGAAATTAAAAAACAAAAAGATATGCAATATGGAGAAGCAATTTTATATGATGGTAATTTAAGTGTGAAAGATGAAATAGCTGTTGCAAGTTTTGATGAGCCTGTTATTAGTAAGATAAGAGTTTTAGAAGAGATTCAGCCTGTTAGTTCAAAATTTAAGCCTGTTCAAGAGGTAATTGCTGCAAATGGAATAAGAATGCAGTTAATTAATTCTGAAGGGATTTTACCTGGGATGCCGTTTGTTGTTTTTAAAAATAATTTAGATGAAATTAAAAAAGAATTTAAAAAAGAAATTGGGGGGAAGTTAAAAACAGATGAAAAAGGGATTATTGTTAAAGCAGATAGTTTAGGTAGTTTAGAAGCTTTAGTTGGTATGTTAAAGCAGGAAAGAATTTTGATTATTAGTGCTGGAATTGGAAATATTAATAAGAAAGATGTTATTTCTGCACAGACAAATTTAAGAGAAGATAAGCTAAATGCTTTAATTTTAGGATTTAATGTTGAAGAAGATGATGAAGTTAAAGCAATGACAAAAGAAAAACAAAATATTAAGATATTGAAAAATGAAGTTATTTATAGGTTAATTGAAGATTTAGTTAAATTTCAAGAAGAAAAAAGAAATGAAATAAAAAGAGAAAAAATGATGAAATTAGCTTGTGTTTGTAAAGTTAAGGTTTTACATGAATATGTTTTTAGGAATTCAAATCCTGCTGTTTTTGGAGTTAGGATTGAGGCTGGTAAGTTAAAATCTGGTGTAAGATTGATAAATAAAGAAGGTAAGGAAATTGGAAAGGTTAAAGATGTTCAGGAAAATCAAAATAAAGTTGAAGTTGCTGAACAAGGTAAGGAAGTTGCAATTTCAATTCCAGGAATTATGTTTGATAGAGTTTTAGCAGATGAAGATGAGTTATATTCTAATTTAAGTGAAAATCAGTTTAAACAGTTTAAAGAAAATAAAGATCTTTTAACAAGTCAGGAAGTTCAAGCTTTGCAAAGAATTGCTCAGATAAAAAGAGCTGAAAAAGCTACTTGGGGTGTTTAGTTTAAACAAGCTTTAACAAATCCATTAAATAATGGAGCTGGTTTTAATAAAGAAGATTTAAATTCTGGGTGGGCTTGAGTTGCATGGAAAAATTTATGGTCTTTTAGTTCTATAAATTCAACAAGTTTATTATCTGGACTTAATCCTGCAAAGATTAATCCATTGTTTTGAAGTAGTTCATGATATTTTGGATTTACTTCATATCTATGTCTATGACGTTCTGAAACTTTAGTTTGTAAGTTGTAAATTTGAAAGGTTTTTGTATTTGGTTTTAAAATTGCTGGATAAGCTCCAAGTCTCATTGTTCCTCCTTTGTTTTGTATATTTAATTGTTCTGGAAGAATATCTATAACAGGATTTTGAGTTAATTTATTTATTTCTGTTGAGTTTGCATCTGGTAAGTTGCAGATATTTCTTGAAAATTCAACAACTGCAAGTTGTAATCCTAAACAAAGTCCTAAGTAAGGAATATTGTTTTCTCTTGCAAATTTAATTGCATTTATTTTTCCTTCAACACCTGAATTTCCAAAACCTCCTGGAACTAAAATACCCTTAAATTGTTTAAGGTTATTAATATTTTCTTGATTTTCTTCAAGATCTTCTGCATTAATCCAGGTTATTTCAACTTTAGCATTGTTATTTGCACCAGCATGTTTTAATGCTTCATTTACAGAAATATAAGAATCAGTTAATTGATAATCTCCAATATTTAGATATTTCCCAATCATTGCTATTTTTATTGTTTTTTCTGGGTTTATTATTTTATTAACTGCATTTTTCCAATTTTCAAAATCTGGTTGTTTTTTTGGATAAAGTTTTAAATGATTCATTAATTTTTCAGCAAGATTTTCTTTTTCTAAGTCTAGTGGAATTACATAAATTGTATTTGCAGTATTTGGTCCTGTTACATCTGGCATTGATATAATATTATCAGACTTAATATGTGCATATATTTCAATTTTCTTTTTTCTTGGTTCATCTAGAGATTTTTTACCTCTACATAAAATAAAATCTGGTTGGATTCCGTTTTCTCTTAAGAGTTTTACTGCAAGTTGGGTTGGTTTTGTTTTCATTTCTTCAATATGACTTGGAATTGGCATATAAGAGACAAGTACATAACAAATGTTTTCAGAACCAATTTCATTTTCTAAACTTTTCATTGCAAATAAGAAGGGTATGTTTTCATAATCTCCTATTGTTCCTCCTATTTCAATTAAAACAATGTCATGACCATCTGATGCTTTTTGAATTCTGGATTTTATTTCATCTGGAACATGAGGAATAAATTGAACTGTTTTTCCTAAAAAATCTCCTCTTCTTTCTTTTTCAATTAAAGATTGATAGATTTGTCCTGTTGTTATGTTGTTTAACTTAGGTATTGAAATGTTTAGAAATCTTTCATAATTTCCTAAATCTTGGTCTATTTCACCTCCATCGTCAGTTACCCATACTTCTCCATGTTCTGTAGGACGCATAGTTCCTGCATCACAATTAATATAAGGGTCTATTTTGATTGCAGTGACTGAAAATCCTCTTTCTTGTAATATTCTTCCAATTGAAGCTGTTGCTACACCTTTTCCTACTCCAGAAATAACTCCTCCAACAACTACAATATATTTTGTCATGGTATGACTTCCTTTTAAAAACTAATTAGTTGAATTTTACTTATAAAGAAGATGGTGATAAAAAATAATAATGTTTAAAAATTAAAATTATAAGTTGATTATGGTAAAGGGGTAAAAGGAAAATATAGTATAATAAGATTTAAAAATATATTTTTTTATGATACAAAATGGCAATACCTGGAAAACCTATGAGGAAAAGTAGGGCTGATGTAAGAAATAATGCTATTCTTAATTATGCATTAAGAGAAGCAAGGTGTGATAAAGATTTAAGAATGAATGATTTAGCTGGTGAGGTTGGTGTTAGTGCAAGAGCTATAAGGAATTATGAACATTTAGATGATAATCCTAGTGATAGAGTTGCTGAAGCTATAGCTCGAGTTTTAGATAAAGGAGTTGAGTATTTATTTCCTTATGCTCTCAGAAGGATTGCTCAAGAAAGAAGAAAGGCAAGATATCAAAGGTCAAAAAATGGAAAAGGTTAAATTAAATCGGTGTTGTCCGGAATAGATTTTTCAAAACCGAAAAATAGTTATTCTCAAAATTATTAAAGTAAGGATGAGACAAACGATTCTTGCTCATCCTTCAAATAAATTAGAAAACGAATTAGTTAAACTTTTCCATAAATCTG
>JBDRMT010000082.1:0-2269 GCA_043811855.1 archaeon | reverse complement strand
AGATTATTGAAGACGGCCATAGCAATCGTGTCACACCTGATCTCATTCCGAACTCAGAAGTTAAGGCGATTGCGCTGTTTGTTTTAGTGTCCGAAAAGATGCGAAGCAGCAGTGCTGTCTCACCTATTTTTATAAAGAACCAAATCTTTATCTGATTATGAACCCTAAGTGCGCTAAAACAGAGATTCAAAAAGAAATTCAAGAATTTTTTTCTAATATTAAAAATAAAACTCCAAAAGAGATTAAAAAAATAAAAAGATTAGCTATGAGTAAAAATATTTATTTAAAAGATTTAAGAAAAAAATTTTGTAAAAAGTGCTTAAACCCTTATGTAAACCCTAAAACAAGAATCAAAAACAAGACTAAATCAATAACTTGTAAGAATTGTGGATTTATAAGTAGGTGGAAAATCTAGGATTTTTTAAACTTCCCAACTAATTCCACAAGATCTGTCTGCCCTAAAAAAATAGATCTACAGCAATATCTTTCTACTTCTAAGTCATCTAAAACTTTTTTAGGAGGCTCTCCTTCTTGGGTTCTTTTTTTAAATTCCTCCCATAAGTGACCTAGGGGTTTACCACAGCTAAAACAACGAACTGGTATTATCATATTAATAATCCATTAAGAGGGTTTATAAAATTTGTTATTAGATAAATTTAAATAGCTTTTATATCATACTTCGAGATAGCAAAAATGGAAAAATCAACAATAATTGAGTTAAAAAAAGTAGAAAAACTCTATGAAATGGGAGAAAATATTGTTAGAGCACTAGATTGTGTAGATATAGTTATAGAAAGAGGGGACTTTGTTGCTATAATGGGGCCTAGTGGAAGTGGTAAGTCAACTGGTATGAATCTTATAGGAAGCTTAGACTTGTCTACAAAAGGGGAAATTTATCTTGAAAATGAAAATATTGCTGAAATGGAAGAATCAGAACTTGCTCAGTTAAGAGGGAAAAAAATAGGCTTTATTTTTCAACAGTTTAATCTAATTCCAAATTTAACTGCAAAAGAAAACGTGATGCTTCCTATGCTATTTCAAAGCATTGATAAAGAAGACCGAGAAGAGAGGGCAGAAGAATTATTAAAATTAGTTGAGCTAGAAGATAGAGAGAATTTTTATCCTAATCAATTATCTGGAGGGCAACAGCAGAGAGTTGCCATTGCAAGAGCCCTCTCAAACGACCCTGAAGTGATCCTAGCTGATGAGCCCACTGGAAACTTAGATTCTAAAACAGGGGAGATTGTTATGAAGTTTTTAGCAAAATTAAATAGCAATGGGAAAACAATTATAATGGTTACTCATGATCCTGATTTAGCTAAAGAATATGCAAGAACAATTTACTCTATAAGAGACGGAAAAGTAGAGTCAATTGAAAAGAAAACAAAAAATAAATGGAAAAAGCAAGGCAAAATTACTTGCTAACAAGCTCTTCTGTTTTGACTATTTAGAAGTAACAAACAAAAAGTTTATAAATAACTGAATTTAGGAAAAAATATGAATATGAAGAATCAAAACGTCAGACTAACTATGGGAATTCTCAGCTTAGTTTGTATTCTCATAAGCTTGATTAATCTAACTTCTGCAATAGCTGTTGATGCAGATTATATTACAATTTATCCAGGTGAAAGAGGAGAGGTTTCAATAGAAATAAATAATAATGAAAATTATGATATTGAAGAAATCTCTGTTAGTATAGATTTGAGCCAACTTCCTTTTACAGTTGTTGGAAGCTCTGAAAAAGATGTAGATGATATTGATGAAGATGATGATGACAAAGCAGAATTTGTATTAAGAGCATCAACAGATATAATTCCTGGAGATTATGAAATACCTTATATATTAAAATATGTAAATTCAGATGATGATGAAAGTTTTAGTAAAAATGGTAGTTTTGGAATAAGAGTAAGTGCAAAAACAGAACTTGATTTTTCAGTTGAAACAAATGCAAATCCTATTGTCGGCCAAGAAGGTAAAATTTCTTTAGAAATTGTAAATAAAGGGCTAGGAGAAATTAAATCAATCTCTGTTCAAATTTTTCCACAAGGATTTGAGTTATTATCAAAAGAAAAAATATTTCTAGGAACAATTAGTGCAGACGACACTGATTTAGCAAGCTTTGATGTTGTTTACAAAACAAAAAACCCTACTTTAAATGCAGAAATAACTTATAAAGACTTTGATAATAAAGATCAAACAGAAATAGTAAGTCTTCCTATAAAAGTTTACACAATGGAAGAAGCTCTTGCATTAGGCTTAGTGCAAAAAA
>JBDRMT010000081.1:0-7121 GCA_043811855.1 archaeon | reverse complement strand
TTGGAACAATTGTAATTTTAATATTAGCAGTAGTTTTATTATTATTTTTAATTTTGTTTTTTACAGGAAGTGCAGATCCTTTGTTAGGTAAAATAAAAAGTTATTTTAGTCATTCTAATGTTGATAATGTTATTGATGGATGCAATGTTTTAGCTGACACTAATGCTCAGTATGCTTTTTGTTGTGAAAAGAAAACTGTTAAATATTCAAAAGATGGAGATAAGGAAGAAGGGAAGTTTAGTTGTTTTGAATTAGTTGATAAGAGTTTTATAAATAATAAAATAAAAAAATTAGATTGCGAAGAGGTTAATTGCTGATGTTAAGTTATTTATTTTATAGGATGAAGTGTAAAAAGGGTATGATGGTAGATTATTTAGGTTGGATAATAATTGCAGTAATTGTTTTAATCTTAGTTTTAGTTGCTTATTTTTTACTTGCAGGAAAACAAATTGAAGCATTTGATTTTATTAAAAAAGCATTGAGGTTTGGAAGGTAAAATGCATAATAAAAAAGGTATGCAAATAATTTGGGTAATAATAGGATTAGTTATTGTTGTAATTGTTATACTCCTTGCTTGGAAGGCTATGGGTGGTTCTCCATTAAATTCTCTTTTTGAAAATATTGGTTTTGGGAAGAATAATAATACACCTGTTGAATGGGATGGTTTTACTGAATTAGAATATCCTATGGAAATTGTTTTTAAATTTCATGATGTAGAACAAAATATATATTTTGTTTATAATACTAATTCCAAGATTAGTGGTTCAGAACAAACAGGTGAAGAACTTGGATGGATGTGGTATAGTCCTGGTGCTTTTAAAGATGTAGAATGGGAAGAGTCTACTGTTTTTCAATATTATATTCTTGGTAATTTTCAAGATGCATTTAAAGGATGGGTATTTGTTAGTAATGAAGGAGTTTATTTTCAGGAACTTTCGTATGAGAATCAGCTTTTTGTTAAAGCATTAAGAGGAAAAAGTCCTGAAAAAGGTTTAGAATTAATGGTTAATGAAGTTAGAAAAAATAATGCACGTTATTTTTGGTATGATGTTGATTTAGATGTTAAAATTGGTAATTGGAAGGGATCTTATAAATCTAAAGATAAAACATTAGGAGATATTAATTTATTGATCGATAAGTTTAATCAAATTTCAAGAGGGCTTGTTAAAGCTAGAGAATTAGGTCAGAAACAAGGGAGCCAGGAAAAAGCACTTCAGGAGCCTGATATATACACACACGGAGTATTAGATTAAAATGAAAAAAATAAAAAATAAAAAAAGAAAGAGTATAGGTAAGAAAGCAGACCTTCTTCCAGAAGATACTGCTAAATTTATTTTAGAAATAGTTGCATTAGTAATTATTTCAAGTTTTGTCATTTCAGCTGTTATCTTTTTTTGGCCTTTTAATAAAAATCTTAGTTTAAATCAAGCTATTGACCAATTAGAAAAAACAAAAGTTAGAAGTGAACAGGTTTATAAAACAGGTGAAAGAGCAGAAATTGATGATTTTTTTCCACCTAAAACTTGGTTTTTAAGAACTTTTGCAGATAATGATTTTCCTATAGGAGAGTGCAGAAAATCAATTGGTTGTTTGTGTATTTGTGAAGGTGTTAATTGTGATGATAAAAATAATATGAGGTGCCAAGGTTTTAATTTTGAAATCAGAGTTGATTCAGATTTTGGATCAAAGACAGGAGCTATGAGATTAAATGAAATTGAAATTTTAGATGTATATAAAGAAGGAGATGTTATTAAAATAAAAAGAAAACTTGAATAAATAAAGTTTATAAGATAACTAATAAAAATGGCAACAAATGTATTAACTAACAATCTTTGGAGAACAGTTTTATATGTTGCTTTTATACTTATTGCACTTGCTGGTCTTTACTTTTTAGTTAGGGTATATGGTTAAAATGATGAATATAATGAAAATAGGAAAAAATAAAAAAGCAGAAATATCAACAAGTTTTTTGATTTCATTTATTATATTAGTAATAGGTTTTGCTATAATATTATATATTATTCTTTCATTTAATTGGGCAGGAACTATTGATAGAGAAACTTGTCATGAGTCTGTTGTTTATAGAAGTTTGAATGTTAAATTTATAGAAGCAGGAAGAGTTGTTCCTTTAAAATGTGAAACAGAGAAAGTTTGTTTTACAATGTCTGGAGATGATTGCAGTGCATTGACAAGTACAGAAAAGAACCCTGTTAGAAAAGTTAAGTTAAGTTCTAATAAAGATATTGCAAAAGAGAAAGTAGAATCAGAAATTGCTGAGTCTATGGTTAATTGTCATTGGATGTTAGGAGAGGGTAAGTTAGATTTTATGCCTCATAATAATTTAGAATGGGAAAATGAAAAAACTAACTATGGTTTAATATGTACTAGATTTGCATTTGATGAAAAAGCTGCAAAAGAACTTGAAGATATTACTCATAGGGAAATGTATACTTATTTAGCAAGAAAAAAATATAAAGAAGATCAAAGTTATTTAGAATATTTATATCCTGGATGGAAAAATTCTGGATATGCATTAAATATTTTTGATGCTTTAAAAGATTCTGATGATAAAAATGCTGATGCTTTAAAAAATTCTAATTTTAATGATTGGAAGATTTATCCTGAGTATGAAAGAGGTTATACTATAATTGCAACTATGGCTCCTTATGGGAATTTTGATGCTTGGTTAAAAGGAGTTGGAACAGCTGGATTAATTTCAGCAGGTACAGTTGTTCTTGCATCTTTTATTCCAGGAGGTTGGGGTCTTGTTGGAGTTACTATGCTTCCTTTAGTAGTAGGTGGTGGAGTTGCATCAGGAGCTATGTTATGGTATAGTTATAATGGTGAATATCTTTATTCTCCTCCAAGTATTTATCTTTATGATACTGAAGTTTTGAAGATGTTGAAGATTCATAATTTTGAAATAGCTCCTGATTAAAATGGTTTAAGGAAATTATACTAATAATAAATAGTACAAGGATAATTTATTAGTAATAATAAAGAATAAAAATATGAGAGGGATAAGGCAGTAAGGAGGTATTAACATAATATCATAACATACTAAAAAATATTTAATAAAAAGAGGTATTAATAATGATTAATAATAAGCTGAGTAAAAATATTGCAAGGATGGGAAGTGTTAATTTTTTGAATAAGAAGTATCAGTTAAAATCTAATAAAAAGGCATCTATAAATCCTACTTTAGAAACAGTTATTTATACAGTTCTTATTGTAGCTCTTGCTGCTATTACTCTTTTTTTTATTGTTCGGCCTTCAGTAGGTGTAACTGCACATGAACAAATTTTTGCAAAAAAAATTGCTTTGGAAATTGATAAAACAGAACCTGGAATGAAAATTTATATGGATATTTATGATATGTATAAAATAGCTAAAGAAAGTAAGTTTAAGGGAAAAATAGTAGATATTAATAATGATTTAAATAAGGTAAATGTTAAACTTACAAAAGGGGATGGATATAATTTTTATTATTTTAGTGATGTTAATGTTGTTTGGAATATAGATACGGATAAAAAGGAATTAATGTTAGATATTAAAAATAAAAAAAGTGATGAGAATGTTAAAGAAGATAAAATTGAAGAGGTGAAAAATGCTGCTTAAAGATAAAAGAGCTTATAGAGAACTTACAGGTATGTTTATAATAGGTTTAGCTGCAGTTGGTTTAGTTATTGCTATTTATATGGGAACTGCAATTTTTTTTGGAGTTATTGTTGATGTTAGAATGGAAGAAGCTCAAGCTTTAAATGACAGATTGTTTAGTGTAATTGTTATGAATGGTGAGCTGCAAGAGGATGTTTTAAAAAATGATTTTAATATTTTAGAAAGAGCAAGATTAGATAAAAAAATAATAGGAGATAAAAAAGATGCTCAAAATTTTTTATTTTTTCAAGTAGATATTCTTAGTGATGGTGAATCTGTTAAAAAATTTATTGAGGGAAATAGAGACTATAGAGAAATGTGCGGTTTAAGTAAAGAAGGAGAAATTAAGTGTGTTCAGGAGAAATTGGTTTTAAGTGATGGTTATGTAGTAGAGATATTAACTGCTTCAAATCAAAGAGGAGAAAGAGTTTAAAATGAGAAAAAAATTTGGAAAAAAAGGAACAAATCTTGTTTTTTTAGCTGTTGCTATATTGGGTATGGCAGCTATTTTATTTATGTATATTGCACTTGGTGTTCCTGCTGCTTATGCTGGAAAAAAAGATGTTGAATTAACTTTAAAACAAAGTTATAATGGTGGAGCAATTATTGAAAAATTCTTAGTATTTTTAGATAAAGAAATTGAATTTAATAATGAGAAAATATTAATTAAAGATTTAGTTAAGGGTGATTTAAAGGAAAATAAGGAAAGCTTTGAGAAATTTAAAAAAGAAAGTGTAGATTTTTTAAATACTCAAAAAGATAAAAATTTTGCATCTTGGATTAGGATTTATGAAAAAGACGAAGTTATTGAAGAGGAATTTGAAGAAAAATATAAAGATTATGAAGCTAGGAGTTCTGATATTTATTATACAACTATTAGAAGTAGTTCAAAACCTCAAAGATTATCATGTAATCCTAAAAATTTGAAAAGTGTTGTTTTTTTTACTGTTGTTCATGATAAAAAAATTAGTATTTGTTTTCAGGAGGAGATTTAAAAATGATTATAAAAAATAAAAGAAGAATGAATACAATGACAATCAAAGATTCTCAAGCATTCATGTTTCTTCGAAACATGAATAAAAAAGCATCATTAGCATTTCCAATACTTCTTTTATTTCTTGTGATTATAGCTTTGTGTATTTTAAGTTTATTTACAATGGTTTCTTATACTAATAATTTTGAAGATACAGTTTATAGTGCAAATGCTGTTAGTAAGGCTAATCAGGCTAGAATGCAATTTGATCACTCATTAGGCATTGTTTTTCATGAAGCTAGTAAAGATTTTATTTTCTCACAAGGGAAAAAGGTTTTTATTGAGAATTTTAAAAAGGAATTATTAGAATATAAAACAGAAACTGGGAATTTTTCTTTTAAAGGGTTTGAAGGTATTGAAAGTCAGTTAGTTGATAAGAATATAGAGTTAACTCCTGAAAAGATTGTTTTAAAATTAAAATTATCTTTAAAATCTGGAGAAGTTGTTGATTCTAGATATACAATTATTGATTATAATTATGAAAAACAATTCCAAAAGGTTTTTAAATAGAAGATTATTATATGAGTTATAAAAAAAGAGATGTAAAATGAATATTAGAGATATTAGAAAAAGCAGAATGAATAAAAAAGGTGCTGAGATGACTATTGGTACTATAATTGTGATTATCTTAGCTGTTGTTGTTCTTGTTGTATTAGTTTATGGTTTTAGTGTTGGTTGGGGAGATTTATGGAATAAAATAATTAGTTTTGGAGGAGGTCAAGTTAATGTTCAAAGTGCTGTTCAGGGTTGTCAAATAGCTTGTTCAACTCAGTCAACTTTTGAGTATTGTTCAAAAGAGAGAAGTGTTATTTTTGAAGAAGGACAAAAAGAACCTGAAAAGCTAAATTGCTATGCTTTACAAACAAGAGGAGTTGGTTTAAGCTGTGATAGAATTGATTGTATTCCAGTTAGTTGTGAGGGTTTGAAATCAACAGTATGTTTTAGGAATAATGCAGAGTTATTAGGGTGTTCAGTAGATTGGAAGACTTCAGTGGAATTTAAAGATGCAGGGGAAAATGTTGGAAGGGGTAAAGTTTACAAAGAAGTTCCTTCTGATGTTTCAGGAAAAGTTACAGACCAACAAGATATAGTAGCTAATAAAGGTAAAGTATGTGTTAGATTAATATTAAATTAGATTTTTTTATATCTTTTAAATAAGATTTATATATTCAATAGATATTTATAATGATAAAATGGATTATTCAATAGATGGTAAAAGAAAGAGTAAGAATGATAAAAAAGCCAAGGGCAGGTATAGTAGATATAAAAAAGGAGGTGGAAGAAGGGGCGGTGGAAGAACAAAGAATGAGAAGGTTAATAAATAAGATTTCTTTAGGATTATAGTAAACCCTAAAGGTTTTTAGGTTATTTTGGTTTCCTAATAAGCAAACAAACCAGAGTAGGTTAAGTTTGTTTACTATATTAAAAGAGGAATAAAATGATATTAATCAGTGAAAACATATTTTTAATTGTCCTAGGAGTAGTTTGGATAATTGGTGCTATTTTACAGGATTTAAGGAGAAGAGAGGTAGATAATGTTTGGAATTTTAGTTTAATTGCAATAGCATTGGGTTATAGGCTTTCTATGGGTATTTTTATTGGTGATTATTGGTTTTTTACTAATGGATTAATTGGTTTTGGTATCTTTTTAGTATTAGGAAATTTATTTTATTATTCTAGAATGTTTGCAGGAGGAGATGCAAAGTTGTTAATTGCATTAGGAGCAATTTTACCTCTTAGTTTTAGTTGGATTATAAATTTTAAGATATTTGGATTATTTATTTTAGGTTCTTTTTTAGGAGGAGCAATTTATGTTTTTATCTGGTCTTTAGTTTTAGTTTTTTTAAATTTTAAAGGTTTTAAAAAAGAATATTCTAGATTATTTAACAAACATAAAAGTCTTTTTTTAATGAGTTTAATTTTGTTTGTTTTTTGGATTATTTTTAGTTTTGTTGTTGGAAGCAGCTTTGCTTTTATTGGATTAATATTTTTATTATTTCCTATTTTGTTTGTTTTTGCAAAATCTGTTGAAAATTCTTGCATGGTTAAGAAAGTTTCTCCTTTTAAATTAACAGAAGGAGATTGGTTATATGAAAAGATTTATATTAAAGGCAAGGTTATAAAACCTAATTGGGAAGGAGTTTCTAAAGAAGAATTAAAACTAATAAGGGAAAAATATAGGAGAAAAATATTAGTAAAATATGGGGTTCCTTTTACTCCTGCTTTTTTAATAGGATTTTTAGGAGTTTTAGGAATTAGTTTGTGGTTAGGATGGATTTAGAAAGTATAGGATACTTACAACTAATCGTCTCTTGAGGTTTTGGTTATAAATTTTATGAGTCCAAATAATTTCATTCTACCTAACTTTAATTTTATTCCAGCTTTAATTGCAGGAGTTTTCTCTTTCAATCCCTGATGAGGGTTTACAAAG
>JBDRMT010000080.1:0-7719 GCA_043811855.1 archaeon | reverse complement strand
AAAAAACCTTTATATATTAAAAAACTATGTCTTTTCATGAAAAATGCAATAATCCTTTGTTCAGGGGGGCTTGATAGTGTTGTTACTAGTTATTATGTTAAGAAGAAGTTAAAATATGAAAAAATTAAGATTTTATTTTTTGATTATAATCAAAGAACTTTAGAGCAAGAAAGAAAAGCAAGTAAGTTCTGTTCATCGAAGTTGAATGCTGAGTTTATTGAAATAAAGTTAGATTGGTTAGGTAAAATATCTACAAGTTTGATTAATAGTGATAAGAAGGCTAAGAAGATTAGTAAGGACGATTTAAAAGATACAAAAGAAGAATCAAATAAATATTATGTTCCTTTTAGAAATGGTATTTTTTTAAGTTATGCTATATCTCTTGCTGATAGTCTTTTTTTCAAAGATAAAGAGGTTTGGGATATTTTTGTTGGATTTAAAAATGAAGGAAAAGAAGCATTTCCAGACACAACTCCTGAGTTTGTTGAAAAAGCAAATAAACTTAGGGAAGTATCTCAAGTTAAGGGGGAAATAGTAGCTCCTTTAATAGAAAAAGATAAAGAAGATATTATTAATCTTGGAAAAGAACTAAATATTGACTTGTCAAAGACATATAGTTGTTATATTGGTGTCAAAGGAAATATGAAACATTGTGGAACATGTTTAGCTTGTTGTCTTAGGAAAGAAGGGTTTTATTGGGCAGGTGTTAAGGATGAGACTGAGTATAGAAATTAAACCTTATACCTAACTTTATCATACCAAACTTTAAATGATAAGGGCATGCTTCTAAAAGAAGGTTTTACTATTTTTTCACGAACAAGGTCTGAAATAGATATAAAAAATAAAGCAATGTGAGTAGGGGTTTTATTTTTAAGATGTCTGTTGATTTTGTTTGGTTTTAAAAGATAGTTTATGTACTTGTTAGGCATTGGGCCAAATCTGCTTTCTGTTACAGAACCTCGCATCATGTTGAGTATGAGGTTTAGATACATGTTCTTCTTTTTTAATCTTATATGAGCTGCTCTATCCCAATAGTTTAAATCTGCTGCAGAATCTTCTTCACGCTTGATAATTCCTTCTTCTTTTGCTTTGTAATATAAGGGTGTTGATGTGAAGAAAACTAGGTTGTTAACTGAAAGAAAGTAAGGTTTTGGAAGAGATTGAAGTAAGCGAATCATTCCTATAATATCTTCTGGTTTTTCATAAGGATTACTTGTTATAACATCATACATTACTGCAAGTTTATCTTTATACTGATTAAGTATTTTAGCTGCTCTTAAAACCTGCTCATCTGTCTGGTTTCTATGATAAATTTTTAGGTTAACACGTTCAATACCTTGAATTCCAATTATAATATCTGTACAACCTGCATCAACTAATAGTTTTATTTTTTCATTTGAAATTGTTTTAGGATCTCCTAGACATTTAAACCTCATTTTAACTTTTCCTTTATATAAATCACAAAACTTTTTTATATCTTCAATAGGACGCAGTGAAAATGTATCATCTCTAATATCAAAATAAGTTAAAGTTTTAAAACGACTTTTAAGATCAAGTATGCATTCTATTATGTATTCTGGTGAGTGATGTCTAACTATTTTTTTTCTTTTTCCTTCATAAAGTTTATTTAAAAAATCATTACTACAATAATCACAACCATAAGGACATCCTCTTCCTGTTAAGAAAAACACTTCTCCGTTTAAGTCTGTTTCTTTAAATTTTCTTATTTTTCCTTTGTCTAAAATATAATGGTCTTGGATATCATAATCAACAGGAGGTAAGGAATCTAAATCATCTATAAGAGGTCTAACTGGGTTTTTGGTTATGCTATCATCTGTTTTCACCCAGAGATTTAATATCTTATCTATTGGTTTGTTTTCTTCTAATGCTTTGACAAGGTCAAGTATTGCTAGTTCTGCTTCACCAACTGCAACAATATTACAATGTTGAATGCATTTATCAGGACTTATTGTTGCATGTATTCCTCCCCAGACAATAGGAATGTTTATGTTTTTTTGTTTAAAATAATTTAAAACTTGAACAGCTCTAGGTGCTGTTGATGCAAAAGAATTAATTCCAATAAGTTCAGAGTCTTTTGATAGATTAAACAATTGCCTAAGTGCTTTTTCTGGATAAAATTTTTTATAATCTTCTGAAAATGCTAAAAATATGATTTTAACATCATGTCCTGCTTTTTTTAATACAGAAGATATTGTTCTTATTCCTTGGTCTGAAGGAAAGGTTGCAGTTGAAATTAGAGTTATTTTCATGGATAGATAAAAAGATGGCTTGTTTTTAAGAATTTATGTAGTTGTTTAAAGTTATTTCTTTTCAGGCTTTTGAACTTATTTTAAACAAGACATATCATATGCAGGACAATAAATACATTCAGGAGGAACTTTATTTTCTCTAATCATCTTTCTCATTTTAACATATCTTGGAGAATACCAAATCTCACGAAAAGGTTGTTTTAATGCATTTCCTAAAGAGGTTTTGTGCTGCCAGTCTCTCTGGTTGACTTCGTTTTGACCACAACAAGGTGTTACATCTCCATCAACAAAAATAAAAGGCATTATTAGTTCTTTACAATTGTTTATTCCTGGTTTTCTTTCTAGTCCTTCTGCATCTTGCTTTGCACACATGTTTATTGTTACAGGAATATTGTATTTTTTTGCTTTTTTTTCTATTTTTGCAATATATTCTGGATCAACAGTTACATAAATATCTTCAGCTTCTGGAAAGCTGTGAAGCATAGGAGTTACTAAAACTTCTGCAATTTCAGTATTTAAAGAATGAAGAAATTCTAAGAAAATATCTATTTCTTCTTTTGAATATTTAGTAACAATATAATGAAAACTTAAAATTGGAAACCTTGTTTTCATTTGTTTTTTAAATTTGACAAATTTCTTTATGTTTTCCCTTATAATGTCAAAGTTGCTGTTTTTAGCAACTTTTTGATAAGATTCTTTTGTTGCTCCATAGGTTGAAATAAATTGAAAATCAGGTCCGACTTTGATTAGTTCTTTTATTTGCTCATCATTTTTAAAATGTCCAAAATGATCAAAAACTTCTACAATTGTTCCTTTTGTTTTTGCATAAGCCATCATTTTATGATAATCTTTATTAAAATAAGAAGAACCTATGCCAGTAAGTCCTATCCATTTTGGTTTTCCAAAATCATCAAAGATTTTTTTAAATTGTTCAAAGGTCATATTTACTGCTGGCTCTTTCCAATAAGTATTTTCACAACATATGCAGTTAAAATTACATATTGTTGTTGGTTCTATTTCTAAAAATGGTGGAAAAAGATCAATTCCTAGTTTTGGAAGTATTTTATTTAGGATAAGAGCTGCTGTTTTTCTATTCCACCATAAGGGATAAACCCAGAACATGTTGTAGATTTCTCTAAATCTTTTATCTGCAACAAAATTTAAAACTAGTTTTATTTTATGGGATAGAGGTAGGTTTGGCATTTTTCTTCTTTTTTATGTATGAATCAAAAAAGAAAAGGGCTTTATAAATATAATTAGGGTTAATTAGAATCTTAATAATCTTTATAAATCTCTTCCATATTATAAAAAAATGTTATTGATATTATTAATAGTAATAGTGGGATTGGTTTACTTGTTTTCAATGCAAGGAATTACTTGTTGTAATAGTGGTAGTTTATATGCTTTAGTAAGAGCGATTGTTGAAAAAAGAACCTTTAAGATAAACAAATATATTGGTTATACAAAACATATGGATTATGCAAAGGTTGGGAAAAATTTATATTCAGATAGACCACCAGGACTTGCTTTTGCAGCAGTTCCTTTTTATGCATTAGGAATAAAAAATATTACAATTGTTAGTGTTATTTCAGGAGTTTTAGCAAGTGTAATGACTTATTTGATTACTTTTCATTTTGTTGAAAGTAGTTTAATTGCTTTTTCAGTTGCATTAATATTTGCTTTATGTACTATAAACTGGAGATATAGTACAACCTTTATAATACATCCTTTATCTGTATTTTTAGTATTGTTGTCTGTTTACTGGTTTTTATCAGGATATCCTGTATTTTTTGTTGGATTAATTTTAGGATTTGCAACTATTGTTGAATATACTGATTTTCTTTATTTTTTTGGAATCTTAATTTATGAGTTTGTTTTTAATAATCTAAATACTGTTCCTTTTTTAGCAGTTGGATATATAATAGGAGTTTTACCTCTTTTTTATTATAATAAGGTATGTTTTGGTTCTGCATTTGTAACTTCTTATAAATATAGTGCTTATTTTAAATGGTCTAATTCCTTTGAAACAACTTTTGTTAATCCTATTTCTAAAGGTATTTTTGGATTATTGTTTCATATTAAGAAAAAGGGTAAGATGAGTATTCCTGGAGGAATTTTAGTAACAAGTCCTGTTTTGATTTTTGGAATGATTGGATTTGTGTTTTTTGATTTTAAAGATTTAATATTGTTTTTATTACTTGCAGTTCCTATATTTTTAATAATGTCTAAGCATAAGACATGGTGGGCTGGGGGTGGTGGTGACCATAGGTATTTGATTTCAATGTTAGGTTTTATTGTAATTCCAATTGGATTGTTTTTAGCTAATGTAGGATTATGGGGCTTGATTTTATTTTGGGCTATTATATCTTTTGCAATGATGCTGGTTAAAATGGCTGTTCTTACAATAACATCAAAAGACCAAAAAGAACTAGAAAAGAAAAAAGGTTCAGAAAAACTTAAAGCATTAATTAGTTTGATTTTATCAGGAGTATTTATAAGAAAAATAAATCTTGAAAAATGTGATCCTGAAGTTGCTTGTAAAGAAATTGAAAAAAGAAACAAGGAAGGGGAGTAGTATAAGTAATCCATACCTTTATGAGAAGGTTCTGCTATAGCAAGCAAGAGTGATTATGTGTGTTATGTTTAAGAGATACTAAGACATTTAAACAAAATATAAAGTAATTAAGAGTAAAACCACCCAGACAACTACTGAGATTATAATTTTTTTATCTAAAATAAATTTTTCTGGATTTCTTATTTTTTCTTGGTCATGATAAACACTGTTAAAGTATAATATAATTAAGTAAAATGCTACTGGAAGAGTAATAAGGATTAGGGGTTTTTCTATTAAAAATGCATATAAACTATAAAATACAACAGTACATGCAACAGATACAATTGCCATTAAGTTTAAAGTCTCTTTATGATGTTTATTTAGGGAAAGGCGATATTTTTCTAATCCTTTAATATAAGTTTCTGCTATTCTTTTTCCTGATACCATAAATATTGAAAGAAAAAATGCTGCTAAAACAATAGCATAGGGTGGAGAAATAGCTAGGGAGATTATTAGAGGTATTCCTGCTAGTGCTCTTATTACAAAATTCAAAGATATTATTATTATATCAAAAAAAGCTATATTTCTAAAGTAAAATATGTATAACTGAGATGAGATAAACAAGATTACAACTGCTAGTAAGAATAAAGGTGATAATAAGTATGCAATTAATAAGGAGTCTATGAAAAGTATTAGGAATAATAAAAAAGCTGCAGGTCTTGAAATTCTTCCTGATGCTATTGGTCTTTTCTTTTTTTCAGGATGATATTGGTCTTTTTTATAATCTTTTATATCATTTATAATGTAATAACTTGAAGACATAAGAGATAAGGAGATAAAGCCTACAAAAGTTATTAAAAATAAGTGTAGATTAAAAAAGTTCAATGAGAAAATTAAAGGAATAAAAACTAAGGTGTTTTTATACCATTGTGAAATTCGCATTAACTTTACTAAATCTCTTGCTCTACTCATCTAAAAACACGTAGATTATTGTTTAAAAAAACCTGTAGTTTCTAATAGATATTAAGGAGTATAAGGGTTGAGGTTTATCAAGATAATTTGATAGGATTTTCCTAAAAAATCCCTAAATTCTAAAAGTTATTAAGAATAATACTAATCTTTATATATAAATTCAAGTATTTGGATAGATGAAGGTTTTAGTAACTGGAGCTCCAGGTTGGCTAGGCGATAGCCTTGTAAAGGAACTTATAAAAAAAAAGTATAATGTAAGGTGTTTAGTACTTGAAGGTTTAAATGCAGGTCATTTAAAGAGAATGGGTGCTGAAATTGTAAGAGGAGATTTAACTAAAAAAGACACTCTAAAAGGTGTTTGTAAAGGTATTAATATTGTATTTCATTGTGCTGGAATAATTCATCCAAAAAAAGTTAAAGATCTTTATTTAATAAATTATTATGGAACTAAGAATATTTTAGATGAAGCTATTAGTTCTAAAGTTAAGAAATTTGTTTTTGTAAGTAGTAATTCTCCTTTAGGAACTAATGAAAAAAGAAGTGTCTTATTAGAAGAAGGAGATGCTTACAAGCCTTATAAAAATTATGGATTAAGTAAGATGTGGGCTGAAATTTATGTTAATAAGATGTTTAGTGCTGGAAAAATAAATACAACTATTATTAGGCCTTGCTGGTTTTATGGTCCTAACCAGCCTTTAAGACAAACTACTTTTTTTAAGATGATAAAAAAAGGAAAACCAATTGTTTTTGGAGATGGAAGAAATTTAAGAAGTATGGCTTATATTGATAATGTTATACAAGGATTAATATTAGCTGCTGAAAGTAAGAATTCAACAGGTCAGACTTACTGGATTGCAGATGAAAAACCTTATGAAACTCTTGAAATTTATGAAACTGTTGCAGAGCTTTTAGGTGTTAAATTAAGACCAAGAATGGTTCCTAATTTTGTTTCAGAATTTTGTTCATTTATAGATACTGCTTTACAAATATTTGGACTTTATAATCAGAAGTTTCATGTTGCAGGAGAAATGAACAAAGATATTTCATGTAGTATTGAAAAAGCAAAAAAAGATTTAGGTTATAATCCTAAAATAAGTTTAAAAGAAGGAATGAGAAAGTCAATTAAGTGGATTAGGGGTAAGGGTGTGGATATTTGAATGAACAGCTAATAAAATAATGCTCTCGCATCTGGCATTTGTCAAGATGCTTTGCAAAAATAAGAAGTAACTGATAAATTAAACATGGGTTCTAGTAATCAAGCGAACAAGACTAATCCTGCGTGTAAATTTATAAGATACTAAAACTAAAAATGCCAAAGACAAAAAAAATAAAACAAGAAACCTACTTAGTTACAGGAGGTTCTGGTTTTTGTGGTGTTGAGATTGTTAAGTTTTTACTAAAAAAAAATCAGAAAGTTAAAGTTTTAGATATAGAACCCCTTCCTAAAGAACTTGATAATAAGGATATTGAATTTTTTAAAATAGATATTAGAAATAAAAAAGAGGTCATAAAGGTCTGCAAGGGAATTGATAGGATAATTCATACTATTGCTCTAGTTCCGATAAGCAAAGCAGGAACTAAGTTTATTGAAGTTAATGTTAATGGAACTCGGAATATTTTAGAAGCTGCTTTGCAAAATAAAGTAAAAAAAGTTGTTCATATTTCAAGTAGTGCTGTTCAATTAACTGATAAAAATCCTGTTGATGAATATGATAGATATAATCCTATTGGACCTTATGCTAAATCTAAATTACAAGGAGAATTTGTTTGCAAGGAATATATTAAGAAAGGATTAGATGTTGATATTATTAGGCCAAGAACAGTTTTAGGAACAGGAAGAATGGGTATTTTTGATATGTTTTTTAATTGGATTTGCAATGGAAAGCGTGTCTACCTTTTAGGTGGTGGAAAAAACACAATCCA
>JBDRMT010000079.1:0-20770 GCA_043811855.1 archaeon | reverse complement strand
GTTATCTAGTCTATTCATCCACCTTTGTAGTGTTCTAGGATTTACCTCATAATTATATTTAGCATATATTATCTTACTGCATTGAGAGTATGAATGTCCTTTATTCTTTAACTTAAAGAATATCTTTCTTATTTCTTCCTTCTTCATAGAAAAAAGAGACTATGTTATCACAAGTTTATTTAGGTGATAAAACATAAGTGATTACTTACGACATATGTCTGTGGATTCTACAATATTGTAAATTATAATAATATTTATAAACCTCTATTTTAATAATATGAACATGAAAATTAATAGTAGATTAATTGTTTTTTCTTTTCTTATATTATTATTAGTTAGCTTAATCGGAGTTGTTAGTGCGAAAAATGTTGTTAAGGAAAATACCCCTCTTCCAATAGCCCTTCTCCCTGATCAGACATTTTTAATAGATATTCAAGATGGTGAAAGTGATTTGGTTTTTCTTGACTTTGATGTACAAGTAAGGCAAAGTGGGAATCATTATTATTATAAATTAGGAATGTTATCTGAAACTGATTGTAATGAAATTGAAGGTTATTCTGAGCCTATACATAGTTCTCAAAATATAGTAGAAGATATTTCTTTGTTGCCTGACGGAGATGTTAGATTATGTTTATTAGGAGTAAAAGTTAAAGGAGATGTTATTGTTTATGGACAAGGCCTTGATAATCCTACTGTTTATGAGTGGTATAAAGATACAAGTTATGCAGTTCCTCCTGAATTATTTAATATCTTTGGTCCAACAGGTATTCTTGTAAATCAAAATCCTGAGATTAGTTGGGAAGAAGCTGTTGGTGCTGATTCTTATGACTTAACTATTGCTTCAGATTCTTCATGTTTACTTGCAGTGCAGAGTTATCCTGATTTAACAAGTACAAGTAAAGTTCTAACTACATCTCTTGCAGATGGAGATTATTATAGTTGTGTAACTGCGAAAAATTTTTATGGTTCAACAGAGGCTTCAAATAATGGACTTGCTTTTAGTGTGGATGTAACACCTCCTGATGCTTTTTATATTTTAAGTCCAATAGGGACAATTGATGATAATACTCCTGAAGTCAATTGGGAAATTGCTGCAGGAGCAACATCTTATGATTTAATTATTTCAACTCTAAGCGACTGTAGTGTTGCAACTCAGGAATTTTTAGACCTTAGTGCAACTTCACAAGTTTTAGCTGAACTTGCAGATAATACTTATTATACTTGCGTAACTGCTAAAGATGATGTTGGTAATTCTATTGATGCTTCAAATAATGGGGTTTCATTTGTTGTTGATACTATACCTCCTTTTAAGCATCTTATCTTTGCAACAGAGGTATTAACAAATATAGGTAGTGGTCCTGATTCTGGGTTTCCTAATTTTTATGGAATAGATGAAGCAGATTATATTTGCACAATTTCTGCTTGGGATGCTGGTTATGTTCCTGACTGGAATGGTGTTGATATTTTCTATAAGGCCCTTCTTTCTGACGAATCTGTTGATGCTCGAGATCATATAACAGTCGTAGGACCTATTTACAATATGAATGGCGATCTAATTGCTTATGATGCTACAGATTTGTGGGATGGAGATATTCAAAATCCAATTGCATATGATGAAAACGGAAATGTTATTACAGGAGATCTTGATGTGTGGTCAGGATCTAGTCTTAATGGTACATGGAATACTGGCAGTTGTGGCAACCACTGGGATATACAGGATGATTTTTACGAGGGAACAAATGGAATTCTAAGCCTCAGCAATGAGTTTTGGTTTGATGGTGCATCATCAGTTTGCACTGGTGCGGCTCATCTTTATTGTGTAAGCCCGCCTATAGCTGTAGAATGATTTTTAAAAGTTTTTGTTATTAAATTGATAATTATTAATTTTAATGTATTATATTAATCTCTTAAAGGGGATTAATTATATAATTAATAAGATTATTTTAACACCTTAATTTCAATCCTATACCTATATTTAAAAGGAGCAATATCTCCTGCTTTTGTTATGTTTGTTATTTTAATTTTTCTTTTTAGATTTTTTGCTTCTTGTTCAAGCTGGTTTGTTAAATCCTTTAAATTATCTTGATGTGTGAATCCGTGATAAAATATTATTGTGTTTTTTTTGCTTACTAACAATGCTTGTTCTAAAAATGTATTTTTAAGATTAGGACGAGCCATCATTATTTTGTCAAACTTTCCAAGTTGTTTTAATGATTGTTTTGTTATTTTCTTTTTTACATCTCCTTGGATAATCTTGATTTTATTTTCAGGAATTTTATTTAGTTTTAAATTTTCTTTAAAATACTTACAACAATCTTTTCCAATTTCAATTGCTGTAATTTCTCTTGGTTTTGATAATTTGTATATGACAATTGGATAAGGTCCTACTCCTGCAAACATTACAAGAACCTTTTCTGATATTTTTATTTTTTTTGCAACTTCTTTTCTGTCGTTAGATAGTCTTGGAGAAAAATAGCAAGTTTCTACATTAAGTTTAAAGGAACAGTTATTTTCTTTATAAACTGTTATTAAATTTTTTATTCCTGCAATATGTTTTGTTTTTATTGTTCTTAATCTTCCTTTTACATCAGTTGCTTTTTCTACAATTGTTTTTATTGAAGGTTGTTTTAGAAGGTGTTTTGCTTGTTCTAGTTTTTGTTTTTTTGTTTTTCCTTCTGATTTTATTATTGCTATGCTTCCTATTATATCATATGATGCCATGTTTAAGATAAGATATTTTTTACTTTTATTAAAAAATCTTCTGAAGATAATATTGCTTCTTCACTTTCTTCTTTAGAAAGATTAGTCTTTTCTAAACCATAAAGAATATTGTGCCTTTCTAATTGATAATGATAGAAAGTATTTATTAATTCTTTTGGAATTTTGTTTTTATATTTTTCTTTAATATAGATATAAGTTGCATAATGACTTTTTTCTTGTATTCCATCTCTAAATAAAAGAGCCCTACATGAATGAAATATTGATGTGTAAGATGCAATTACTGATTCGTTGAAAAAATCTGAATTAAATAGTTCTTTTGCACCTTCGATTTTTGATTCACTTATTTTAATACTTGATTTAGATTTTTCAATATTTGGGGTTATTTTTCTTAATAGTCTTTTTTTTATACATTCATCTATAGATTCCATTTTAGTCTATTATTGGTATTTCTCCTATTAAATTTATTCCTTCAGAAATAACATCCTGATAAAATGCTTTGTTTATTTTTTTCTGTTTTTTCCATTCAGATAAATTAAATATATGAATATTTAATTCTTGATTAATTTTTTCTTGGATTTCTGTAATATTAATATTTTTTTTGTTTCCAATACAAACTAAATCAATATCGCTGTTTTTATCATCTAAACCTTTTGCAATACTTCCGAAAAGTATTACACTTGAAAAATCTTTTTTTAGATGATCAATTAATCCTGTGTCTTTTATTTTTTTTAGCGAATGAGTTAACTTAATATTTCTAAAAACTATGTTATTAAGATTTGCTTTAAAATATCTTAGATTTGCTTTTCTTTCTTCAGTTATTAGGTCCTCTTTTAAAAATAAATTTAAGAATCTTTGAGCGGTATTTGGGCTTATTTTTAATTTTCTTGAAAACTCTCTTAAGTATATTTCTCTGTAAGGGTCTATTATAAAAAATTCAAGAGCTTTTAAGATAAGAAGATTATATTTATGTATCATTTTTTCATACAATTGTATGATTTTTTGAGTATTTAAAGTTTTTGTTTTTAAAAGTAATTAGTATCTTATAAACCTAATAAGTGAGTGTTCTCTTGTTTAATAAATTGTAGAGGTTACTTATAACTCATTAAATATCTTTCTTAAAGAAAGATATTTAAACTTACTTTTTTTAATATAATTATAGAAAATCTTAAAATAGATTTTCTAAGAAGAACTTTACTAAGATTTCCTTCGGAAATTGAAGTCATGTAAAGTTCTCTATAAAAAAGGTGTAAAATGAACATTATAAAACTTGTAGGTTATATATTAGCAGGATTAGGATTAGCAGGTTTAGCTCTTTCAACACCTGCAGGAGCTAAGTATGCTCCTTTTTTAGAAGGTTTTACTAAAAGCACTGTTACAATTGGTTCTATATGTTTAGTTGTTGTTGGAGCTTTGATAGTTAGTTTTCTTACTAAGAAGGGTTGGAAAAGTAGTGGTCCAGTACGACATATTCAAGAAGAAGTTCCTATTTATCGTGGTGAAGGTAAGGACAGAAGGATTGTTGGATATAGGGCAGAAGGAAGAAAATAGTTTTAAACTTTTTAATGATTAGGTAATAATTTTTAAGATCTTAACCCCATTCTTCTCATTCTATTTTGTATTCTTCTTACTGTCTTTGGAGTTCCAAACTTTCTTGCTCTTTCATAATCTTCTTGTAGTTTTAACATTGTAGTTGCATCAATAAAATCTTCTGCTTTTTTATAATCTGATAATTGAAAGTACCTATGAATTGTACCATCAAACATAAAACTTAAAATTACAAATCCTATTCCTAACATATAAATTAGATCTGTGCTTTCTCCAACAGAGCCTGTCATTCTCATTCCCCACATGGTTAGAAATATAACACCATAAATAAACCATCCTGCTCTTCTTCCAAATGGACCCATTCCTGAATCTTGTATAAACCAAAAAAATACCATTAAAGGTAAGAAAATTATTATTGCAGCACCTAATGCACTATAAGGAAGTAAAAGTCCTCTAATAAAATCACCATCACCTATATATCTAATAGATAAAAGTGAGACAATTACAGCAATAATGCTTACCATTGTTGTATTATAATTGAAAAGTTCTACTCTTTGTAAAACCATATAAACAATTGCAAAAAATAAAAAGAAAAGTAGAATTTTTGCAAATAAGGTTTCATCAATATCATCATGGTTAAGTAAGATACTGAATAAAGAGCCTCCTCCTTCTTTTAGATACTCTGTTGTTTGGTCTATAATCATATTTGCACTAATAAAATTAACAGCGAGTAATAAGATAATTACAAATGAAACTATTAGTACAACCTTCTCTTTTTTCATAAAGAAATTAAGTGACAAGGGTTTAAAAAGATTTGCTGAACTTGCTGTTTAATTGAGAAATATTTATAAAGTGCTATTTGTTGTATAAGATATGAAAAAAGGTGTTTGTAGAAGGGAAATTAAAAGGAAGAAGTTTTGGGTAATCTTTAGTGTAGTCCTTCTTGTTCTTGTGTTAAATATTTTTAGTTCTGTTACACATGTTTCTGGAGAGAATGGAGTAATACAAGATGTTGGAAATAAACTATTAAATATAGGTGAGAAAGAATCACAAGAGGCAAAAACAACCCTTGAAGGAGGAGAGGAAACTAATGTTGGATTACTAACAAGAATTTTTGTTGGAAAGGGTGTAGGTCTTCTTGATGAAATGAGGCTTGACCCTAAAAGTTTTACTACCCTCTTAATGGGTATTTTATTATGGTTGCTTCTTTATGTAATAATTGATAGAATGCCACTTTTTTCAGGTAGTGTTTGGATAAGTGGAGGAGTTTCCTTTATAATAGCTCTTTTAACACTTATTTATTTACCTGATGCTTTTATGATTGCAGTGGGAAGTGAGTATGCTGCATTAGGTGCAACTATATTAACAGTAGGACCTTTTTTAATGATGCTTTGGTTTACAGCAGATGAAGATATAATTAGTGACCAATATATTGCAAGAGGTATTTGGTTTGTTATGAGTTTATATTATATTGTTATGTTTATGTTTTCTTATGGTTTTGTTGTAGGTGATGGAGGGGTTAGTAGTGGATATCAAACTTGGTTTATGGTAGGAAATGATCCTGCTGGGACACTTTTATCAAATGCTGATGCATCTGTTTATTTTTATACACTTGCTCTTCTTGCATGTGCTATAATGATTTTTGCTATAGGGCCAATAAGATATTATTCACATAAGGGAAAAGCAAAAGCTGGTGAAGAAGCTGTGGATAGAAAGGCAGATGAGGCTAGAGCTTTTTTTAGACTTCTTCGAAAAATGGGAACTGCATCTGAAAAAACTAATAATTAAACAATTTTTAAAACTTAATCCTTAAAAACCCTTGATTCTTATTAATATTATGAAAAGAAGTGTAAAAATATCTAGTTTAGTAATTATTAGTTTAATACTAATTAATTTATTTGCTATTCCTGTTTTAATTGCTCAGAGTGAAAATGGTGAAGAAGATAGTTCTGCTGTTGATTCTGCTGTTAGTAATTTGCCTGGGATTGATCAAGCATCAAAAATAGTAGGAGGTTTAGGAGAGATAAATCCTAGAACTGGTTTTCCTAAACAGATTGAGGATTTTCAAAGAAATGCTGATTATTTTATTAAAGGACAAAATCAAAGTTTTATGTTTAAGAATCTTATGGTTAGTTTATCTAGAAATCCTATATTTTTTCCTTTTATGTTTTATATAAATATTATTTTTTCTCTTTTTAATCCAATATGGCAAATTAGTTTTGGTATGAGTTTTTCTTTTACTTGGAGTTTCTTTTTTGCATTTGGAATTTGGGTTTTTATAGTAACTGCTGTTTATTATCCATTAAGAGGAGTAGCAGCTTTTAATGAAAAAAAGTGGGCTGCATTAGTAGTATCAGTAATTATTGCTATGTTAACAGGTATGTTTGGAATTATTAATCGGTTTATTATATATTTAGATCCTTTTGTTCAAAATATTCTTGTTTTTATACTCATTGTTGTGTTTGGAATAATTCTTGATAAACTATGGATTACTTTTGTGAAATCACGTGCAGATGCAGCTTCAAAAGAAGAACTTGAAAAAGCTGATGATTATAGAATGGCTGCAGGAGAAGCTTCTAGAAAGTTTTTGAAATCTACGAAGTAGAGTAAGTTATTTTTAAAACAACGTCTTTTGAGCAGCTTGTTTTTTTAATTCATCAAACTTTTCTAACTGACTGTTGATTCGCTTTTCTGAAAATTCATATTTTAATAAAAGGTTTTTGATTTTTTCTTGATTGATTTTAGGAAATTCTATTTTTGGATTTTTGTTTATATTTGGGTTTAATATTTCATTGTAAATTGGTTTCCAGTCAAAATCTAGATATTCTTTATATCTTTCAAACTTTTCATCACTTTCTATTGCTTGAAATATTTTTTCTTTTGTTTTATATTCTTGAATAATTTTTAAGGACTTTTTTGGACCTAATCCTTTAATTCCTCCTGGATTGTAATCTGTTCCACATAAAATACCAAGACAGATTAATTGTTCTTGATTAATTTCAAGTTCTTTTAAAACTTGTTTTAATTCTATTTGTTGAGGAAAAACTTCTGTATATCCTGAAATTGTTTTTCTTCTTCTTGACATACTTAGATTTTGAATTAGTAAAGGTGCTTGAAACATTAGGCAGTCATAATCTTGGCTTGCAACAGCATCTGCTTTTTTATTTTTAACCATATAAGATGCTTGAGCTTCTCCTTCACCAGGAGCTTGGACAACAGCAATTCCCATTGCTTGTAAAAGTTCTTTTGATTCTTTTATTTTTTGTTCATCTAGATAAACTTCAGAACGAGCATATTTTCCCATTGCTTCAATATCTTCTTCTTTAACAGCTTCTTTGTATTTTTCTTTTGCTAAATCTTTTTGCTGTTTTCTGTTTTTTCTTGTTTTTAGTTTTAATTCAGGAGGTTCACCATCAAAAACATAGATTAATTTGATTCCTTCTTGAATCAAGTTCATATTTCTATAAAATAATCCTGATATATGGGAAGTTATGTTTCCTTTTGAATCTTTTAAAGGAGTTCCATCTATTTGTCTGATAGTAGTAAGAAATTGATAAATTGCATTAAAAGCATCTACTGCTAATGTTTTGTTTTTTAAATCTTGAAATTTAATTTCTTTTTTTGAAATTATATCTCCTATTTGTAAACCCATAAAAAAAGAAAAGAATAAAAGTTAATAAAGTTAATGTCTCATTTCTCCAACCTTTCTTATAATTTCTCTAGCTTGTTTTTCATAACTTGAATCTTTTCCTCCATATACACCTGATAAAAATGCTCCAACATTTATTACCTTACTATAATGAATATTTTCTGGGATAAGGTTTCTTGCTGAAAAAGTCATTGACATTGCAAATCTTTCATAACCTTTTAATATCTCTCTAATTTGAACCATGACAATTCTTCCATTTTGTCTAGATAACTGTCTAAATAAACAATTTCCTATAGCATCTGCTTCAGATGATGCTAAAGTTATTCCTATTTTTTCAATATCTAAATATTCTGGAACTTCATCAATATTTAGATTAGGCAGAGCTACTACATAAGGTTCTATATATGATTCTAAGTTCTTTGTCATTTTGTTATAAGGTATTTTTTATACTTATATATTTATCTAACAGATTGATAATGCTGTTTTCAGCAGGTTTTAAATAATCTATTTACTAATTTTTTAAATGGAAAAACAAATTAAATTTATTCCTGTGGATTATGATTATTTTGATTTTAATGGTGAGAACTATGCAAAAATAATTGGCAGAGATGATAAGGGTAAAAGGGTTTGTATAATTGATAGTTGTGATGTTTATTTTTGGGCTGTTTTAAAAGAAGGTGTTAAGAATAGCAGGATTAAAACTATAATGGAGAAGATTGATAAGATTCAGGTTAATAACAAGAGTAGAAAAAGCAGAGTTTTGAAAACAGAGGTTTGTAATAAAAAGTTTTTAGGAAAAGATGTTAAAGCAATTAAGATTTTTATAACAAATTATAAAGATGCACATGATATTGCAGATAAAATAGGATTTAAAGAAGTTGATAAAAGAAGAGAATATGATTTAAGTTATATTACTAAATATATTTTAGAAAGAAAAGTTAAGCCTCTTGTTTGGTATGATATTGAAGGAGATGTTTTAAATAATGATTCTGAGTTTGGAAATATTGATAATAGTTTAGATGTTGATTTGTGTTTAAAAGTTAGTAAAGTTAAAGAATCAGATAAACAAGAAGAATTTAAGCCAAGAATTTTAGCTTATGATATTGAAACAGATGAATTTGAAATTGGTAAATCTGAGGTTTTAATGATTAGTTTGGTAGGAGAAGGTCCTCATAAATCAGAGATTTCTGGGAACTCCAAAATTAAAAATTCTGGAGTTTTTAAAAAAGTTTTAACTTGGAAAGGAAATAGTAAAGAGAGTTTTGTTGAGAAATTTAAAGATGAGGAAGAGATGTTGGAAAATTTTTTAAAATATATTAAGGAATATGATCCAGATATTTTAACAGGTTATTTTTCAGATGGTTTTGATTTGCCTTATCTTAGAGCTAGAGCTGAAAAAAATAAAATAAAATTAAGTTTAGGTATTGATGGAAGTCAACCAGTTTTTTCCAGAGGAAGAATGATGACAGGTAGGATAAAGGGTATTGTTCATCTTGATTTACTAAGGTTTATTAGGGTTGTTTATTCTCAGTATCTGCAATCTGAAACTTTGAGTTTAAATGATGTTTCTAATGAATTATTAGGTGAAAAAAAAGCTAAATGGGAATTTAAACATTCTTCTAAGATAAAAGGGGATGAGTGGAATGATTATTTTAAATATAATTTAAAAGATTCTGATTTAACTTTTAGATTAGCTGAAAAGATTTGGCCAGATATTTTAGAATTTACAAAGATTATTCAGGAACCTTTGTTTGATGTTTCAAGAGATTCAATGGCAACACAAGTTGAAAATTATGTAATTCATAATTTAGATAGGTTTAATGAAATTGTTGAAAAGAGACCTATTCATAGTGAAATAAGTGATAGGAGAGATGAAGAAAGATTTGAAGGAGCTTTTGTTTTTCAACCTATTCCTGGTTTATATGAAAATGTTGTTTTTTTTGATTTTACAAGCATGTATGCAAGTGTTATTGTGACTTTTAATTTATCACGTTCTAGTTTTTCAGAAAAGAAAAGTAAGAATGATTTGGAAGTTGATTTAGGTAAGGAAAAAGCTTATTTTTCTAAAGGAAAGGATTTTTTTCCTGCTATGTTAGAAGATATTATTGAGAAAAGAAAGAAATATAAAAAAGAATATGCTCTTAAAAAAGATAATTTAGCAAAAGCAAGAAGTAATTCTTTTAAGTTATTAGCAAATGCAGCTTATGGTTATCAAGGTTTTTTTGGAGCTAGATATTATTGTCTACCTGCAGCTGCTTCAACTGCTGCTTTAGCTAGAAAGAAAATTAAAGAAACAATAGAATTTATTAAAAAACAAGGTTATGAAGTTGTTTATAGTGATACAGATTCAATTGCTTTACTTAAGGGTGATAAGAATAAGAAAAATGTTTTAGAATTATTAGATAAAATTAATAATAAATTACCTGGAATTATGGAGTTAGATTTAGAAGGATTTTTTAAAAGAGGTATTTGGGTTACAAAGAGAACAGGTGAGTTTGGTGCTAAAAAGAAATATGCTTTAATTGGTGAGGATAATAAAATAAAAATAAGAGGGTTTGAAACTGTTAGGAGAGATTGGTGTACACTTGCTCGTGAAACTCAAAACAAAGTTTTAGAATTAATTTTAAATAGTGGAAATGAAAAAAAAGCTATTGAATACTTAAAAGAAGTTGTAAATAAAATTAAATCTAGAAAAGTTGATTTAAATAAATTAATTATTAGAACTCAATTAAAAAAACCAATTGAGGATTATAAAAATGTTAGTCCTCATGTTACAATTGCAAGGAAAATGAAAAAAGAAGGTAGGTTGGTTAATATTGGAATGTTAATTGAGTATTATATTGCTGAATCTGAAAATGGAAAGAAAAATGCTCTTGTTAGGGAGAGAGCTAAACTTCCTGATGAACCTGGAAAATATGATATTGAATATTATTTAAAAAATCAAATACTTCCTGCTGTTGAAAATATTATCCAGGTTTTTGATATAAATATTAATGAACTGTTAGATGGAAAGAGGCAGATGAGTTTAGGTGAGTTTTAGTAATTAGGGTAAATAATGTTAATAGCTAATTACTGAAACGAATTAAGTTTTAAATTTTTTCTTAAATATTTAGAAAATCTTTTTTGATATAAAAAATCCAATTAAACCTAGTAGGAATAAGGCTCCTCCTATGTAATTAGTAACACTTAATTCTAAGTTAGCAATAACATTTCCAGTAAGATTAGGTGACAAAAAGAATATTCCTATGGCTGCTCCTATTAAAGAAACAGCAGTTACAGTTCTTTCTAAATTTCTTCTCTCACTAGCCTTACGAGAATTCCTTATTAAAAATCTTTCAACTTCCATATTACAAAGTTTGTAATCTCTATCATATTCTGGATTTTTTTCAGGGTTTCTTTCTGCTGCTGCTTTTTTTACTCTATCTAAGGCTTTTTCTAGTCTTTTTCTAACAAATTCTCTATCTCCCATACCTAATTTTTCATAAATTTTTGCACCTAATAAAACAGAATCCATACTTCTTTTTTTACCATCTTTTTGTTTATACAAGGGCTTTTTAGCCATTAAAGAATGTGCAATACCTATAGCATATCCTCTTTTTTCAGCATCATAATCAGCAGATTTAGGATCGTCTGGAAAAGCTTGTCCATCTCTTAATATTTTTTCTGCTTCTTCTCTTTCTTTTCTAACATTAAATTCATAATGATCTCCACCTAAGTGTTTATTAAAAGTATATTTTCCTACTTTTCTTCCAATGTCATACCAGTTTTTAAATGCACCTTCTTTTTTTGGTGCTTCTTCCACTTCTTCCTTATGTCCTTTTTTCATATATATTACATATAAATTAATTATTTAAATTTATTCTTTTAAATCTCAACTTTTAAATAATATAATTCTTTGTTAATTAGAATAAGAATATTAATTTAATATGGAAAAAATAAGAAAAGCTAAATTAGTAAGAATAATAAGCTTTGTTCTAGGATTGGTTGTTATAGGTGTATTTATTTATCTTGCTTTTAGATATGGTTATCTAGGAAAAGATGTTGAAAGTATATTTGGAAAAGGAGTTTTAAAATATGGTTATGTAGCTGTTTTTATTTTTTCTTTTTTATTAGAAGCAGCTCCTCAACCTTTTGCTAGTTCACTTGTTCCCCTTGCAATTGGTGTTTTAGTTGGTTTGGATTTTGAAGCTTTGATTGCTTATACTTTAATTGCAGTTGTTTTAGCTAGTCTTGTTTCATATTGGGTTGGGATTTTTTTTGGTAAGAGAATTGTTGTAAAGATTGTAGGTAAAGAAAGATTTCTTAGTTATGAATTATATTTTCAAAAATATGGAAAAGCAGCTATGATTATTTTAGCTGTTACACCTATTCCTTATTTTCCAATTTTAGGTGGAATTTTTAAAATGAAGTTTAATGACTTTGTTGTTTATGCTGTTATTCCAAGAATTGCTCAGGTTATAGCTTATGGTTATGTAATTTCTTGGGTTTTGTGATTATGGACTAATAGTTAAATTTAAATAAAAGAATGCTTTGTTTATTTTACATTCGAAAAAGAAAATCATATAAAAATAAGGAATGAAATAAAATTATTTCTAGAACATGGTTTGCCTATTGAAGATATAGCGGAGCATTTTTCTATTCCTATTGGTACTAGATATATTAAAGGAACTGCAAAATGGTATAGGTATTGTGTTAAAGCAAAACAGAATCAGAAGAAGGCCATTGAGAAACATCCTGATTTATATGGTCGTGCTGGAAAGATTGCACAAAAGAAACATCCTTGGATAGGTAAGGAGTTAGGTAAAAAATATGGATCAATACAAGGAAAGATAAATGGTCAAAGATTGAAAAGTAATTCAAAATATTTTTCAGATATTGCAAAGAAATTACATGAGATTAATCCTGATCATTCTAGAAATAATATGAGGAAAGCTCATAAAACAATGAAAGAAAAAGGAGTGTTTAATCGACATCAGAGATTAGCAGCTTTAAAGTGTATGGAGAAGAATCCAAATCAATTAAAAGAAATGTCAAAGATAGCTCATAAAAAATATCCTTTAGCATTGTTAGCTTTAGAAAGTAGAAGGAAAAATTATCCTTATAATTTTATGAGTTGTTATTTTGATTCAGATAGTGAGAGAATTGTTTGTAAAAAGTTAGTTGAAAAAGGATTAATTAAAAAACCAATTGAAAAAATTAATGTTCATTTTAGGATTGGAAGATGTCATATTGATTTTTTTATTAAAAATAAAATTTTTGTTGAATATCATCCTATAAGAAAATTTGGGAGGGTTATTGAAACAAAGAAGGGATATTATAAAAAAAGAAGAGAGTTATTAGATAAGAATGGATTTAAAAATTATCCTTTAGTCTTAATTACAGGTCTTAGAGAGATTGATAATAAAATAGATGAATTAACAAAGACTATTCTCCCTCAAAACTTACTATTGAAAAAACAGGCCATTTAGAAAGTTTTTCTTTACCTTTGAGGTCAGGAAGCTCCATTATAAATGCAATTTCTTCAATTCTTCCTCCAACTTTTTCGATTAACTGAGCTGCAGCATTTGCAGTACCTGCAGTAGCTACAAGATCGTCTATAATAAGAATATTTTCACCTGGTTTAATATCTTCTTTATGGACTTCAATTTTATCTGTTCCATATTCTTTTTCATATTCTTCACTTACTGTTGCTCTAGGTAATTTTCCAGGTTTTCTGATTGCTACAAATCCTACCCCTAATTTATCTGCTAAAATTCCTCCAATAATAAATCCTCTTGATTCAATTCCAGCAACCTTATCTATTTTTTTATTTTTATATCTATTATATAAAATTTCAGTTACCCTTTTCATTCCTTCTGGATCAAGAATTAAGGATGTTAAATCTCTAAACATTATTCCTTGTTTCGGAAAATTAGGGATTGTTCTTATTTTACTTTTAATAAATTCTTCATCTTTTCCTGCAATTTTTGGAATTACTCCTAATAAGACTTGTTTTACTTTTTCTGCATTTTCTTTCATTCTTTTCATTACTATTTCAAAAGTAACTGGATCTTCATCTTCTTTCCAGCAGTCATAATCAGTAGACATTGCAATTGTTGCATAAGGAATTTGGACTTCATTTGCTAAAGTTACTTCAGGAACTCCTGTCATTCCAATTATATCTGCAAAATTTCTAAACATAAAACTTTCTGCTTTTGTTGAAAATCTTGGACCTTCAATAACAACCATTGTTGCTTTTTTATGGTATTCAAATCCTAGATTTTCACATTCTTGTATCAATAGTTGTCTTAATTCTTTTGAATAAGGTTCTGCCATAGGATTATGTGTTACACCTCCATATTTATCAAAAAAAGTGTTTTTTCTAAGTTTTGTAAAGTCAATAAATTGGTCTAAAACTACTAAATCACCTGGTTTTATTTCTTGTTTTAAAGATCCTACAGCACTTGTTGCTAAAATATGAGTGCAACCTTCTTGTTTTAATGCTTGAATATTTGCTCTGTAATTTATTGCACTAGGCCTTATTTCATGATTTTTTCCATGTCTTGCTAATATACAAACATCAACTCCTTTAATTTTTCCACATGAAAGTTTAGAATTAGGTCTTCCATAAGGAGTTTTAATTTCTTTTTCTGTGTAGTCTTGTAAAAGCTTAGGATCATCCAGTCCTGAGCCTCCAATTATTCCTATCTTTACCATAGAAATGTGTAAAAAGTTTAATTTTTAAATATATGAATATTATAATATATATTTTGTAGAAGATAGGATTTATAAGAGATAATTAACATTAATTGTTAGTTTTAGAAAACTTTAAAAAATTTGGATGCTTATGAATATTATGGGATTGCTTAACTTTTTAGAGCTTGGTAAAAGGGGAAAGTTGAGAAGAGAAATTGAGGATTTTAGGGATGATATTTATAATTTAGCACCTCAACCTTCTATGGCATGGCCTTTTCTCTCTCTTATTTTAATAATTATAGGGATTTGTTTTTTATTGCCTAGTCTTACTGGAAGTGTAGTAGGAGTATCATCTGCTGCTGGTTGGACAGGAATGTTTTTATTTATTTTAGGAGTCTTAGTTGCAGTTGTTACTAAGAAATAGATTAGTTAATCTTAATAAGTTAATTTTCTATGTTTATTTATGAGAAATAATTATGAGCCTAAGGAAAAGTTTGTTAATAGGATGAAGGAGCTTCTTAAAGATGATGAAGATGTTAAAAAGTTTTTTAAAGTTGCTAAAACTAAAAGTAGGAAATCAATTAGAGTTAATACTTTAAAAATAAGTTCTGAAGATTTAGTTAAAAAATTAAATAAAAGAAAATGGATAGTTGAACAGCCATTTGAAAATCATCCTGAGATTGTTATTGTTAAGAGTGAATTAGAACCAGGAGAACTTGGAAAAACAATAGAGCATATTTTAGGTTATTACTATGTTCAGGAAATTACTAGTATGATGCCTTTGATTGCTTTAGAACTAGGTGAAGAGGATATTTTTTTAGATTTATGTGCTGCTCCAGGTAGTAAGACAACACAAGCTGCTGCAATGATGAAAAATAAAGGAAGCATAATTGCAAATGATGTTTCAATTGGAAGAATTTCAATATTAAATGCTAATTTAGAAAGATGTGGAGTTACAAATACAGTTGTTACAAGGCATAATGGTTATGAATTAATTGAAAGATTGAAAAAATTAAAATTTAGTTTTAATAAGATTTTAGTTGATGCTCCTTGTTCAGGAGAAGGGAATGTTAGATGTAGTCCTAGAACTTTTTTAGAGTGGAGTGAAGGTTTATTAAAAGCTTTAAGCAAAAAACAAAAGAAAATAGCAGGTTCTGCTGTTGAACTTTTACAGAAAGGAGGAGAAATGATTTATTCAACTTGTACTCATGCTCCTGAAGAAAATGAAATAGTTGTTCAGTATCTTTTAGATAATTATGATTTAGAAATTGTTGATATTGGTTTGCCTTTGAAAACAAGGCCTGGATTAAGTGAGTGGAGAGGAATGCAGTTTGATGAAAGTATGAAAAAGGCTGTTAGGATTTATCATCATGATAATGATATGGAAGGATTCTTCTTAGCCAAGCTAAGAAGGAAGAATCCTCCCTTATAAAATTCCATAGCCCCACCAATTCCATTCCTAATCTCTTGAAGAATTTTATAATAGAAGGATTTTTTCTTTGTAAGTTAAGGAAGAATGGTTAGGTTTTTATGGAACTATAATAAATCATAGAAATCTTTATTAACTTCTTGTTAAGTAGTATATAAATTAAAATGTCTAAAAATAGATCTCAATTAAAAGGAAGGTTAGATGAACTTCCAGAAATTAAAACAGATCATGTAGGAGGAGAAATATTTACTACAGAGGCTGGAATTTATGAAATTGCAAAAATAAGATATTTTAATACTGCTGGAGGATTTTCAGATGTTCCTGAATGTTATGTTCTTGGTAGAGGTCCTGATCATGAAGATGTGGAAAGGGTGTATTATGATTGGGATGGGAGTATAGAACCTTCTGCTATTGCGAGGAAAAAAATACATTGTTTATCATTTAGAAGAGATAAGATTGTAAGATATGAAGTTTTAGTTACAAGTAAAACACTTGATCATTTTGATGGAAGTACTAAGTTTGAGCGTTAAAATCTAAAGTGACTTTTCAATAACTTTTTATATTGTCTGATTCTATTAATAAAATGAAAAAAACATTAAAAAAACCAGAAGCTGGAGATAAGGTTGAAGTAAGTGTTGGAAGTGAAAAACATGAAGGTGTTTTACTTGAAAGTCATGATAAAGGTATTTTGCTTTTAAAACTAAATAGTGGATATAATATTGGGTTGAAAAAAGAAGATATAAGTGAGATTGAGATTTTACAAAAAGCTGAAAAAGTTGATGAGAAAAAAGAAGATTTAAAATTAAGTGGGAAAAAACCAATAATTGATTTTATAATAACTGGAGGAACAATAAGTAGTAAGTTAGATCCAAAAACAGGAGGTGTTAAAGATTTAACAGACCCAAAAGAGTTTTTTTTAACATATCCTGAAATTTTTAATAATGCAGATATTAGGATTAAGAGTCCGTTTATGAAGTGGAGTGAAAATATGAGTTTTATTGATTGGGCTAAAATTGCTAAGGTTATTGAAAAATCATTAAATGATAGTCAGGTTAAAGGAGTTGTAATTAGTCATGGAACTGATTTTTTACATTATACTGCTGCTGCTTTAAGTTTTATGTTAGGAAAAATAAATAAGCCAGTTATTTTGACTTATAGTCAGAGAAGTTCTGATAGGGGAAGTAGTGATAGTAGATTGAATTTAGTTTGTTCAGCACATATGGCTTTATCAGATGTTGCTGAAGTTATGTTAGTTGGTCATGCAAGTACAAATGATGATTATTGTTATGCATTACAAGGTAACAAATGCCGGAAAATGCATACTTCAAGAAGAGATACTTTTAGACCTATAAATTGCAAGCCAATTGCTAAAATATTTGGAAATGGTAAGATTGAGATGATTAGAAGTGATGTTAATAAGAGAAATAAAGAAAAAGTTAAAGCTGACGCTGTTTTTGATAATAAGGTAGGATTAGTTAAATTTTATCCTGGACAAAATCCTGATATTTTAGATTATTATAGAAAAAAAGGAATAAAGGGATTAGTTGTTGAGTTTAGTGGAATTGGTCATGTTATAAATGAAGGTAAGTTTAGTTGGATTCCTAAGTTAAAACAAGTTATTAGCAAGGGAATGTTGATTTATGCTGCTCCTCAAACTTTGTATGGAAGGTTAGATCCTTATATTTATGAGTCTGGAAGAAGAATACAAGAAACAGGAGTTGTTTATTTAGGGGATATTTTACCTGAAACAGCTTATGTTAAATTAGGGTGGGTTTTAGGGCATAAACAGTGGAGAGGAACAGTAGCTACTAAACATAAAATGTTAGAGAATATTAATAAAGAGTTTAATAAAAGATTAGGTGATGAGTTTTTGGTTTAGGTAATTATTCAGTTGTAGGTCTGTATGTACTTATTCTTTTGAATCCTTCAGCCCGGGGTTCAGATAACCCTTTTTCCATTAAACCACTATCATCATAATGAAAATGAGGAACAGTGTAACCCCTACCAACCTTTACTTCTAGATTAAATCTTTGATTTTTCCAATGGGAGGATGGTGAGCAAAAACAACCAGGTCTATCTTTAAACCATAATCTAGTATATCTTTTTTCTCTTTCTTCAATTATTTGAATAATATAACGAGAATCAGGATGAGATCCTTGAAATCTGATTAAGGTTCCAATTGGTTCTATATCTAGATTAACTTCATCTACAGGTTCAAACTGATCAGAAGCTATTTTTGGACAAGGTTCTGTTGGATATAATTTTGATGGCATGTAGAAAATAGGAGATTATTTATACTTTATATATCTAACTATTTTGAATTCCTTATCTCCACTTTATAAATCTTTATTATCATTGGATAATGATTAAATTAGAGGAGAAGATTTAAAAAGGATTTCATAGTAATTTACTTGTGAGGTGGTAAAATTCAGAGCAAAAAAAATGGAAAGATCCTTAAAAATAGGAATAGTTGTTAATGAAGTTTTAAAAATAAAATCTTCTGATACTGTTTTAAATAAAGTTAGTTTATGTGCTACAAATAGGGGACATAAGGTTTATTTTATGGGTGTTGGAGATTTATCTTATGACGGAGATGAAAAAGTTTATGCTAGAGTAATTTCTGTTAGTGGTAAGAAATATTCATCTACTGAAAGTTATTTAAAAGATCTTCATGAACAAGCTAAAGAAAAACCTCAAAAAATATCTGTTTCAGATTTAGATATATTATTATTAAGATTTGATCCTTCAATGGAACCTCCTGAAAGATCATGGGCTAGAAGTGTTGCTCTTGATTTTGGTGCTTTAGCAACTAAACAAGGGGTTCTTGTTTTAAATAGTCCTGGAGGATTAGGAAAATCAAGAAATAAACTTTATTTACAACATTTTCCTGAGGAAATTAGACCTGAAACAATTATAACTAGAGATGCTGAAGAAATAAAAAAGTTTTTTACTGAACATAAAAAAGTTGTTTTAAAACCTTTATCAGGTTCTGAAGGTAGAAATGTTTTTTTAGTTCATGATAAAGAAGTTCCAAACATAAATCAAATGGTTGAGGCTGTTTCAAGAGATGGTTATGTTATTGCTCAGAAATATCTGCCTGGAGTTGAAAAAGGAGATATAAGAATATTTTTAATGAATGGAGAGCCATTAGTAAAAAATGGTGTTTATGCTGCATTTAAACGTACAAAAAAAGGTACTGATATAAGAAATAATATTAGTGTTGGTGGAAAACCTGGTAAGGCAGTTATAACAAAAGATATTTTAAGAATAGCAGATATAGTAAGGCCTAGATTAATTCAAGATGGGATGTTTTTAGTTGGATTAGATGTTGTTGGAGATAAGATAATAGAAATTAATGTTTTTTGTCCAGGTGGTTTTGAAAATATTGAGAAAGTTACTGGAATAAACTTTGCAGAACCTGTTGTTGATGCTTTAGAAAGAAAAGTTGAATATAAAGATTTTTACAAAGGAAAATTTGATAATAATGAGATGGCTACGTTGTAGATTGGTGAGGATTATTTTTAGTAATTGTTAATATGACTATTAGCTCTGTTGCTCTCTTGTGTAAGTTTACAGATTACTAAAATTATTTAGTAAGTGTTTTTTTACAATATGATTTATATTCTTAATAGTGATAATAATTAAAAGGCAGTAATTTCTTATTTATTTTAAGAGGAGTTAAAAAAAGTGAAAATACTAATAACAGGTGGTGCAGGATTTATTGGAAGTTTAATAGTTGACAAACTTATTGAAAAAGGAGATAGTGTTATTATAATTGATAGTTTATCAACTGGTAAAAGAGAAAATATTAATGAAAAAGCTAAGTTTTATAGTATAGATATTTTAGAGTATGAAAATTTAAATTATATTTTTGAAAATGAAAAACCTGATTTTGTTTTTCATTTAGCTGCTAATACTATGGTGAGGAAATCTATTGAAAATCCATTATTTGATGCTGAAATTAATATTTTAGGTACTATAAATGTTTTAGAATGTTGTAGGAAAAATAATGTTAAGAAGATAATCTATACTTCTACTGGAGGTGCAAGAGTTGGAGAACCTGAATATTTGCCTGTTGATGAAAAACATCCATTAAATCCTTGTAGTGGATATGGTATTTCAAAACATTCTGCAGAACATTATATTTGGATGTATAATAAGTTATATGGAATTGATTATTTTATTTTTTGTTTTGGAAATGTTTATGGTATTCGAGATGATCCTAATACAAAGAGGTTAATACCTTTATTTATTGATTTAATATTAAAAGGTGAAAAACCAAAGATTTTTGGAGATGGTAATCAGACTAGAGATTTTATTTATGTTGTTGATTTAGTTGATTTTATTATTAATAGTATTAATAAAATTGGACAAACAGAGCATAAATTATTTCATCTTGCAAATGGAAAGCAGATTAGTGTTAATGAAGTTTTTCAGGTTTTAAAAGAAGTTTCTGGTAAAGATATTAAAGCAGAAAATGTTGAAGCTATTAAAGGAGAAGTTAGAGATATTGTATTAGATATAAGTTTAGCTCAAAGAGAACTTGGTTGGAATCCTCAAACAGAACTTAAAGAAGGTATTAAAAAGACTTGGGAGTGGTTTTTGGATAAGAGGTGTTGTCCGGAATAGATTTTTCAAAACCGAAAAATAGTTATTCTCAAAATTATTAAAGTAAGGATGAGACAAACGATTCTTGCTCATCCTTCAAATAAATTAGAAAACGAATTAGTTAAACTTTTCCATAAATCTGA
>JBDRMT010000078.1:0-5704 GCA_043811855.1 archaeon | reverse complement strand
AACATTCAATGAGAGAAAGAGAATTGGGCTGGCACATTATTTATTTTAACATAAAAAAGAATATTGTATTGTCTGATTCAAAAATAATTCAAACTTTTTTATTTTTCCAAGTTAGAATTTATTTCATTCCGGACAACACCTATAATTCGAAAGCTTTATATATTGATATTTATAGGGTTTTAAAATGGTATTAGAAGAAGTATTTGCTGAAATAGATAGAAAAGCTCAAATAGATAGAGAAATAGACAGAGAATTTGGAAGAGATGTAGTCAGGCAAGCATTAAGACTAAATGTAAGAACACCAAAGGAAGCTTATATGGAAAGATTAGTTGAAGCTAGATTGCAGAATAAATATCAATATAGAGAATTAGATGTAGATCACTCTTATTGTGCTGCAAGGGAGAGAGTTACAGGAGGCTTTGTTAAAAGAGGGGTTGGTAAGGTTGTATCAATGTTAGGTTCTTTTTATGATATGTTAAGAGGAGACAAGGAATCTCTTTTAAAAAGGGAATCTCAAGAATTAACTAAACAAGCTGAATTAGAAAGATTAGATTTAGAAAAAAAACAAGCTCATAAAACAATTGTTAGTGATTATAGTTCAGCTTTAAGAAATTTTGGAATGAATAGAGTATATAATGATGCTCCTTATGATAGACTAGTTAATTAGTAATTACAAATAAGAATTATATTTTTTAATAAGAATTAATTTACTTAACACAAGTACAAGGTTTAAATCCTTTGTTTAAAGCTGCATCTTTTGACTTAAAAGTCAGTTTAGATATAGGTTTTATGTTCTTTGCATAAGGGCATGCAGTTATGTGAAACTTTTTACCTTCTTTTGCAGCAACAAAAGTTTTTTTAGCTGTTTTTGGTCTAACTGTTTTAATAGTTCTTACAATTGTATTTGTAGATTTACCATTTTTTTCTTTAAGTTCACCAATTTCAACAGCTTGTCTTTCTTGTGATTCAGCTATCATAAGCAACTGATTTTTGATTTCTAACATATCTTTTCTAACTCTTTGGAATGAGTTAACAATGTTTCTTTCAAATGTATTCATTTTTTTGTTTTTTTAGATTTATTTATTTTAGAAAATTGAGTTCTTAGACCTTTTATTTCTTCTTGCATTTCAAATAAGTCTTTTCTGACTTCAGCAAATGCAAGAATAATCTTAGCCTCAATAGTTTTCATAAAAAAAGGACTAATAGGTAGTATTTAAATGTTTTGTTTGTTGTCATTTTGAAATGATTACTTTGTACAAATGGTTAGTTTTTTAAAGTTATATTTCTATGGTTAATAGATATGCCTTGGTAGCTCAGCCCGGTTAGAGCACCGCCCTCTTAAGGCGGGTGTCGCAGGTTCAAATCCTGTCCAGGGCATGATTTTTTATGGGTTGATAGAAAATGAAACCACCAACTTTACAACAAATAACTGAGGAAGAAGGATTTGAATTTATCCAAGAGATGGGAGATAGTTTAGATATTTATGGAAAAGGAGATAATGATAGATTATTATATGACCGAAAAGAAGATAAAGTTATAGCAAGATATGAAATGAGAGATGAGGATTAAAATGAGTGAAAAAATTTCTAAAATTATGGATAAACTTTCTGAATATTATAATTATACAGAAAGAACTACACTTAATAGAATGAGGAAAAAGCCTGATGCTTTTAAAATTCTTATATCGTGTTTATTGAGTTTAAGAACAAAAGATCAAACAACTGAAAGTGTTTCTGATAAGCTGTTTAATGTGGCTTCAACTCCAGAAGAAATTATTAAAATACCTGTTGATAAGCTTGAAAAAATTATATTTAGTTCTGGACATTATAAAAAGAAGGCTAGAACACTTCAGAGTGTCTCACATGAAGTTCTTGATAGGTTTGGAGGCAAGGTTCCTGATGATAAGGAAAAGTTGTTGAGTATTAAAGGAGTAGGTCCTAAAACTGCTAATATTGTGTTGTGTTTTGCTTATAATCAAACAGTTATACCTGTTGATGTTAATGTACATAGAGTAGCTAATAGGTTAGGTTGGGTTGAGACTAAGTTAGCTGAAAAGACTGAAAAAGAATTAGAGAAAATACTTCTTAAAAAGTACTGGAAGGAAATAAATGGGGTATTTATTTTACATGGGAAGACTATTTGTGTTCCTATCTCTCCTAAATGTAGTATTTGTCCTGTTAGGGAAGATTGTCCAAGAGTAGGAGTAACTAGAACCAGATAATTTTATAAGGAATATTTCTTTTTAAATTGTTTACTATTCTTAACTTTATTTATTAATATTTCAAATTCTCTTTTTTTCTTTGGAGATGTACATCCTATGTTGTGATAAAAGTGATAATAATTCCTAAATCCTGTAATGTTAAAATAATACCTTTGTTTGCCTCTTTTATCATAACCCTTTGTTAGATTTGATTCTACATTAAATTTTCTAATCATCTCTTTTAAATCTTCCAATATATCTTTTCTATCCTGATATAATCTTACAGTATAACTCTCTGCTCTAACAGAACTTTCATCATCAAAAAATGCTCTAATTAGTCCTTTTTTAAAATCCTTACTAGCATTCATAATCTCTTTGGTAATTGTTTTATTTGTTCCTTCTGCAAATTTCCCACATATAGAATATAAAATGTCTGTACAAATCTTTGGATAAAAGAGACCCACACTATGCTTTTCTGGTACTTTGTTAAGATTATCTACTTTCATTAACCATTCTGATTTTTCATTAAATGACCTTTTCTTTTGCACCCATTTTCTAGCTTCAATCCCAAATATTTCTTTCATATAATTATTAAATTCCTTTAGTAGGAGAAGATTTGAATTGGAATAGAAAAGAGAGTGAAATCTCTTTTCAATTGATCCATCTCCCAGAATATGACCAATAATAGATCCTAATTTATAGTTAATTTTTATTGGAAAGTTAGGCTTAATCTCTCCATTTCTTATTCCTGCTTTTATTGTTATAAGATTTTTTTCAATAGATTCCCAAGAGTAATCTGATAGTTGAATTATTTTATTAAGTTTAGAAAAAGGAAGAGTCCTATTTCCTTTCATCCAACCATATATTGTCATAGCAGTTTTTTTATTCTTATTTATAGGACATCCAATTTTATTAGCATATTCTAAATTTCTATGAGGTTTATCTGATTTAGAAGAATTTTTGAGAAGTTTGTTTAAGAAATCTAGGTTTAGTTTTAAATGGCTGTTTTGAAGAAACTTACTTAGATCTTTGAGTCTTATTTCTTTTTTGAATTTAAATCACCTTATTAAATAAAGTATTGCCAATATTTAAATTTTTCCATATACATTTTCATAGGATACCTATTTTTGTTTTATTTGGAAAAGAGATTTGTCAGCCTGTTAGTCCGTGGTGTAGCAAGTGTGTTGTTAGTAAGTGGTGTCAAAAGATTGGAGTTATTAAGAGTAGGTAGTTATATAGAAGTGTTAATTCCAAATTCTGTTAAATAATTTCTAGCTTTTTCCAAATTAGGATTTTGTGATTGAATATATTCTAGTGAAGAAGTTAGCATAATATGTCTGGTACATTCATCAATCCCTCCTATTTTAAGAACTCTACCTAGTCTTCTTGCTCTATAGGCATGTCTATACGTTGTATCAATATCTCCTGATTCCATTGCACTAAATGCTTCTTGAGTTGATTGAATAAACCTGTCAAGTAAACCTCTTCTTGTTGTTTGGAGAAATGTCTCTACTGTGGTTTCAGGAGGAGTGTGAATAAAAAATTTTGGATGTTCTAAATCTGATCCACCATAACCCATTAAACGGTCTCCTAATTGAGTACCTCTATTTGATTTAGCTACTGTTGATGACATGTTATTTATATATTATGATGTTTTATAAACTTTTATGTTTTTAACTAAATATTAAAAAAATAAAAACACCTCTTAAAAAATAATAATTGTTTTAATTATCTAAAGCTTATGATAATTGTCTTCTTATAGCATCAATGTTTTCTGCTATTTCTTCACCCTTCTTAGTTAGTTTTATTAATTTTATTCTACCTTTTTTTTCAAAACTTACTAAGCCAAGTTCTTCTAAAGTTTGTAGTATCTTAACTGCATGTGAATAAGTACAGTCAACTTCTTTTGCTAGTAAAGAACCATATCTTGCTTTAGACATTTTTTTCAAAGCAACAAGCATTAATGCTGGCTTTCTTCTAAAAAATATATCAAAGTTGTCTTTCATTTTTTCTCTGAAGGGATTTATTTTTATTGAAAAGTATATATACTTTCCAAAACTATATATTTAATGTCATATATTAGCTTATAAACCTTTCGATTAAAAAAATTAACCTGCTAGTAACAAATATTAGTTACTTAATTTTAGAACAACAATTTGTTAGTATTATTTTTTATTCAACTTCTATTTCATCACCAGTAATTTGCTGATACATTCCAAGATAACCTTTAGCAGCTAGTTCAACTTTTCCAGCAACCATTTCAATTTGAGTATTTCCATTTGTAACAGATTGTTTCATAAAATTTTCAATGTCTGAAGATAATAATGCATTAACTGCTTCTTCTTTAGATAGAATTATTCTTAAGTCTTTGTTATCTGTTGTTGCTTTTGTTGTTATTAAAGCTCCATCATCAACTTCTGTTGTCCAGGTATCTTGATCAATTGAAAACTCTATTATTGGATTTCCATAACCTATCATTGAATGTAGGTTGTTAACTCCCATTGCAGCTAAAAGATAGTTTATGTATTCTGCATTAAATTCTATAATTGCTTCTTCAACAACTTTTTCTTTATTAACTTCTCCTGCAACATTTGTGTTTGCAAAAACAATTCCTTTTAAAGGATTTTCAATAACTACTATATTTTTTGGTTTTTCCATAAAATATCCTGCATAGAACACTACAGATATAACAATTCCAATTACAACTATTATTATTAGAAAGATAAGGACTTTTTTTAATGATGCATGTTTATCTCTTACAAGTATTTTTTCGTTCACCATTTTTTATATAGCAAGTTATTATATGAAGATAATAAGATGAGATTTGTTTTTAAATGTTTTTAATGAAATTTTTAGAAATGTTTTTATATCTCCTTTTATTTGTTAAGTTATGACTGTGTGTGTAATATATTTTCAATGGAATTTTACTCTTTTGATTAGCTTAGTTATTTCTATTTTGCTTACCACTTTTTTATTTTTATATATTCCTTTTAAAAAGATGAGATCAAAGAGGAAAGTTTTGTTTATTGTATTATTTATTGTATTTGTTTTTATTGCTATTATCTCTAGTATTGGTTTTTTTGGTTTTAAAGATAGTTGTGAAGGTTTATGGGATAGACATTTTGTTAAAGATTATGAAAAAAATATTAATTCTCTTGAAGAAGCAAAAGAAATATTTAGAGAACTTGGTTATGAGCAGTTAAAAGAAAATTCTAATCAAATATTAGTTGAAACTCAGGTTGAAAAATCCCTAATGAATATTGCACAAGGAGAAGATAAGTATAGTGTATCATTTATGTGGACTTGTTATGAACTTCATTTTAATGGAGAACTTTATAGTTTTTGGTGTGGAGATTAATGAAATCATGTAGAATCCACAGACATATGTCGTAAGTAATCACTTATGTTTTATCACCTAAATAAACTTGTGATAACATAGTCTCTTTTTTCTATGAAGAAGGAAGAAATAAGAAAGATATTCTTTAAGTTAAAGAATAAAGGACA
>JBDRMT010000077.1:0-17508 GCA_043811855.1 archaeon | reverse complement strand
TTATTTAACCTCTTCATGAGGTATATATCTTATTATTAGTTTATAAACATTTTCTAATTTATTTTTGTATATATGTTTTGTAAGGTTAGCCTATGAAAAAGTTTATAAATTATGAAAATCCAGTATAATGATGCTTAGAACACATAATTTAGGAGAAGTTAATGAAAAACTTATTGGAAAAAAAGTTACTTTAGTTGGCTGGGCAGATACTATTAGAGAGCATGGCAATGTTATTTTTGTTGATTTAAGAGATAGATATGGAAAAGTTCAGTGTGTTATTATAAAGAAAAATAATGATTTTGAAACTGTTAAAAAATTAACAAAAGAAAGTTGTGTTCAGATTGAAGGTCAGGTAAATGAAAGACCTAAAGGAAGTGAGAATAAAGATTTAGAAAGTGGAAAAGTAGAGATTTTTATTGATAAGTTTAAGGTTTTTACTCTTAGTAAACCATTACCTTTTGATATTAATGAAGATATTGCTAATGAAGATTTAAAATTAAAACATAGATATTTAGGTATTAGAGGGGATAGGCTAAAGAAAAATTTAATTTTAAGACATAAGGCATTTACTTTTATTAGAGAGTTTTTAGATAAAGAAGGATTTTTAGAAATTCAAACTCCTATTTTGACAAAATCTACTCCTGAAGGTGCAAGAGATTATTTAGTTCCTGCTAGAAATCATCCTGGAAAGTTTTATGCTTTACCTCAATCACCCCAACAATACAAACAGTTATTAATGGTTGCAGGAATTGATAAGTATTTTCAAATTGCTCCTTGTTTTAGAGATGAAGATGCAAGAGCAGATAGATGTCCTGGAGAGTTTTATCAGTTAGATATGGAAATGAGTTTTGTTGAAAGAGATGATGTTTTAGATATTGTTGAGAAAACAATGATAGAACTTGTAAAAAATATTTTTCCTGAAAAAAAGATAACACAAGTTCCTTTTCCAAGAATTCCATATGATGAAGCAATGAAAAAATATGGAAGAGATAATCCTGATATTAGAAAAAATAAAAAAGATGAAAATGAATTAGGATTTTGTTGGATTATTGATTTTCCATTGTTTAAAAAACAATCAAAAGATGATTTTTTTCATGGAGCTGGACAGAAATGGGGACCTAGTCATCATATGTTTACAATGGTAAAAGAAAAAGATATTAAATATTTAAATGATAAAGATGCTGGAAAAGCTAAATCTCATCAGTATGATTTAGTATTAAATGGCTTTGAAGTTGCTGGAGGAAGTGTGAGAATCCATGATCCAGTAATACAACAAAAGATATTTGATTTAATTGGATTTGATAAAAAACAAGCAAAAGAATTTGAACATTATTTTACTGCTTTTAGTTATGGTGTTCCACCTCATGCAGGTATTGCTCCAGGTCTTGATAGATTACTAATGATTTTATTAGGAGAAAAAAGTATTAGAGAAACAATTGCTTTTCCTAAAAATAACGAAGCTAAGGATGTTATGTTAGATGCTCCATCAGAAATTAGTAAGGAGCAATTAAAAGAGGCTAATATTAAAATAGATATTTCTGAAGAAAAAAAGAAAACTGATAAAAAGAAGTGATTAGTTTTAAATAACCTGGTTTGTTTTTAATTATATGAAAAATAAAGAGATTGTAATTCCTGATTATAAAGGAGGAAGTATTGTTAATTTAATGAGTTCTATTGGAAATGCTGTTGGATATAAAAAAGGACATAAGAGCAAATATGTAGAGTTGAGAGCATTAGGTTCTAAAGAATTAAAAAAATATAAAAATATTGTCTTAATGATTATTGATGGATTAGGTTATGAATATATTAAGGAAAAAGGGAGAGATAGTTTTTTAGATAAAAATATGAAAGGGTCTATGACAAGTGTTTTTCTTTCAACCACTGCATGTGCAGTTACTGCTTTTTTAACAGGAATTGCACCTCAACAACATGCATATACTGGATGGTTTGTGAATTTAAAAGAGTTAGGATTGGTTTCAAGGATATTGTTGTTTTCTCCAAGAGTTGGAGATGAACCTTTTAGCAAACAAGGTGTTGAAGTAAAAGATATTTTAAATGTCGAAGGTTTTGCATCTAAAATTAAGTCAAAATCTTATGCTGTTAGTCCTAGGAAAATTATTAATTCAGATTTTAATAATCATATATTAAAAAATTCTAAAGAAGTTGTTTATGATAATTTAAATGGTTTTTTTAATCAAACTAAAAAAGCAATAAAATCAAGTAATAGTAGAAAATATATTAATTCTTATTGGCTTGAATTTGATGAGAGTTCTCATAAAAATGGAGTAAATAGTAAAGACTCTAAAAATCTTTTTAAAAAGTTTGATAAGGGATTGAAAAAATTTGTTGATTCTATAAAAGGAACAAATACTTTATTAATAATAAGTGCAGATCATGGGTTTATAGATACTCCTTTAAAGAAAAATATAATGTTAGAAGATCATCCTCAATTAAAAGAATGTTTAACAACTTGTTTATGTGGTGATGCAAGAACAGTTTATTGTTATGTTAAACCATCAAAAGTTAAACAATTTGAAAAATATATTAAAACAAAATTTAAAAAATATTGTTGGATGTATAAAAGTGAAGAGTTAGTTAAGAAAAATATGTTTGGGTTATTTGATTTAAATCCTAAATTACTTGATAGAATTGGAGATTATACTCTTATTTGCAAGGAAAATTATGTAATAATGGACAGATTGTTAGGTGAGAAAAAGAAAAATCACCTTGGACATCATGCTGGAATAAGTAAGAAAGAAATGTTAGTTCCTTTGGTTGTCATTGATACTAGCAATTAATCTTAAATAGTTATTATTTCTTGTATTTTTATGGTTGATAAAAAGGAAATTCAAAAAGAAGCAAAAGCAATTATTGATAAGTTTGCAAAAGCACTTGAAAAGGTTAAAACAGAAGACTTAGATTTTCATGTAAATAGGGATGATTTTGAACGAGTTGAAGGGAAAAGTGAGAAATGTGATTTTAAAAAACAGCTTTTAGAAAATGCTCCAAAGAAGAATGATGATTTTGTAGTTGCTGAAAAAGGTAGTTGGAAATGATAAAACAAAAACTTAAAGATATTAAAGAAGGAAAGTTAAGTGCTGAAGATAATATTAAAAATTTTATAAATAAGATTAAAAAAGAAAATAAAAATTTGAATATTGTTTTGCATTTAAATGATGAAGCAGTTAAGCAAGCTAAGGAAGTTGATAAGAAGATTAAAAGTAGTAAGGCAGGGAAGTTAGCTGGTTTAGGAGTTTTAATTAAAAGTAATATTAATGTTAATGGATTAATTTGTAATTGTGCTTCAAAAACTTTAGAAAATTATAAAGCAGGTTATAATGCAACTATAATTGATAAGTTGTTGAATGAAGATTGTATTATTTTAGGGATGGCTAATATGGATGAGTTTGCATGTGGTGCTAGTGGAGAAACAAGTGCATTTGGTCCTTGTAAAAATCCAAGAGCTTTAAGTAGAATTCCTGGAGGTACAAGTAGTGGTCCTGCAGCAGGTGTTGCAGCTGGTTTTTGTGATTTTTCAATAGGAAGTGATACAGGAGGTTCAATACGTCAGCCTTCTTCTCTTTGTGGTGTTGTTGGGATGAGACCAAGTTATGGTATGATTAGTAGATATGGTTTAGTTGATATGACTATGAGTTTTGATACAATTGGTCCTTTAGGTAATAGTGTAGAAGATTGTGAAATTGTTTTTAATATTATAAAAGGAAAAGATGAAAGAGATTCTGTTACAAGAGATTTTGAAAATAAGAAAAAAGATTTGAAAAAACTTTTTGTTGGAGTGTTAAAAATTAATTCTGATAAAGATGTTTGGGATTTAGTTAGAAAGAGGATTGAAGAAGTTTGTAAGGAAAAGGGTTGGAAAGCAGAAGATGCATTTTTAGATTATGTTGATTTAGGCATTCAAACTTATTATCCAATTGTTTATACTGAATTTTTTTCAGGAACTAGAAAGTTTGATGGAAGAAAGTTTGGATATAAAATTGAAGATGTTTGTGGTGAAGAAGTTTTAAGAAGAATTTTAGGTGGAGAGGAAATTACAAAAGCTGAATATGGTGGACAGTATTATAGAAAAGCTTTGATTGCAAAGAAACTAATTGAAAAACAATTTGAAAAAGCTTTTAAAAAATATGATGTAATTGTTTTTCCAACATGTCCCAAGCTACCTCATAAATTAGGAACAAAGATAAGTGTTGAAGATATGTATAATTATGATGCTTGTACTGTCTTAGCTAGTTTAGCCGAAATTCCTGGAATTAGTGTTCCTTGTGGAACTTTAAAAGATGGTAAAGAAGATATTCCTGTTGGTTTGCAATTATTAGCTTGGAAAGGTGATGATGAAAATCTTTTACAGATAGCTAAAGATTTTCAAATCCTCGCTTTATAAAAAAACTTCGGATGATAATAATTTATTAGATATTGCAAAGGAGTTTGAAAACAAAAAGGTATAAATATTTCTATGTCTTTAATATATTATGGTAACAATTGATGAAAGTGTTGGAGATGCTAATGAAAAAGTTCTTGTTCAAACAAGAAGGGATTATAGGGTTGTTAGGAAAGGGGATAGAGCTGATGTGGAAATACAATTAGGGGCAGATTCTATGAGATATCAATTTGCTGATCCTACAGCACAGTTTTTGTATGATAATTGGGCTCTTTATGGTGGAAAATAATTAAATAATATTTTTATTATAGGTAATATATTGTATATAGTGGGATATTGATAAAGTTTAAAAGTTGATTTTTGTTTTTTTTGTATGGAGTTAACTAAAAAAAATGCTGCAAGAAAGAAAAAGATAATTTCAACTACTGGAAGTAGAGTAGTAAGAAATATCTCTAGATCAAGAAATGCTAGGAATATAAAAAGAGTTGCATGTTTTGCACTTGGAGGGCATACTGCTGCTCAGAATACGGAATTTAAGACGCTGATTGAGATTTTAGACCCTTTAGGTTATAGATTTTTTGGAGCAGAAGATGGGTTTAAAGCTTTTGAATCTAGAGTTACTTATGAATTAACTTTAGATTATATTCCAGATGGATTTGCTGGATTTGTTGCAGGTGCAGAAAGAAATACCTTATATAATGAAGATGGAAGTGTAAATTTTGATAAGATAGGACAAGCTGCTGATTTTTTTAAAAAAGGAAAATTTGATTTGGTAGTCGCGAGTGCAGGAGATGATCATGGAGAACAAATACATATTCTTGATGAAAATATTGGTGAAGTAGATTTTTATGTAGAAAACAAAACAATGGATGATGATTTAGGTGGTTGTAACCCTATACCTGAAACTGATTTTACAAGTGGATTTCATACTGCTGTTACAGTCGGAGTAAGGCAGATTAAACATCATTTTGCAGGAGCATGGACTAATAATCTTCCTTATCTTATTTGTCCTTTTGGAAGGGATGCAAATTGGATAGGGTTGGCTTTAAGTTATTGGGGAAATGCAGATAGATTTGTTTATGGTGAGCTTCCTGATGGGCATAAAGGCCATAAGATTGAAAGAATAGCTGAAGTTATTAGAGAATCTCAAGATGAGAATTTTAAAAAATATGGAAGAAGATTTGCAATGATTGTTATTGCTGAAGGAACGAGAATTAGTGGTATTGAGCATACTGATAAAAAATTAACAGATGTTCATGGACATCATAAGTTAAATCCAAGCCATCTTGTTAGTATATTAAAAAGTGAACTTGAAGTTAATTATGGTATTAAAACACAAACATCAGGAATAACTTATAGGATGAGAAATGATTCTCCAAGTTCTAAGGAAAGAAGATATTCTAAAATGTCTGCAAATGTTATTGCTAAAGCAATTCAAGAAGGGAATGCTGGAATGGAATCAGTGTTTTTAATTAGAGGGGATAAGGTTAAAGCTAGTGTAGCTCCTATTGAAAGAGTTTCTGAAAAAAGATTTGCATCTTATTATCCAAGACCTCTTTGGAATTATTGTGATTTTACAGTTACTGATGAAATTGGAAAATATTACAGAACTTTATTTGGACCTAGACAAAACTTAAAAACATGGCTTCCTAAAAAACCAAAAAGATTTATTGTTCCAAAATAATTAAATAGATTTTTAAACCTCTTATTTCTCAGTTTTTTATGACATTTAAAAATATGTTGAAGGAGAAATTTAAAGATAAGATTGATAGTGAAAAGCTTGAAAAATTACCTTCTGGATTTCAGAAAATTGGAAATTTAATTATTTTAAATCTTCATGATGATTTAGTTGAGTTTAGCAAGGAAATTGGAAAGGTTGCTTTAGAACTAAATCCTGGTGTTAGAAGTGTTTGTAGAAAAACAGGAATTATAATTGGAGAATTTAGAGAACCTCAGATAGAAGTTATTGCAGGTGATGAAAATACAGTTACAACTCATATAGAAAATGGTTGTAAGTACAGGTTTGATATTAGAAAGGTTATGTTTGCTAAAGGAAATGTTGTTGAAAGAAGCAGAATTGCTAAGCAAGTTAAAGATGGAGAAATTATTGTTGATATGTTTGCAGGTATTGGTTATTTTAGTGTTCCTATTGGAGTTTTAAGTAAACCTGAAAAAGTTTATTCAATTGAATTAAATCCTGTTTCTTATGAATTTTTAAAAGAAAATCTTAAAATTAATCATATTCATAATATTGAAGCTATTAATGCAAGTAATAAAGATGTGATTGATAGATTAGTTGAAGAAGGAGTAAAGGCAGATAGAGTTTTAATGGGTTATTTACCTCCTCCAAAAGAATTTTTACCATGGGCATTTAAGATTGTGAAAAAGGATTCTATTATACATTATGAAGATTTAGTTAGTGTTGATAATAAAGAAAAAGATGTTAATAGAGTTGTTAATGATGTTAGGCAAGCTGCAAAGCAGGTAGGTTTTGATGTTAAGTTAATGCTTGATAGAAAAGTTAAAAGTTATGGTCCAAAAAGAGATCATTATGTTTTTGATTTTAAGGTTGTTTGATTATAAATCTGGGCAATTTTCTCTATTTCTCCAAGCCTGATAAGATTCTAGTTCTCCATGATTATCTATTCTAACATAAGTTCCTGATTCTGGATGTGCCAATGCTAATAATTTAATTTTGGTTGGAAAATACCCCCCTCTTGGATCTTCTGAAAAAACTGTTTGTATTGGAGATAAATAATGATCTTCATCTGCAGATAATGAAGCTTCAATAGCACCATTTAATTCTCTATTCCAAAATAAGATATACCCATTTCCCCCCTTCTCCAATCATTTGATGACCTTCATACCACCCTCCTAAGGTAGCTTCTATTTTAAATCCCTCTCCTGCTATTCTTTGAAATTCCTCATCAGTAATGTCTGCAAGAGGAGGGGCTGTTGTTAGTGTTGGCATTTTTTATATTACTTAAATCTATTTATAAATATTTTTATTCTAGACCCTTTATTTAATCTTATGTTTACTATCAATTAAAGTTCCAACAAAATGTTTATGGTTAAGTAGATTATCTAGATTATTCATATTAGGGCCTAAAATATAGGTTCTAATTTTATATTTTTGGATTATTTTAGCTGCTTTTTGATCTAAAACAAAGTTTTGACCTGGTGTAAATTTAATTTTTTTTGCTATGCTATAGAAATTATTAAAACTTATCTCAGAAATAAATTTAGCTGATTTGAATTTTTTAGGGTTTTTATCATATAGTCCTTGTACATTTGTTAGATTAATAAAATCAGAATGAAAGTAACGAGCTAAAGTAGCTGCAGTTGTATCTGAAGTTTGATCTTTTGCATATCTTAATGCTCCACAAAAAACTATGTTGTTTTTTATAATAGAGCTATGAACTTCTTTGATTTCATGTGGTATTCCTTTGTTAGCATCTTTTCCAAAAAAATTAGTCATAAATCTTGCATTTGTTCTTGTTGCTGATACTCCTAAAAGAGATTGAAGATATTTTTTATTATGGATTTTTTGATTTTTTAAACCATTAATATAAGTTCTAGCTATGATTCCTCCTCCACAAACTACAACAAATTTATATTTTTTTGAATTTTTTAATAAGATTTTTTTAAATTCTTCTAAAAGTTCAACATGAATTTTATTTGGAACAATAAGACTTCCTCCTAAGCTTAAAACTATTACCTTTTTTGCCATACTAATAAAATGTATTTTGTTTATTTAAAGTTTTTTAATTAGAAAATTATATTAAGTAGAGATGCTTTTTTATGGTATGGAAGGCTTAGAGTGGAATCCTGAGTTATTAACAGATTTAGCTGTAGAAGGTGTAGCTAATGCTATGGGTTTTAGGTTTAGAAAATTAGAAGGTTTTGGAAGGGTTTTTTATAGAGATGAGCAATATGATCTTAGATTTGTTGAAGATGATAGTGCTGCAGATGAAAGAAATAAAAGATTATTTTTAGTTAGATTTTCTTTAGATTGGAATGGGAATCCAGGCAGATTTGTAGAATTTGCTGATGAAACTATTGCAACTCGTGCTATTTTTAAAGAAGATGGTTTGTTAGCTAGGGCTAGGGAAAAGGAACAATTTTCAAGTTTTCATCATAGATTAAAATATTTAGGAGTAGGAATAGAAGAAATTAAGGATTCTGAACATCCAGACTGGACTAAGAGATTTGATTTAACTGTTAAACATAGTGTTGGACGTGCTTTACTTAGATTAGATAAAAGAAGCTTTCAAGAAACAGTTGCTGAATATGGATTTAGACCTATTTTTGTAGGAGCTCATTGTTGTTATGCTAAATTGTAAATAATTTGTCATCAGTTACATTAAATATTTTTAATCTTGCACCTGCATCTAACCATCCGTGAGCATAATTTAAACAGCCGTAAGCATTAACATAATCTAAATTATTTTCAAAGTGTCTTGAATCTTTAAGATAACATTCAACCATTGTAAATATTTCTTTAGCTTGTTTTTTCTTTAAATTACTTTTTGATTTTAAAATCGCTCTTTTTGCAATAGCTAAGGCTTTGCTAGTGAGATTATAGTATCTTTCTATTTTTTGTTTTCTTACTTTATTTTGTATTGGCATTTTTTTGTTTTAGTAATTTTTAATATAAACACTTGGACTACTCTTGTGTATAAATGTTTAGAGGTTATTGAGGTAGTTTATATAATATGTCAGTATTTTGTAGTTTAAATATATTTTCTAATGAGGGGTTTGTTAAAATGGGGATTTGAAAGTTAGAGATTAAAAAATCAGGTTTGAAAAATGAACTTCTTGATATTCTTTTTATAAAGGTAAATGTTAGATTACCTAAATCATTTAAAAAAGAAAGTCATTTGTTAGTTTATAAAAAGAGGGGACGGGGGAAGTTATCTTCTCCCTCCTTTTTGTTTGTAAGAAGATAACTTGGATTTGTATTAGTAACTTTATAACATACTCGCTTGATTTACTGATGTTTAAGCTTTATTGTTGTGAATTCCTAAGAAAATCTATTATCTTCTCATTCTTTCAATTAATTCATAAGGACTTTTTTTATTTATTATAAATCTTGAACCAACAAATTCAGATATTATTGCTGAGATAATAAGGTCATCAACAGCAGCTTTTAAAATCCCTCCAATTATTGGTATCATTGATTTGTCTGAAAAGTAATTAATTACATTTTTTATTTCATTTTCACTAAGAGCTACTTTAGTTGTATTTATTTTATTACGAGCTTTTACAAGGACATTTTTTCCAGGTCCTGGACATTCGATTAGTTGGATAGATTTATCTTGAATTAAAGGTTCTATTTTTTTTAGAGCTGTATCTATTGTTCCTTGGGGTAGTTTTTCTTTATTAGAAAATATTGGGAATGGAGTTTTAGCAGGTTTTGGCTTTAGTTTAACAATAGGCCTAGGTCTTTGAAATCTTTTTGGTTTTTTAATAAATTTAATATGATGGACAGGAGCAATTAATTCTTTTTTTTCGTGTAATGATTTTTCAAATTCTATTTCTTTTTTAGGTTCAATTGGTTCTTGATTAAAAGAAACACCTATATGATCTAGTTTAGTTTCTTCATGAGGCTGGATAAATTTTATTTTTATTTTTTCTGCTTCAATTCTGTTTCTTAATTCTATATCTCTTGCAGTATTTTTAACTAATTCTGCTGTAAAATATTGAAGAAAATAAATTCTTTCTAAATCCTTTAGTTGTTTTAGTGACATTAGTATCTGGGAAGAGGTCTTGGATTTAACATCCTATACCTTTCTGGGCTTTGTTGAGGTTGATCCTTATTCCTTATTTTTCCCTCCATTAGCATTATGCCCTTTGAAATTGTTTTGTTTTGGTCAAGTAGAGAATCTAGTTTTTTTAAGAAATCTTGATCAATTTGAGATTGTTTTCCAGGTCCTTTTTCTGCAAAACTTTTTGCTGAAATTTCAAATAATTCTAATAGTGTTGAAATATTTTTAGAAAGGTCATCAAATCTAATTGCAAGATTAGTTAGTACTTTTTGAAGATTAACAAAATTATTTATAAGAACTTCTTCTATATCTGTCTTTTTCTTGGTTTTTTCTTTAGAAGTTTTTTCTTTTTTTACTTTTGTTTTCCTCTCTTTTTTCTTTTTTCTTTGCATTTTAATTTCTTTATATATTTTATAGGAAAGTTGAATTTATAAAGATTAGGGTTTTTAGTTTTTTGATGGTTTTATTAATTCAGGCAGTAATTTTAAGTATAGTCCAAGGAATTACAGAGTGGTTTCCAGTTAGTAGTTCTGGTCATTTATCTTTGTTTCAGGAGTTTTTTGGTTTTCAAAATCTACCCTTTGATGTTTTTTTGCATTTTGCAAGTATTTTAGCTGTTATTATTATTTTTCGGAAAGATATTATTAATGTTCTTAATATTAGAAAAAAACACAGTAGGAGATATATTGGTTATTTAATAATTGCAATTATTCCTGCAATTGTATTTGCTTTATTTTTTAGAGATGTTATTGCTGGAATGTTTCATAATCTAGCTTTTATTGGAATATTTTTTATTTTTTCAGGAGTAATAATATTTTCAACTAAGTTTAGTAAATATAAAAATAAGAAATTAAACTGGTTAGATGGTTTGTTTATTGGTTTGTTTCAAGTTTTTGCCTTATTTCCAGGAATATCAAGAAGTGGTATGACAATTAGTTCTGGTTTGTTTAGAGGGTTGAGTAAAGAAGCTGCAATTAAATTTTCATTTTTATTAGCTATTCCTATGATTCTTGCTGCAAGTATTGCAGAAGCTCCTCAAGTTTTTAGTTCTGATATTTCATATACAATACTTATAGTTAGTTTTATAGTTACTTTTTTAGTTAGTCTTTTTGTTATAAAGTTGTTAATTAGAATAATAAAAAGTGATAATTTTTATTGGTTTGGGGTTTATGATATAATTTTAGGGGTGGTTGTTTTGGTGTTAAGTTTTTTATAGAAATGGGCCTGGAGGGAATCGAACCCTCAACAACGGTTCTGGAGACCGGTATGATAAAACCATTTCACCACAGACCCTTATCAATCAAATTAGGAATTTTATCCAATTCTTGCTTTTCTAATATAAATATCTTATTTTTGCCTATTATAAACTTATCTTTTTTTGGTTTTTTATGACATATTAATATTCCATAATTTGTATCCAGATCTTCCATATATTTAATTAATTGTTTTACTTGAGAAAATGATACTTCTTTATTTTTATAGTCTTTGATTTCTATGGCTATTTTTTCCTTTTTTCTTTCTAATATAATATCTACTACTCCTCTTTTAGTTTTAATTAGTTTGTTTACTTTTCCATATCCTAATAATTTAATAGCCATTTCTTTTTCAAAATCTTTTGCTCTTTTTTTTATTTCTTTAAGAGCTGTCCCATATAATCTGGTTCTTTCATAGGGATATTTAACATCTGCTTTTTCATAAGCTTCAAATATTCCTCTGTTAAATAAATATTGAACATGAGTCCTACATACACTATTTATTTCTCTTTGGGTTGCTAAAGGATTCTTTTTAATAAAATTTATAACATTTTTTATTTTTCTGTTTCTGATTTTTTCTCCTTGGCTAACCTTCTTAATTCCAGCTTTCTCATAAATTTCATCTAAATCTTTAAATAATCTATATATGTTTTTTATCCTTACTTTTTTTTGAAGGGTTAAGAGGGTTAAATAGGGGTTTTCTTTAATAACTTTTATTATTTCTTTTCTTTTTTCATTAGGGGACCTATCATAAGACTCTTTCCTTGGATACTTAACTTCTGCTTCTTCATAGGCTTCTTTAATACTTTCAAATATTCTGTCAATATTTATTTTTGTCTTTTTTCTTATTGTGTGTCCTCCTATCTTAGGATTCTTTCTTATAAGATCAATAATAATTTTTCTTTTTTCTTCTTTTGTTTTTCTTTTGAAACTTCTAGGATATTTTACCTTTGCTGTTTTGAATATCTCTTCCATCCCTTTAAAATATCTATTTGGGTGTAATTTCAGTTTATTTCTAATTAATCTATCGGTTGCACTAGGATTAGCTCTTACAAATCTTATTATTTTTTCCCTATTTTTTGTGATATTTTCATTTTCCATTAAGAATTATGGACACGGTTCTATTTAAGTTTTTCTATTATACTATGCGCCCACAATAATTAGTAGAAGTTTTCTAAGGGATAGTTGTTAATAGGGCTTTACATCTTACTATACTCTTCAACTTCTTTTTCACTAATTGAGCAACCTTTAAATTTTAATCCATAAACCATTGCTTCAAATATTTTTGGATCTTTTAAATCATAAAGATTTTTTTTATAGGCAATATATGCAAGTTCTGTAGATCTTATTATTTTAAATCCTCTAAAAGATTCATAAGATTTTGTATTTGCCATTATAGAGGTATGCAATTTTTTCTCCATTAATTTTTTTAAATTTTCAGGTCTTTCACATAACATTCTTGTTGTTCTTTCATCAACAACTAAAGGAACATCTTGGTTTGTTTTTCTTTTCATAATAATTGAAAGTGCAAGAGCTGCTGATTCTCCTTTATCAATTAAATGAACCTCTCTTCTATTTGTTTTAAACATTGAATTTGCAGTTTGCATTAATTTACTTCTAATTTCTCTTAATTCATCTACTTCTTCTTTTGTAATATCTGCATGTTTTATTATTTGTTTTTTAAATAATGATTCTAATTTTAATGCTCCTAATTCAAATCTAGGAATTGTTTTTGGATGGTCTATTATTTCTTCTTTTACTTCTTTTGTTATTAAAAAATCTCCTTTAAATTCTTTTTGAAGTTTCTCAATTATGTGTAGAGAACCATTCATTGAAAAGTTTATTAAAGGTCCTGAATCAAAAATTAAAGCTTTCATCTTGAATATTTTTTTAGTAATTTATTAAGATATTTGATTAGAGGAGTTCTCCAATCAAGTTCAAGTTGTGATGAAATTATTGAGACTATTTCTTTGTCATGCTTTGAAAGATTTTTATTTTTAAGCTTTTTGATCATTTTTATAATCTTAAAATCTTCTGGTAATGGAAGAGGATATTTTTTGAGTTCTTTTTTTGAAATCCCTGATTGTAATTTTTTTGTTTTATTACGATATGATTTGAAAAGTTTTTGGTAGGTTGCATTCTTATTTAATTTTTTCTCTAATGCTTTTCCACTATACCCTCCTATTACATATCTATCTTGTATCTCTTGTAGTTTGCTCATTTTTTATTTATTAGTTTTCTTGTATTTTTCATTTAAAAATATCCTCTGCTAATTTAATTCTTTCTTTAAGTGGCATTGTTACTCCTAGATTAACATCTCCTATTCTTGTTCTTCCTGCATATTCTGCTAGTTCCCATAGTGTAATTCCTAGGATTTTAGCTGTTTTTTCCATAGAAACACCATGCTCATAAATCCTAGAAGCTTTGTTAACTTTAGCTCTTCTAAAGACATCATTTATATGATATTTTAAATCTCCTGAAAGACTTTCAATTAGTTTTCTATTTGAACTTATTTCAAAACGAAATCTGTCTATGTCATTTCTTTTTAAAGCATGAATCATATCTTCAATATTATTTATAAATTTTTTATAAAAAGTGTTCCAGTTTTTTTCTTTTTTATAATCCTCTCTTTCAATTATTTTACTTAGAGAGTAGATTATGACTGCTAGAGATATTATATCTGGGTCTTGTCCTGCAGATGCCTGATGAATTATTTTATTACTTAGGTTTTTTATGATTATATAATCTTTTTTATGTAAAGCATCTTTTACATCTAATAGTATTTTTAATATATGAGAAGTTTCTTGCATTATTTTCACCTAAATAAAAATAAGTCAGATAGTTATATAAATGTTTGTGGGATTTTAAAGATTAGGAAACTTTTAATTGTATTTATATAGTGGGATAATTCTTAAAAAGGTATTATTAATATAAAGTTTATGAGAGATATAGTTTATGGGCCAGTTAAATCAAGAAGATTAGGGCAATCATTAGGAATAAATCTAACACCCTTAGAATTAAAGGTTTGTAATTTTAGTTGTGGGTATTGCAGAGTTGGTGTACCCTCTAAGGGGGATTCTGTTCCAGAAGATTTTGAATTATATGGATGGACTCTTGAAAATGTTAAAAGAATGATTACAGAGGGATTAGAATATCATTCTAGAGAACAAACACTTATTGATTATATTACCATAGCTGGAAATGGGGAACCAACCTTATATCCCTGGTTTAGAGAAATCGTAGATCATTTATTAGATGAAAATAGAAAAAAACTACAAGGAAAACCAACTGCCATTTTTACAAATGCAACTAGATTGTCTCAAGAAACAAGTAAAACTCTTTATAAGATAGATAGGAGATTTTGTAAATTAGATGCTGGAAATGAAGCTACTTTTAAGAGGATAAATATGCCTTTGGGAGTTACTTATGATGGTTGTATTGATAATCTTCTAGCCTTTGATGATTTTGAACTATCAATGGCAATAATGGATGGTGATATTTCTAATTATGATTCATTCTTTAATCCGGATTTTCTAGTTAGATTAAATAAAATGAGATTCAGAAGAATATTTATTTATGATATAGATATACCTAAAACTATTTCTCCAAGATTTAATAAAAAGACTGACAAATTGAAATTAGAAAAATTAGCAGATTTTCTTACAAAACAAACAGGTAGAGAGGTTATAATCTTATGGGATCCTACTACAAGAGAATGTAATATTCCACTTTATCCACAACAGGTTAATTAAGGTAAGAATAATTATAAAAACCCATCTTTCTTTTGTTTTTTATGAAGGTAATATTAGATACAAACTTTATTATTTATTGTAGTAAGGAAAAACTAGATTATGTAGAGAAACTTAGGAATCTTCTTAATGAAGATTATGATTTAGTTGTTCCTGAGCAGGTTATTGGGGAATTAGAAAGATTAAAAGTTAAAGCTAAAAAAGGAAAAGACAAAGATGCTGCAGATTTAGGATTAAAAATTATAGAAAAAAATATTAAAGAAAGAGGTCTTAAGAAAGTTAAGCCAGAAGGAAAGAGTGTTGATGATGCAATTGTTAATTTAGCTCAAGAAGATAAAAAAAATATTGTCTGCACTTTAGATAGTGAAATAAGATGGACTTTAGGTAGAGTTATTTTAATTAGTAAAGGCAAGAAGTTGATGTTAACTCGGTAGATATAATTCTGTATACTTATCCTTAAGTTTTTCTAGGGCTTCACTTTCTATTTGTCTAACTCTTTCTCTTGTTAATCCAATTGTTTCTCCGACTTGTTTTAATGTTTGAGGTTTTCCTTCAAGACCATATCTTGCTTTTATTATGGTTTGTTCTCTTTGATCAAGTTGATTTAAAGCTACCCTAACTATTTCTAGACTCTCAACATGTAACATTGAACTTAATGGGCTTTCTGATTTTCTGTCTTTAAATTCCTTACCATGAGTTGATATTTTTCTTTTTGAAACTTCTAATGAATGAATTTGATATGGTTGCAATTTTCTATACATCCTATCACCATTTCTATCTCTTGTATCCCAATATGCATTTATTCTACTTCTTGTTGGTGCTTCGCCTTCTTTTTTTACATATCTAATAGCTACTGCTAAATTAACTAGATCAGCAACAGCTTCATCTGTAATTTCCTTTCCCCTATATTTAAGTCTACTTTTTGCTTTAGCAACTCCTTTTCTTTTAGTCCAAAGGTGATAAGGTAATCCAGTTATATCACTCCATCTATCAAAAGCAAGTTGATCTAACCTTTTGATTATATGAGTTCTGGCATGTGTTGAAAATTCTCCCATACTTGGATTATAATCAAGAGTTGCATCAAATATTCCTCTTCTTGCTTCTTGAACAACTTCCTCACGTCTTATTCTTCTTCTTAAATAAGATCTGATTAAGGGAGTATATTGAGCTAATCTGGTGTTTGTTTGTGTTAATATTCTTCTAGCATTTCTAAATTCTTCGATTAATCCATTTTTCCAATACCATCGAAGACTATGACCTAGAAATTTATTTGTAACATGAAAGCCATTTAATGTTCTTTTTTTAGTAGAACCATTTGATTTTTCTCCATTTCTATTAAAACCATTTACCCTACTATGTCCATCATCTTTTTGAACCTCACTATCATTTTGACTATTAATTAATGGAGTTTTATTAGCGTTAATCATATTTAGGCTGCCTCTAAATATTCTTTAATAACTTGATTAGTTCCTCTTTCTTTATCTTTTACTAATCTATAAGGTATTTCTTGAAGTTTTGCAATTTCTCTAATACTAATTTTATCTCCTGGTTGAATTTTTAATCCATACTTTTGTTCAAATACTTCTCTATCCTTATCTGTATGGAATCCATGTTTAAGCTTTATAATTTCACTTTCTTCTTTTTCTGAATCTAAAAGTCCTAAATCTTTAGCAGCTCTATATTTTCTAATATGATTAAAAATAGTTTTTTCTTTTTTTTGAACATTCTGTTTAGTAACATCATATATTTCTGCAATTTGTTCAAAAGTTAATTCTTCATCTTCATCAATATATATTCCATACCTTATTCTAATGGTATCTCTATCTATTTGATTATGAAGACCATATTTTAGTTTTAGTGTATCTCTCCATTCTTCTTTAATCACACTAAAATTTTCTCTTACTAAATTTTTGATTCTATCTACTCTTTCATTTTCAACTAAATTTTCTAAGGCATTGTCAGTATATGCATTTTCTAAATAAAAATCAGAGTTTGGACCATCCTCATAATCTGATGTACCTTTGTCAATTGATACTTTTCTTTTTTCAGAAACACCAACATCATCATTATTAATTTTATATATATTTTATTATCATCTAAATGTATTGTTGATTTTAGTGATATTGATGATATTTCGATAGTTTTAAAAATCAAGATTTTTGACTATCAAAAATCAAATCTTTTATTTCTAAAAGATTTTCGGTGTTGTCCGGAATAGATTTTTCAAAACCGAAAAATAGTTATTCTCAAAATTATTAAAGTAAGGATGAGACAAACGATTCTTGCTCATCCTTCAAATAAATTAGAAAACGAATTAGTTAAACTTTTCCATAAATCTG
>JBDRMT010000076.1:0-4627 GCA_043811855.1 archaeon | reverse complement strand
TTCTTTAATCATATAAGTTTTTTCTTTATCTAACTTATAACCTAGTTTTTTATAATACTCTCTAACACCTACTCCTGAAATAACTTTTAACTCCTTAACCTTTTCTTTCTTACAAATATCTTCAATTTCTTTCATAAGTTTCTTACCTAAACCTGAATGTTGCCCAATCATCTTTGCTTTTTCACCAATTCCAAGAGCTTTACCATAAACATGAATTTCTCTTACAAAAGCTTTTTTTTCTTTTTTATCATTAATATCTATTCCACTTTTAGTCACTCTACTTCTTGCTACTGCTCTCTTACCTCTCATGTTATTTTTAAGATTACCAATTTCACCTTCAAACACCCTTAATCTAGCCAAACCAAATAAAATATTATCTTTATTAACAATCTCTAAAAAATATTCATTTCCTCCTGAAGCTTTATATTTACTTATCCTTAATCTCAACTTATTATCAATCTTCTTTCCATGTTTTAAATCACGAATTGTAAACCCAATTTCTCTAAATCTTATCTCATTAATTTTAATTTTTAATTTTTTTAACTCAACATCAATATCTTTTCTTAAATCAATCCTAGTTGTTCCAGAAACTAAAAAATCAGGTGGAATTTCCCTCATAATTCTCATAACCCTGCAATAATTTGGAATTATTCCCATTATCTTAATTACTAACTTCTTAATATCTTCTTTTGAATAAGGTTTATATTTCTTTTTTTTATGCCAATTACTTAAAACAGAACCTTCAATAACCTGACAAGGATAAATTTTTAACTGATCAGGTTTAAATCTTTCATCTTTAAACAGTTTCTTAAACATTTCAAAATCTTTTTTAATATTACTTCCAGGAAGCCCTAACATCATGTGATACCCAATCTTAAACCCTTTATTTTTAAGCATTTCTGTTGCAACAACAACATCTTCAACTAAATGTCCTCTTTTAACTGTTTTATAAATCTTATCATCTAAACACTGAACTCCTAATTCTACTCTTGTACAACCAAAACCTAATATTCTTTCAATAGATTTTTTATGAATACTATCTGGTCTTGTTTCAATACATAATGCAACACACCTATGCTTAGCTTTTTGATTTCTATTTTTAGCTTCTTCTAAACTTCTACTCTTCCTATTATTTAAGGCATCATAGATATTCTTAACAAATTCTTCTTGATACTTAACAGAAAATCCTAAAAAATCACCACCCATTATAATAATCTCTATTTTATCAGTTGGATGATTCATTAATTTAAATGCTTTTAATCTTGATTTAACCTGCTCAAAAGCATCATAACTCAAACGGCTTGCACGAAGAACAGGAGGACTTTTAGGAGTATAACTTTGAGGAACATTTAAACTAGGACAATAAACACAAGTTCCATGCCTGCACTTCTTAGGCTTACACATAACTGCAATAGGAGTTACACCTGCTAATGTCTTACTAGGCTTTCTAATTTCATTTGCTTGTGGAAGTTTCATAAAATAACAACCCTTTTTAACCTTTAAAAACTATTCTTTTTAATGACTATTAAAATAACTTCAAAAAAAGAATTTCTTGAAAATAATAAAAAACCAAGCCAAAAACAAGTTTGGAATTCAATTGCAAAAGCTTGGAATAAATACGTTGTAAAAAAAATACCAATAGTTGAAGATTTTCTTAAAAAAAAGAAAGGGAAAATTATTGATTTAGGTTGTGGTGATGGAAGAAACATGATTCCAAATCCAAACATAACTTATTATGGAATTGACTTTTCACAAGAATCTTTAAATCATGCAAAAAAAAGAGCAAAAAAAGAAAAAATAAATAGCAAACTTTTCAGAAAACAATCAGATGATTTATCAAAATTTAAAAGCAACATGTTTGATTATGGATTGCTTATAGCAACCTTGCACTGTTTAGAAACAAAACAAAAAAGACAAAAAACACTAAAAGAGTTTTATAGAGTTTTAAAACCAAATTCACAAGCTATTATAACTGTCTGGAATTCAGAAGATAAAAGATTTAAATCAGTTAATCATCATGGAGATATTTATATGTCTTGGAGAGAAAATCAAAAACCTTTTATGAGATTTTATTATTTATATAAAAAACAAGAACTATTAGACTTATTAGAACAAACAGGATTTAAAGTATTAGAATTTTACAAACCTCAAGAAAAGGACAGGTTTTCTAAAAAAAACTACATAATAAGAATAAAAAAACCATCTAAGTAATCTATAAACTAAAATATCTACTATACCTACCTCGCGTTTAATCTGTAAAATTACTAATATAAAAACATTATTAAACTAAAAATTCCTTAATTTTAAATGGCATATAATGTATATCTTAAAATATTTACTTTTATAATAATACTCCTAGCAATTAGTTTTATACCCATTTTTGTAAAATTCAGTATTGCTGAATCAGTTGTAAAAGAAGATCTAGAACAACGTAGTTTTTTTCAAGCAGATTATGAGCTTTCTAATTTTTATGAATCTGTTCAAAATAAAGAACTTCAAGAAGGAACCCCTCCTTATCTCCTTGCTCCTATTTTAAATGTTTTATTACTTATAATCTACCCAATATTAATATTTGCAATCTTACTTACAATAATTAAGATATCAAAGAAAAAAAGAGATAATCCTAGAAGGCTTTTTGAAAACTATAATTAAAAATATATTTCTAATAAGCTATAATGTTTATAAGTAAAAAAACTATATCAAGATATGACAACATTACCTACGAAAAGTAAAAGTAAATATGAACTTGGAATTGAAAAATGCCTTCAAACAAGAAATGGAACTAGAATAAAATTAGATTATGCAGTTTATATGCCTCCTGAAAAATATATGGGTTTTGAAGCAGTTATTCAAAAAAGACAAAGTAGAGAAAAGTTTACAGAAAGTGAACTAATTCAATTAGGAGATAGATTTTCTTCTGATTATGATGGAGGAGAAGGAGTAGTTTTTTCAATTTATACTGATCCAGAAACTAAAAAAAGAGTATCTAGAGTTAGTAATCCTATTAAACAAGATGATCTTCAATTAAGAACTGAACCTACTAAATAATCAAATCTCCTTTAAAACCTTTATCAAACTCTTCTCACCAACTAACTTTTCTTTACCAGTATTCATATTTTTAAGTTTAAATTTTTTCTTTTTAACTTCTTCATCACCAACAAAAACAACCAAAGGAATATTGTTTGAATTTGCATAATCTAAAGCTTTTCCGGGTTTTCCATAAAAAACCTCACAAGGAATCTTATTGTTTCTAATTTCATCTGCAAATTCAACAGCTTTTTTATCCTGCCCTAAACTTATTACTAAGACTCTCTTAATATCATCTCCAATTTTAGATATTAATTCTAACCTATCTAAACCAAATGAAATACCACTTGCCTGAATTCCATTAACTAGATAACTTCCTCCAGCAGTAATTGTCTCTTTCATTTCTCCTTTAATCTCAAAAACAATCCAGTTATAATATGAAAGCCCTCTTGATAAAAAAGGAGAAAAATTAACCTTAATTTTATAAAAACTACAAATCTTTTTTAATTCTTGAATATCTTTATAACTTTCAAATTTTTCAAAATATTTTTCAGGTTTCTTAAAAATAGAAATCATTCCTTCAGCATTATACTTTTTTAAGTTTCTTCTAACTTCTGCTTCACTTAACTTATCTAATTTATCAATCTCTCTAATAACCTCTTCTTTATTTTTTTCTTTAACACCAATACTATCTAAAATCTCATTTAATAATTTTCTATTATTAATATTAATTATAAACTTAACTCCTAACTTCTGCAAAATTTCAGAACTTAATTTTAAAATTTCTCCAACATCCTTTAAACCTACTCCAATAATATCTGCATCACACTGAGTAAACTGCCTCCACCTATTTCCTGTAACAGGTTCATCTCTAAAAACACTTCCAATATTATAAACCTTATAAGGAAGTTTTTTATTTTTTGCTAATCTTTTCAACTGAAAAGTAAATTCATATCTTAAAGCAAGCTTTCTCTTGCCTCTATCTTGTAATTTAAAAATATCAGAAACAGCTTCATCATCTGCATTTTCTCCTTTAACAAAATCTTCATACTCTATAACAGGAGTCTCAACTGGAATAAACCCATATAATTTAAACACATTTTCAATTATATTTCTAATAGCAATCCTTTTAGATGCATTTTCTATATCTCTAAAACCTTTTACATTATCTGTCATTTTTCTGCCTCCTTTTTATAAAAAGCGAACTGGGAGAATCGAACTCCCGCCACAAGGACCACAACCTCGTATTCTACCACTAAACTAAGTCCGCCATTTAAGTTAAATAAATAAGAGTAATTTGGTATAAAAAACTTGTTATCATAAAAATCTTCTGAAAAATATTTATTATAAGCTAAGCTAGGATTATTTTTATTTATTCTAGTGATGGGGATAACCCCAAATTAATTTAGCTTTCATTGCAATAACTAATAAAAATAATTACTTTTAAACCTTTCTGTTATGTTAAGTATCTAGTCAAACTTAACATTACTGATTTTTCTTGAAAAATAATCAAAAAGTATATAAAGAGTAGATGGCTTTTTACTTCTCTCTCTTTTCTCTCTCTTGCCTGAAGAAAACAGGGTCGACAAATAACAAAAAA
>JBDRMT010000075.1:0-2543 GCA_043811855.1 archaeon | reverse complement strand
TCAGAACTAACTTCTTTAATAAATCCTTTCTTTTTAAGCCAGTCAATTGCAGCTGGAGTATATTTAAATAAAATATCTCCACGTTTGTCTCCATCAAATTCCCAAGGTTTTACAATTACTACATCTCCAGGTCTTATCCATAATCTTCTTCTTAAAGCACCTGGAATTCTACAGTTTCTTTCTTTGTCATCAAAACATTTTACAACCATTCTATTTGCTCCTACTCTTTGTTCTACTATTCCTATAACTTCATCTTGTCTAGGAGTTCTAACTCTAATTGGTCCTTCATGTCCTCCTGGTGGACCTTGTTGTTTAGGTGCATTTTTCTTTGTTTTATCTTTGAATTTTGACATAAAAATAAGAGTTAAGGCGGCTTTATAAGGGTTTTGAATATAAATGCTTTTAAAATATTATATTTATTTTGAGAGATGAAAGTAGAAATATGTGGAGGAAGAAAAGATTTTTATAAGATATTTTTTGAAAGAGAGGATATTGATTGTTTAAGAAAAGAACGAGATAATCCTAAAATAGATCCTTTAAATTCTTTAAACATTGAATTACCTGGAATTAATTTAAGATTATATGAGGTTATGTCAAGTTCTTTTAGAGGTGATTTTGTACAACATCTAAGATATAAAGAAGGTTCTAGGTATGATTATTTTTATGCGAGAATTGGAGAATATGGGTTTTCAATAAAAGATTCAATTAATAGAAAGAATATAATGAGAATAATAAATAGAAATGGTAGAGTTTTAGGTCATGTTAAATTAATTGCAAGATTAGAATAAATCTTGAGAAAAGCAAGATTAGTATTAAAATAATCCTAATGCTATAGGAATATCTTGAATAGTCATGATTCCATGTTTTTCTATTATTCCTACTTCTAAAGCAGTCTGAACTGCTTCTTTTCCAACTATGTTAAAAGTAGCATCTTCTTTGTTTAAATCTTGAAGAATTTTATACACTTCTTTTTTATTTTTTTCTTCACCTTTAAAAAAATGAGGTCTTATTTCTATTTGTTTTATTCCTTCTTCAAATGTTTTTCCAATTAAATCAGAGTCACAAACAGCTACAATTGTTCTATATGATTCATGTATTTTTATTAACATTTTATAGGTTAGTAATGTCTATTAATGTTTATAAGAATTATGGTTATTTTAATTAAAATTTTAAATAAAAACAAGAAAATTCACTTTGTGAATTTTCAAAGTAGTATAAATCAATAGATTATATACTAAAATAAAAATTTAATCTACTTTAAAGGTGCAAACAGTAGTTCCACAGTCAGGGCATTTACCTTTTAACATATCTTTGCCTTTCTTTGTTTTTGTTTTTTTAGGATCTTTCATTTCACACTTTTTCTTGCACTTTACACAATATCCAGTTGACATCTTGAATTTGACCTCCTTTGATTTATTTATTAGCTAAACATAGCTAATTTATACAGGATTTTTTGGTTTATAAAGGTATATGTAAGTGAACTTATGTTATTTTTGTGTAAAAGTTCACTAACTCAACTTTTGCATTGCCTCTTGTAAACTCCAAAGTCCAATAGTAAAGAACAAAAGTTGAGTGTAAGTATAAACTTGTGTGTTTTTGTGTGTAAGTAGTGAAAAAACTAAATCCTGCTTCTAACACCCTGCTTTGCACCGCAAGCAAGGCAGTGGATAAAAGAAATTCCTTTTTCTTTGATAAGTTCTGTGTCAGGTTTTTTACACTGATTACATAAGACAAACTCTTTTGTATATTCTTGAATTTTTTCATTAATTTTACCTGAAGGAATTTTACGCTGGAGGATTACTCTGTTTCCTTTTATAGAACCAGAAGTAGCTAATTCTTTTAATAAAAATTTAAGTAAGTGTTCTTGATTTCTTCTTAAATATGATGCAACTTGAGGAAAGTTTGTAAGTATTGTTTTTGTTCCTTCATGATGCCCTTCTATTTTGGGGATTTCAAACCTTTCTTTGCTTTTTTCAATAGGTTTAAGTTCTTTATATGCTTGATCTAGTAGTTTGTTATATTCTTCCATGAAAAGGATAGAATAAAAGGGTTTAAAAATCTTTATTTTTATTAGAAGGCACTATTAATTAAACTTAGTATAGTTTTTATAAGTTCGATGCTTGAAATCATATAGATTAACATTTTTAATTAATTAGTATTTAGTTTAGATAATTTATTTGCAATTGCAACCTTCATCACCACATTCTTCTGCTTCGCATTCTTCATCTTCACATTCACACTCTTTTTGTTCTGGAGCCTTTTTAATATCAATAACTTTTATTTTAAAAGTTAATTTTTTACCTGCTAAAGGATGATTAAGGTCTATTGTTATGTTTTTATCTGTTACTTCTTGAATTACAGCTGGAATTTGTCTTCCATCAGGTGTTTGCATAGCAAGCATCATTCCTTTTTTAGGTTCTTGGTCTTTAGGTAACATTTCTCTTGGAATGTCTTTTTTTAAGTCTTTATTATATTCTCCATATGCTTCTTCTGGTTTAAGTGTAAATTCTTTTTCTTGGTCTTTTTCCATACCTATAACAGCA
>JBDRMT010000074.1:0-6033 GCA_043811855.1 archaeon | reverse complement strand
ATGTCCTTTATTCTTTAACTTAAAGAATATCTTTCTTATTTCTTCCTTCTTCATAGAAAAAAGAGACTATGTTATCACAAGTTTATTTAGGTGATAAAACATAAGTGATTACTTACGACATATGTCTGTGGATTCTACATTATAATTTGTTAAATCTATTATTCATATTTTCCACACTTACTTCCTAAATATGCAACATGTTTATCTTCTTCAGAAAGTCTTATTACTTCACAATTATTAGGACAGTCCTTACATTCAATAGAATCTACATTAAATTTCTTATTTGCTATTTCTAAACCTTTAAATTTGGTTTTTTTAATTTTACTACTTTTAGTAATTAATGCTACTCCAATAGCTCCCATAACATTGTAGTACTCAGGTATGTTTAGTTTTACATTAAGAGCTTCTTCAAAGGCTTTTTTTATTCCTTTGTTTGCAGCAACACCTCCTTGCAAAACAACTGGTTCTAAAATTTCTTTTCCTTTTGCAACATTGTTTAAATAATTCCTAACTAAAGCTTTACATAGCCCTTGAAGAATATCTTCTCTTTTATGACCTACAATTTGTTTATTTATTATATCACTTTCTGCAAAAATTCCGCACCTTCCTCTTATTTTAACTTCTTTTTTACTTTTTAATGCTTCATCACCAAATTTTTCAATTTTTAGTCCAAGTCTTGATGCTTGTTGATCTAAAAAACTTCCTGTTCCTGCAGCACATACAGTATTCATTGCAAAATCAATAACAGAACCATCTTCTAATAAAATAATTTTACTATCCTGGCCTCCAATTTCTAAAATAGTTCTTACATCTGGAAAAAAATAAACACTTCCTGCTGCATGGCTTGTAATTTCATTTTTAACAACATCTACTCCAATAAGATTTGCAATTAAAAATCTAGCACTTCCAGTACATCCAACACCTTTAATATTTATTTTTGGAAATTTCTTTTTTATTTTTTTTAATTCTTTTTGTATTGTTTCAATTGGTTTTCCAAAAACCCTTGCATAAGATGAGTAAATTACCTCTTTGTCGAAGAGAGCAACATTACAACTTACACTTCCAACATCAATTCCTAAATATGCTTCCATTTTATTTTTCCTCCTCTTTTTTCTTTAATAAATCTACAAATGCCTCAAGACGAGTATCTTGATGAACTTCTGTCTGATGCTCTCCTGATACTAAGCTTAGTAAAGGAACTTTAAAATCTTTTGCAATTTTTTTATAAATTACTGAATTAATAATTTCAGGCATACAAGTAAAGTTATAAGTGTGAATTATTCCCTTAATTTTTCCTTTTTTTAAGGCTATAACAACATCTCCTACAGAAGCCAAAGTACCAATAGCCATTTCTTTATGAATATAAGGTTCTGCAAATTTTTTTCTATATCTTAAACTTTTTTTACCCCAAGGCCCTACTTTTCCTGATCTTCTTAACCCATGACTAAGATAATAGCTTCTAAAAGGAATAATATCTAAGTTTCCTAATCTCTCAAATATATGATAATTAGATTCAGGTTCAACTATCTTAAATAAATCTCCTACAACCATTACAGGAATTGGGTAAGCATTTTTATTAATTGGAATTTCCCCCTCTTTTTTTAATATTTTTCTTTTTACTTTAAATAATTTCCAATAACTATCTGCTTTTTCAAATAATTCTAACCCTTCTTCCATTAATTTATTACATTTTTCCTTTTTAGAAACATAAGGTCTTAATTGATTTACATAATCTTCTAACCACTCAATATAAATAACCTTAATTACTCCAAAAAGTTCAGCTAATTGAAATTTTAAAAAAGTCAAGCTTGGAATTTCTTTTTTAAAATCTCCAAAAACCTCTCTTTGAGATCTTCCTCCCCATGCAATTGTTTTAATGTTATAACCTAATCTTTCTAAAATCGATATTGGACCAGTATTATACTGGAGAAGTCTGCATCCTTCTTCAGAATTACTATTAAAATCAAATATTGTATCTGCTCCTGAATCTATTGCATCTTTAAATTCCCCTAAAATATATTTAAAAGGTTCACATGCACTTTCAGGACTATGTCTGGTTCCAAACTCAAGGGTTCTCTTTGTTATTTTAGGAGGATCAACAACCTCTACACCTATTTTTTCTATTATAGCTTTTAAAGCTATCCACATATTCCCTAAACGATAAAATGATATTTTCATTGTTTTATTTTTAAATTATTATTTTTATTAATAACATCCATAAACGCTTCAATTCTTGTTTTTATTCTTGTTTTGTTTTGTGATTCATCAATGTTTAAAATAAGGGTCTTCTTGTTATGCTTACTAATAACTTGTTCATAAAACAAAAAACAAGGTCCACAACTAAAAGGAGTTATATAAATAATTCCATCTATTCCTTTTAATTTTACTGCCTCCATAAATTTGTTAATTAGTTCTTGTTCTAATGCCCATCTAACTTCAAACCCTAAATTATAATCTTTTATATGTTTTGCATAATAAAAAAATATGGGAACAGCATTTTCCTCTTCTAAATATTTGGGAATATCCATTAAACAAAATTTATCTTTAACAACATATTCTGCACCAATTATTGCAATCTTGTATTTTTTTAATTTTAATTTTTTTAAATCTTCTATTTCTTCTTTTTTTATTTGTTTTTTCCATTTTTTTATTGAACTATCCAAAACACCCCCTATTTCTTTTTTTGTTTTTCCAAGCTTTTTCCCAATTTTATAAAATTCATTTTCTTTTTCAAGAAGATTATATTCTGAATCTATTTTAAGATCTGCAGTAAGAATTTTTAATTTAGGGAACATATTTTTTATTAAATCATACAATGCTAAATAATATGAACAAAAATACTTACCTTTACTAGAAATATCAGGAATAAAAATATAATCTACTTTATCTTTTAATTTTAAAATATGGCCTACATATATTTTAACTGCAAAACATAAGTCTGTATCACTATTTTTAACACCTTTATCAACCATATCTGCATCTGTTTCAGGAGAAATAAGTACTTTAAAACCTAATCTTTCAAAAAATTCTTTCCATAACTCTCCCATGTAATGAAATCCTAATGCTCTGGGAATTCCTATAGTTTCCATCTATTAGCATAGATTTTTTACTTTATAAAATCTCTTCGAGTTATTTTTAATAAGAGTTTACATGAGTCTTAATTTTTAAAAAGAAACCTCTTCTTCAACTTTAAATCCACATTCATTACACCTGTAAAAATGATAGTACCCTCCAGTATTATACTCAATAACAACATTTTTAGAAGTACATTTAGGACAGGTAAAATTCATACCAACCTTTACACCAACTTCATATATTTCAAGTGCCATTTTAGAAGTTACTATATTTTTACCCACATTTATAAGGTATTACTTCTTAATAAATATTTCTATATTTTATTATTATCTTAAAAACAAAACATTTAAATCCAAATAAATATTATTAAATATATGAAAAAGAGGAAAAATAAATTAAAAAACAATAGGCAAAAATACATAAATTTGTGGTCAGGGATTATTTTTATAATCCTAATATTAATTGCAGTTTATGTTGGAGCAAAAACAAGTTTCTTTGGCATTGGTATAGGAATCTTGCTTGGGTATATAGTATCAACTTTAGCTAATAACTTAAAAAATTAATTTAATATTTTAAAAATTTTAAAGAAACTTAATCATAGATTTTTCCATTTACATCCAATTTTATTTTCTCTTGCTTCCTGTTCAGCTTTTATAATCTCTTCTTTATATTTTTTATTATCATAAAAACGAGCAATTGCTAAACCTTCTTCAACTAATAACAAATCAACATTAATACTCCTAGCATCTATTTCAATAAAAATCCACCTTAATCTTCTATCATACTGATCTCTATCTTCTCCATCTTTTTCTAAGTTAACTTCTTTATTTAAAACAAGTTCTTCTAATCTTTTTTTAGCTTCACTGTAGCATGGTTCTCCTCTTTCATCTGTATCCATTCCTAGTAATCTCACACTTTCTCCATCTATAACAACAGTATCTCCATCAATAACTTTGCTAACAAACCCTGTTTCATAATTACTTCCATAATTATCTTCTAAAGGTTCATTAAAATAAAATAATGTAAAGTTAATAATAAAAATTATAACTATGATGATTAGCGAAAGTCTTTTCTTATTCATTTTAGATAGAAAACTTCTTTGTATTTAACTTTTTCTAATCTAAAGAACATTTAAATAATATAAAATATTATTTTTAAAATGAAAAGGGTTGTAATTGGTTATATATCTTGTGATAAAAAAATAGGAGATGATGAAAGATTTTTTTTAAATATAGCTAAGAAGAAAAATATTAAACTTATAATTTTACCATTTTCTGATATTAAGGATCAAGAAAGATTAGAAAAGATAGTAAAAGAATGTGATATTGTTTATAATGCTTCTGCAAAAGATTTTTCAATAGAGTTTGCAAAAACAATAGAAACTCTTGGAAAAAAAGTTATAGATTCTTCAAAAGCTTATTATTTTATTGAGGATAAATGGATATTTTTCCTAAAATGTAAATCTCATAAAATCTCTGTTCCTGAAACAATTCTTCTTTCAGAAAACAAAAATATTGCTAGATCAGAATTAAAGAAGTTTGATCATTGGCCTGTTATTTTAAAAAGAATTGAAGGATGTCAAGGAGAGTTTGTAGGAAAAGTTGAAAATTTGAATAAAGCTTTTCAACTAATAAAAAAATTTAATAAGAAAGGAGAGGGAAAATTACCAATTATTGCTCAAGAATTTATACCCTCTATTAGTTATAGGGTTACAGTCATTGATGATAAGATAGTTCAGACAGTTAAAAAAAAGCATCAGGGATGGAAGTCAACAGGTGCATGGGCCTCTCGTCATAAAAGATTTAAAGTTGATGATGAACTTAGAAAAATAATAAAAAAAATAATAAAATTTTCAGGAATAAAAATTTTAGGGATTGATTTATTAAAAAAAGAAAATAAATGGGTTGTTTTAGAGATAAATTCAGAACCTACCTTTGGTTTTATTAGTGTTGATAGAAAAAAACTTATAGAAAAAACTCTTAATTTTCTTAAAAGAGAAGCCTTAAAATCTAAAAATAAATCTTAGATTTTAGAATCATCTCCATATAATCTTCTTAATCTTCTTATGTCTTTTAAATTAACCTCGCAGGCTATTAATCCTTCTTTTCCAATAATCTCTTTTAAAATATCATGTGGAGAGGCAATAGCTGAATAAGAGACTTGATATTTAGATTCTGTCAAAGGATTACATAAAGCAACATAAAATAAATTTTCATAAGCTCTTGTTTTGATTAATGATTCTAAAATTTTTATTTCTTTTTTCTTATGCTTTTTGTCATGAGCCCATTTATCATACTGCCATTTAGATGAACAAAATACTATATCTGCACCTTTTTCTCTCATTTTTTTAAAGGTTTCTGGAAATCTTAAATCCCAACATATAACAATACCTATTTTTCCTAAATCTGTTTCAAAAACCTTTACTTGTTTTCCAGGATCTACTTCATCACCATAAAGATGAATTTTTTTATAGCTTCCCTTTACCTTTCCATTCCTGTTAATTAAAATAGCCATATTATAGTCTTTTTTCTTAATAGTTAGATGCTCAGTTATTATAGCCCATATCTTGTTTTCTTTGCATTCCTGACAAATTTCTTTTATAAACCTATGTCTTAAATGTAAGAATTCTGTTTTATGTATACAGGTTTCAGGAAAACAGATTATATCTGCATTCACTTTCTTTGCAAGTTTTATATACTTTTTAATTTTTTTAAGGTTATTTTTACCCTTATCAAAGTATCTTATTTGAGCTACAGCAATTACTGGATTTTTCATTAATTGGATAAATTAAACCCCTTTAATAATCTATCTAAGCAGCGATATTAACAAGTTAACGTCACTTTTATATACTCAAGATTCCTCCCTTAGTAAAAGGGGGTGAAAGAAAGTGACTGTTAAATGTCCTAATTGCAAATCAGATAAGATTATCAAAAGAGGTTTTAGATACAACAGGGTTGA
>JBDRMT010000073.1:0-3510 GCA_043811855.1 archaeon | reverse complement strand
AGAATGGTATAATGATAGAAGACCTCATAGATCTCTTAAGTTTGATATACTAGAAACACCCTCACAAGCATTTATAAGAAAACTAAAAAAATGAAGAATCAATTTAACTTATCGTTGGGAAATAATAACAGGATACTACATGAAAAATTAGGATGATAAGAGTTAAAAAGCTGTTTTTTTAGGTTTAAGCTTAAGCTTGAGAATCTATCTTTCCTGTTAAGATGAAGTTATCTAATGCTTGAAGGTCAATTAAATCTAGGGGATTTATCTCTCCTTCAGATATTATTGAAATATCAATACCTAATGCAAAAATAGGAGGATATACAATTAGTCTTTTTTCACCCTCCCCTTGAAAGGATTTATAAAATTTACTATCTGGTAATAAATTTTCAGCTACTCTTAAATAATCTCTTAGTTCTACTCCTCTAACAGAACATCTTTTTTTTACTTCTCTTCTACGCCATCTAGAAGTTTGTTTTCCAAACCTTAATTGAGCTAATAATTCTGAATATCCTCTGATTATAGGAGGGTTTTCATTAACAGAAGTTATTACTTTTTGGTATTTATAATTTGAGTAAGTTATCATTATTTCTTGAAGATTATTTATTTTTAAATACTATTGTATTAAAAAACTATTTAAGCTTATTTTTCTAATTAATTATATGAAACTACAAACAAATCATGAATCTTATTGGGATTCAATTAAAAGAATAATAACTGAGTCAGATTTAGTCTTAGAGGTTTTAGATGCTAGATTAGTTGAGCTTTCAAGAAATGAAAAAGTAGAAGAGATAATTGAAGAGGTTGGAAGGCCGATGATTTTTGTTGTTAATAAGAGTGATTTAGTTTCTAAAGATTTATTAAATGAACAAGTCAAAGATTTAAAAAATAAAGGAGAAGTTGTTTTTATTTCTTCTAAAAATAAAAAAGATGCTAAGATATTACTTTATGCAATGAGAAAGGTTTTTAAGAAATATGGAAAAAGAGAAGTTTTTGAAAAAAAAGTTGGAGATCCTAAGCCTAGATTTAGAGAAGCAAGAGGAGATATTGTTGTTGGTGTTTTAGGTTATCCTAATGTTGGAAAGTCTTCTATAATTAATAATTTAGCCCCTGGAAAAAAAGTTAAAATAAGTAAAAAAGCAGGAACAACCCATGGTGTTCATTGGATTAAAGGTATGGGAGGAATCAAGTTAATTGATACTCCTGGTGTTATTCCTCTTGCAAAAGAAGATGAGATAAGATATGGATTAATAGGAGCTAAAGATACAGAAAGATTAAAAAATCCTGAGCTTGTTGCTCATGCTTTAATTAAATTATTTTTAAAAACTGGAAAAAATGGATTTGAGAAATTTTATAAGGTTTTAATTGTTGATAAGGATGTTGAAGAGGTTATCAAAGAAATAGGAAAGAAGAAAGGGCATTTAATTAAAGGTGGAGAGATTGATGAAAATAGGACCTGTTCAATGATTATTAGAGATTGGCAACAAGGAAGGTTGATGTTTTGAAATGAAAAAAGAGGAGAAAATAAAAGCTATTGTACTTGATGTTGGAGGTGTTTTACAACTTCCTAGATATTCTGTATTTAGAATAACTGGAGGAGATACAGGAGTTTATGAATATATAGCAAAAACACTTAGGATTGATATGGATTCTTTATTTGATACAATGGATAGTGCTTATGCAAAGTCCATGGAAGGTGAATTAGAAGATGTTGTTGCTGTTAATCTTGTTGCAAAAAACTTAGGATTAGTTTCAAGAAGTTTAAAAAAATTATTTACAAAGGCTTATAAAAGAGGTTTTAAAAGAAATAATTATTTATATAAAGAGCTTAAGAGGTTAAGAAAAAAAGGTTATATTATTGCTATGCTTTCAGATCAGTGGGCATTATCAAATGAGATTCTTATTCCTAAGAAAGATAGAAAGAATTTTGATGTTTTAGTTATTTCAAATGAAGTAGGTTTAAGAAAACCTAATATTAGGGTTTATAGACTGTTGATTAGAAAGCTTAGAGAAAAGAAGAAAAATATAAAGCATTCTGAAGTTTTATTTATTGAAAACAGAAATTGGAATTTAAAACCAGCAAGAAAATTAAAAATGAAAACAATCTTATTTGAAAATAATAAGCAATGTATTAAAGAAATGGAAAAATTAGGAGTTAAATAAAATGAAGATAATTAATTGGAATGTTTTTTCTGGTAACAAGAAGATTGAGGATTCTTTGAAACTTGTTTTTAAGAGGGCTCCAGATATAATATGTTTGCAAGAATTTCCTGTAAAATCTAAGAAGATTTTAAATTCTTATCCTGATTATGATTTTGTTTATTGTAAAGATTATAGTACCTTAACAGACTTTATAAGAAGGACAACTGCTTTGATGGTTGTTGGTATAAAAAAGAAGATTAAGTTTAAAAGTAAAATAATAAGGTTTCCACATTATAAAGGATATAACCTTATTAGAAGATATTGGAAATGGGATGAATGTAGAGAAGGATTGGTTATTGATTTTAATTATAAAGGTAAGAAAGTCAGGTTATTTAATGTTCATTTTTCATTTGCTGCAAGTCCTGACCGTAGGGTTTTTGAATTTGAAAAAATATCAAGTTTTTTTAATAAGAAAAATAATATTGTTTGTGGAGATTTTAATATTATATCTAAGAGGAGATATAAGTATTTTTTTGGATGGATTTTTACTTATAGATTTAAGGATTATTTTAAAAATGAAAAAGAGATTTTTTCAAATCTTTTTAAAGAAAATAATCTTAAGAACATATTTAAGGGAAATTATACTCATCGTAGTGTAGGTATGCAATTAGATTATGTTTTAATACCAAATAGCTGGAATTCAGGAGATTTAGTTGTTGATAAAGAATCTTCTCTTTATTCAGATCATTTGTTAATGGATGTTGATCTTAATCCTTAGAACTCATAATTGTTATAACAACTTCTCTTTCTCTTGAAATGCAGTCAGAATCAATTAAAACTATTTGTTGCCAAACTCCTAGTAAAAGCTTGTTATCTTTAAAAGGAATTGTTAAATCTGGTTTTAGTAAAGAAGACCTTATATGTGCATGACCATTATCATCATTGTTTAAATCATTATGACTATAATGCTGATTTTTTGGGATTAATTTTTCAAGAACGTCTCTTGTGTCTTTAATAACTCCTGGTTCATATTCTGTTATTGTTAAAGCAGAAGTTGTATGTTTTACAAAGATATTAACTAAACCAGATTCTGCTTTTGATTTTTCAAGAACCTCTTGTATTTTTTCAGTTATATTTATTATATCTGTATCTTTTTTGCTTGTTATTGTTATTGTGGTTTGCATAATAAATTTAGGTGTTTTTTAGGTTTATAAAAGTTGTTAATTTTAGGTGTTGTCCGGAATAGATTTTTCAAAACCGAAAAATAGTTATTCTCAAAATTATTAAAGTAAGGATGAGACAAACGATTCTTGCTCATCCTTCAAATAAATTAGAAAACGAATTAGTTAAACTTTTCCATAAATCTGA
>JBDRMT010000072.1:0-3971 GCA_043811855.1 archaeon | reverse complement strand
AAATTAGAAGATGTAAGAGGAGAGTTTAGTAAGGTTCCTAATAAAGTATTTACAAGTAAAATATGGGAAAATGCTACTGTAGGAGAATATAATCTTATTATAGATTGTAATTCTGATGGAAATTATAATAATGGAGAACCTATTGATCAAGGTTTTAGTGTTATTTTTAGAAGAGGCAGTGGAAATGTTGAATTAGGAGCAAAGAACCCAAAAGATTTTTCTTGGTCTTATGATCCTGAGGCAGAGGAATCAAATGTTGTGATTTTACAATTAAAATTAATTGCAGAAGAGGAAAGTATTAAACTTAATAATGTTAGTGTAGAATTTACTTTTCCAGGTGTTCAAAAAGTTGAGAAATTAGAAGTTTATGCTGATGAGGATAATAATGGAAAATTAGATTCTGAAGAAAGTTTAATTGGAAGTATTGAACCTGGAGTTTTAAGGGAAGAGTTTTTTTCTTTAGATTATACTTTAGAAGCAGGTGTTGCAAAGAATTTATTATTTGTTTATAAGATGGATGAAAATTCTGAAAAAGGAGAGTATAAATTAAAGGTTACTAAGGTTTATGGAACAGGTGTTATTTCTGAAAAACAAATAAGCTTTTTTGGGCTTTCAGTTAATTCTAATATTTTAACTGTTTTAGATAAAAAAACTTGTCTAGGGTTTTTAAATTTAAATTTTAACCCTAATCCTGCTTTAAATAATTCTTTAGTAAATGTTGGTGTTAATAATCTAACTGGTTGTGATGATAAAATGATACTATTAAAAAAAGATCCTTGTTATTTATTTAACAAACCAGAGATTGATTCATGTAGGGTAGTTAAGGGAGGCTGTGGGTTTGAAATAAATGCTGTAGGAGGAAACTATTTTGCTTGTATTGATAAGGATAATGATGGAATTTTTATTGATTATGGAGAATCTGTTTCTAAAGAGTTATTAATTAAAGGAGAAGAAGCTAGTGAAGAAGAAAATGAAGTGATTATAGGAATTGAAGAAAGCGGAAAATCTGAAACAGGGATTACAGGAGAGGTTATTAGTGAGGAGGGAACAGATAAGGGATTTAGTATTTTTCAAGGTTCGAGTAGTTTTTTAATTTTATTAGAAATAACTTTAGTTTTGATATTAATTGTTTTAATTTTAATTTTTGTTAGGTTAAAGGGTTCTAGGAAAATAATAGATTCAGCTGTTGAAGAAGAACCCTCAGAGGTTGATAGACTTATTGATGAAAGAGAAGAAGAAAAAAAAGAGGAAAAGAGGGATAGAAGAAAGAGAAAAACAAGTGAAGAAAAAGAAGATTAAATCACATAAAAATATTTAAACCTGATTTTTTGTTTATTAATATGTTAATTGGATTGGTAGGCACATTAGGTTCTGGGAAGGGGACTGTTCGGGAAATTCTTGAGGATAAAGGGTTTAAAACAAAAATTTTTTCTGTTGATGTTCTTGAAAAAGAATTAAACAAAAGAAAAATTCCTATTACGAGAAAAAGCCTTCGAGATATAGGAAGCGAGATTAGAAGCAAGGAGGGGTTAAATGCTATTGCTTTTAGATTAATTAAGAGTTTAGATTTAAATGAAGATTGTGTTATTGATGGTGCTAGAAATCTTGGAGAAGTTGAAGAGATGAAAAAGCATGGTTTTATTATAGTTGGTGTTGATGCTCCTATAAAAATTAGGTTTGATAGGCTTGTATTTAGAGCTGGTCCAAAAGATTTTAAGACTTGGGATGAATTTATTGAACAAGAGAAAAAAGATTTAGATGAGAAGAAACCTACTGGACAACAAAATGCTTTGTGTATGAAACAGGCAAAACATATAATAATAAATGATTTAAACCATGATGTTTTGGTAAAAAAGGTAGATAAATTGTTGGAGAACCTTAGGTGAGGTTTAGTTATTTTTAAAACAAACTTTTTAAATAGTGTTTTGTTAGTTATTTTAAATCATATGAAAAGAAAAAAAAGAGATGATTTAGGTGGAAGATTAATAAATATGCTTAGAAGTAAGTATTTTTACTATGGTCTTGTTTTATTATTAGTCTCAATTATATTAAACACTCTTGCAAGCTGGTTTCTTTTAAATGGTTATAGTGATAAACTTGTTGTTGTTTATGACTTGATTTTAGATAATATTCTTTATCTTGATGTTGCTTATCTTTATGACATTTTTATAATACCTTGTTTTATTTTATTAGCAGTTTATATTCTTCACAGGAAAGCAGAATATAGAGTAGGCTATTTTTTATTCTTATTTGGATTATTTTTAATTATAAGAGCTTTTTTTATATTAACAAATCCAATTGCAAATCCTTTAGAAACATATGATAAACAAATTTTTAAAAGTACAATGTTTGCAATAGGTGCTTTTCCTTCTGGACATGTAGGTTTATGTTTTTTATGTCTTTTGTTTGCAAGAGGAATCTATAGAAATATTATTACAATATCCTTTATAGCCATGGTTATTGCTTTGTTTGTAGCTAGGGGACATTATACAATGGATATTTTTGCCAGTATAATCTTTGCTTATGCTGTTTATTATTTTGGAAAAATATATCTTGAAAAAAAATTTACAGGAAAAATTGCCAAGGGTTCATTATAAACTTTCTACACATAATTTTATGGTGAAAAGATTATTTAAATGGACTTTTAGGAAAATTATTAAGGAAAGTTTTATATAGTTTGGTTGATTGTTTTATTGATGAAAAATCAAGCACACATCTGGGATTTAGAAAGAGTAAATATTAAAGTTAGCTTAGACTTTCTCGAGGATATTAATAAGAAGATAAAACAAAAATTTAGATCAAAACCAAGGGCTTATAAGAAGATTTTTAAGAATAATGAGATTCCTTTTGCTACCTTTAAAAATCTATTAAAAAAATCAAATATGAAAAGTTATTTTGTTCCTTTAGATATTTATATTAAAATAACAAGATCTTTAGGAATTTCTAAACAACATTTAGAAAAAAATATAATTTCTTATAAGACTGCTAATGGGCCAAATTATGTTGAGGATCCCATATTGCCCATTAAAATCATTCCTATTTTTGATATGATATTAGCACATAATATTAGTGATGGAACAGTTATTAATCCTAAGAAGGGAAGGTTACCTTATTTTGGGTATAGGCAATTTAATGAACACTATCGGAAATTGTATATTGAAAAGATCGAGGCTGTTTTTGGTAAAATCAAATTTAAAAGTGATTACTTTAATCTTTCTACAAGGCCTTACTGTCCCCCTGTTTTATCTAGCTTATTTTTTAAATATTATGGTTTATCTGTTGATAGTTTTTTATCTAGAAGTGCTAGAATTCCAGAGAAGATCTTCACTAAAAATAAGGATTATTTGTTAGCAATACTTATTGCTTTTATTATTGATGAAGGTCATATAGATTCTACTCAAATTACAGTTGTACTAAAGAATAAATTACTTATCCTAGATCTTAAAAAAATTTGTGATATTTTGAGATATAAATCTAAGATTACTTACAGGACAGGAGAATATGAGGATTATGGGTACTTAAATATTTTAAAGAAGGGCATGAAGAAATTTTATAGAGATTATTTGAGATTAAGAAGGAAATATTCTGTTGTGGATATGGGTAGAAAGGGAAGACAAATAAAGGATTCTTTGATGATTCATACTAGGGAGATATATAAAACAAAAGGGAATAGGGATTTGGTTTTATCAATTTTAGAAAAAGAACATTTATCTGTTAATCAGCTTGCAAATAGGATGAATATGACAAGACAAGGTATGAGATTCCATATACATAATCTTTTAAAAGATAAAAAGATTAAAATAATAAATAAGAATAATCCGAATTGGATTTATGGAGTTTAAAATGATCCTTGGTATTTTAGGTAAACCCTCGGCTGGAAAATCAACTTTTTATAAAGCATGCACATTAGCAGATGTTCTTATTGCTAGTTATCCTTTTGCAACAATAAAACCAAATCATGGAGTAGGTTA
>JBDRMT010000071.1:0-8620 GCA_043811855.1 archaeon | reverse complement strand
CAGATTTATGGAAAAGTTTAACTAATTCGTTTTCTAATTTATTTGAAGGATGAGCAAGAATCGTTTGTCTCATCCTTACTTTAATAATTTTGAGAATAACTATTTTTCGGTTTTGAAAAATCTATTCCGGACAACACCGATAAATAAAAAAGAGAAAAAAACAAAAAGATGGTTAAAATAAATAAAAGATTAGTAATCTCTAAACAATGTTTAGCTAAGGTAATTCAGGTATGTAAGTTAGAGGGTTATTAATAAAATAAAAATTGTATAAGATAATTAAATAAAAAAAATGGATAAAAAAGAGATTGAAAAAACAGGATTTATAAATATTATAATTAAAAGGTTTTATATACATAATATCATGTATATAGATACATATTATGAAAACAGAAAATAAAATAATTAAACATTTAGTTGAGGATAAGGAAAGCATTATTATTAGTGAACTTTCCAGGAAAATTAAAGCTGATTATAAAATAATTCATACAGCAGTTAATAGGTTAGTTGATAAGGGAATTTTGACTAGTAAGAAGATAGGGAAATCAATTCAGGTTAGTTTTAATAATAGGTTTTCAAATGAAGTTTTTCAAGTTGAATATGAAAGAAGAGAAGAAATACTAAAAAATAAAAATATTCAGGTTATGACAGATGAAATTAAAAAGAATTTAAAAAAATCTAATTTTGTGCTACTCTTATTTGGTTCATATGCTAAAAGAAAAGAATCAAAAAATTCTGATATTGATATTATGTTTATAATTGATAGCAAGTATGAAAAGAAGATTGATAATATTATACAATTACTTCCTTTAAAAATACATTATCTTATTTTTACTGAGGAGCAGTTTATTGATATGAAAAATTCTCAAGAATTAAATGTTGTTAAGGAAGCAATAAAAAACAATATAATATTGTATGGAATTGAGCAGTATTATGATTTAATAAAATGATAGATGATAAGAGAATAAAAGAAGCTAAAATTAACTTTGATAGTTATTTAAGAGACAGATTAATTAAGAAAGAAAAAAATTAGGTTGCATTTAACACTTATTTAAAAAATTCAGATTTATCTTTAAAAGTATCTGAAAAATTAATGAAAGATGAATGAAAGATGAATTAAAGCCTTACTTATGGGTTGTTATTTGTTCTTATTATTCAATGTTTTATATAGCTAATGCTGTTTTATTAGATTTAGGCTATAAAATTGGAGGCAAGATTGTTCATAAAGTTACAAGTGATGCTTTGATTGTTCTAATTTTGAACAGATTAAAAAAAGAGCTTCTTGAAGAATATGAAAAGATAAGAGATGATGCTTTAGAAATTGCTTCTACAAAAGCTGAGGAAATAATTAAAAATTATGATTTTGAAAAAGATAAAAGGTCTCAGTTTCAGTATGATATGAGTGAAGCTGTTAAGGAACAAAAGGCTATTACATCTTTAAGAAGAGCTAAAGAATTTGTATTTGAAATGAAAAAGTTATTAAAGTTATAAGATAAATATGTAGAGATAAAAAAATAAAGAAGATAATTATCAAGCCTGTTTGGAAGTGGGTGTTGGAAGATAAAAAGGATTAATATTATTAATAATTTATTCTAGAGTAATTGATATGCGCTCAGATGATAGAGTATTGCATGCAGTTATGAGAATGTATGTTCCAAGAAATATTACTATTAAAATTGAGATGAAGGATTAGGGGGCTGTGGGTAATTATTATCTTTTACATTTATAATATTGTTATGTAATAGGTAAATTTTTTTATAGTTTATAATACCAAAAGGTTTAAATATATTCACTTACTGAATAATCTAGTAAATGAATATATTATTTAAAATGAAATTTGTAAATCGTGATAAAGAACTGAAATTTGTAAGAGAATGCGAACAGTTGTCAGAAAATAAGTTATTTAGTTTGTGTATTTATGGTTTAAGAAGAGTTGGTAAGACTAGACTAATATTAGAATCCATAGATAAGGATGATATATATTTTTTTGTAAATAAAGATAAAGGAAGTGAGAGTTTATTAAAAGAATATGAAAGGTTATTAAAAGATAAAAAAATACTAACAGAATTAGAAACTTTTAGGAATTGGGATGATTTTTTTGATATATTGTTTAATAGGTTTAAAGGAAATATAGTTTTTGATGAATTTCAAAATTTTGTACACATTGATAAGTCAGTTTTCGGGATATTACAGAAAAATATAGATATAAATGAAAATAATAAGGGAATAAATATAATATTTTCTGGTTCTACAGTTGGTTTAATTAAAAGAATTTTTCTTGATAGAAAAGAGCCTTTATATGGAAGAGTTAAAAGAAGGATGGAGTTGAAACCCTTATCCTTTCATAATATAATAAAAATATGCAATGAATTAGATATAACAGATTTAGAGGATGTTATAATTCTTTATTCTGTGTTTGGTGGTTTTCCTCAATATTATGTTTCTATTGAAGATGAAAAACTAAGGGGTAAAAAGCCTGAGGAAATATTTGATAGGTTTTTTTTTGTAGAGAATTCAGTTTTTGAAGATGAGGTGAGTACAATACTATCTCTTGAGTTTGGAAAAAGAAGAGGAGTTTACTATGATATATTGTCTGCAATTTCAAACGGAAATACAAGAATTAGTGAAATTGCGAGTTATTTAAATAAAAAAGAAAATACTTTAACCAGACAGATGAACGAGTTGATTAATTATTTTAATATGGTTGGAGTAAAAAATCAGGTTTATGGTTCAAAAACTTTAATGTTTATAGAACATCCTTTGGTTAACTTTTGGTTTAGATTTTTTTATAAGAATCTTTCACAATATAAAATAAGAGATAAATTCTTAATTAATAATATTAAAAAAGATTTAAGTTCTTATGTTGGCAGAAGATTTGAGAAAGTTTGTGAAGAGGTTTTAGTTGATTCAAATATAATACCGTTTAATTTCACAAAAATAGGAAATCAGTGGGGAAAGTTTAAAGGAGAAAAAGGAAAAAATGATTATGAAATAGATATCGTAGCTTTAAATGAGAAATCAAAAGAAATTTTGTTTGGAGAATGTAAGTGGAAAGATAAAGTTGATGCTGAAAAAGTAATAAAAGAGATTAAAGAAAAAGCAGAATATCTTGAGTGGAATAATAACAAACAAAAAGATAAAAGGAAAGAAAAAGATAATAAGGAAGATAAAAAAGAGATTAAAAATAGAAAAGAATATTTTGCAATATTTGCAAAATCTTTTAAGAATAATAAGAAGATTAGTGAATTTGAAGGAAAAAAGGTTTATTGTTTTGACCTAAGAGATTTGGATAAGATGGTTAAGAGTAGATGAGGTTATGAGATGAGAATTCATTCTGAGCCATCTAGTGTAAGGGATATGCGCTCAGATGATAGGATAGGGGGTGCTAGAAGGGATAAAAGGAGTTTTGTATGTGCTTATGAGGATTTATGTTCTTAGGAATACTGGTGTTAAAATTGAGGTGGAGGAATAGTTTTAATTAATAATGTTTTTAATTTCATTTCTTATTTTATTTATCTCATCTAAGGTTATTGAATTAATCTTATTTTTTATTGTTAATATGAATTCACTTATTTCTGTAGTATTTATATCTACAGGTCTATTTTTCAGGTAATACTGGTTATCTATTCTTAGATCTTTGTCATCTTCTAGTTTTATTGAGTAACCTTTTGGAATCATTTTATTTTCTTCTAATAGTTTTGCGACTTCTATTGTACAATCGTGAATTTCGCATTTAATTCCAATTTTTTGAAGCAAAGCATAAATTGCAAAATATTCTGAATAATATTTTGTAGTTGCAAGCCACATATTTGACTTACTTTTTATATTATTTAGCACAGAAAGAGTTTCTTCAGCACTTTCTAAATATTCTTTTGCAAGATTATCATTTGGCTCTTCTATTTTTAATCCAGAGGATTGTTTACAACACCATCTTAGTTTTTTAACATCCATTTTATTATTTTTTCAGAATCTTGAATTATTAAATGTTTCTTTTTTATTTCTTCTTTTAAACTTGAGTTTATATCTTCTAATTTTTTTAAATTAATTAAATGAAATTTTAAATTATGTTTTTTTTCAAATTCTTTAAATTTGGTTTTATCAAAATTTCCTATAATAACTATGTCAATATCACCTGCTTTTTTTAAATCAATAGATGCAGAACCAAAGATTAAGATAGAATTAGATGATTTATGTAAAAATGAAATTATTTCCTTTAAGGTTACATCTTTAGATGATTTTTTTATTAATATGTTTTTTTCAATTAAGATTATATAATCTATTATTAAAGGGTTATTATAATTTAATTTATATAATGTAAGTCTTCCTTTAATCTGTTTTATAACAACTCCTTCTTTTTCAAGAGAATTTAGATGTATTCTTGCTGTTGGATGGGGCATTTTTAGCTCTCTTGATATTTCTGATAAATGTATCCATTCTTGTTTAAAAAGTAAGGGTTCTAAAACTGACAATATTGTTATATTATTAACCATATCGTTATAAAGATAACAATACTTTTTAAACCTTTCCATTAAAAACAGTATCTCTGCATAGACTATTTTTTGTTGGAAATTCCTAATTGGACTCTGTCACAATTCTCTTTCAAGACAATTAGTAAGTGTAAAATTTCCTCGACAGAAGGCAAATCTAGTTTAGGTTTAAGAGATATTAAAATCCTAGTATTTCTACACGTTAATTATCGGGCAGAGAGTAGTTCTCACGTGTTAAGTTGGAATATTATTATTAAGATTGAGATGAGGTTTAATTTCAGAACTTGAGTTGGTTGATGATAAAGTTAAGGGGGTTGGATGTTGAGTTTTATTGAAGAGAAGGTGTTGTCCGGAATGAAATAAATTCTAACTTGGTAAAATAAAAAGTAAAGAACTTAAACCAATTTATAAGTTTATGAAGAACTTTAAAACAAAAAAAGCAATTATTCTTTCTTATGATACTAAAACAAAGTTTAAAGATATTGATGTTATACCTTTTTATGAGTGGTTTTTGAAGGGTAATAAAATAATGAAAGATTAATTTTAACTTTTAATCAAGAAGATGAATTAAAGATAGACAATAAAAAGATAATTCTCAAGCCTGTTTGGAAGTGGGTGATGGAAGAAAGAGGATAGAGAGAAGTTGTGATTTTAAAGGTAAGGTAATTAATTTTTTAAGAGGTTTTAGTAATCTTAATAATGATTTTGAGGGTAGTGTTGGTGAGCAAGTAATTCTTGAAGATAATAGTGTGATAGATATTAATATGGATAATAAGATTAAGGTTTTTGATTTGGGTTGGTTGAAGATGGGGTTTTTTTGAAAGAGAAAGAGAGAATAAAATAATTCAAAAAAACACACTAGAAAGATTAAGATAAAAATGTCAGATTTTAAATCAAAAGATTTATATATATCAGAATATTACTATTAAGTATTAATTAATACTTAAATTTAATCAAAAAAATGCAGACAAAGAAATTAAAAATTTCTAGCTTGTATTTTTATAAAACTTAAGAATAAAAATGCAAAAATATAAAATAACACCTAAGAGATATCCTAATCTCAATACTGTTTTAATGGTAGAAGATTTTCTTAGAGAGAATAGTGATATACCTATTAAGATAAGTGAATTAAAAGAAAAACTTCCTAAGAAAGTTATGCATCAAACATTAAAGATTATCTTAGTTTACCTTTGGAAAAGTGGAAAGATAATTTATGGTCCAAAAGGGGTTCAGTGGATTTATTCAGAGCCAGAACATCTTAAAAAAATGATTGGAGATAGTTTAGAAATTTGAAATGGATAACAATGAAATCAAAGATTTCGAGCATGTCAATTTTAACAAATTGTCATACAATAAAATCAAAGATTTTTTAGCCAAGCATTTAAAAAAACAAAAAAATGGATGAAAGAGAGATAAGAATTTTTCTTAAAGGAGAGGCTAAAGAAAGTTATTTTGAATTAAAAAAAAGAAATGATAAGGAGTCTAAATCAATATTAAATTCTTTTCAAAGATCAAAAGAAATTTTAATAGGAAATCCACAATTTGGTGATCCTATAAAAAAGGAACTTATTCCAAAGTCTTTCAAAAAATTAGGAATAAAAAACCTTTATAGAATTGAATTGTCTAATTATTGGAGAATGCTTTATACTATAGAGGGAAATGAAGTAGAGGTATTACTTTTTGTTTTATCAATATCAGACCATAAAAAATACAATAAATTGTTAGGTTATAAATAGAAGATAATTGTTAAGCCTGTGTGGCAATGGGTGATGGAAGAAAAAGGATAGAGAGAAGTTGTGATTTTAATGGAGAGAGGTTTTAGTAGTCTAAAAAATGATTATGATTTAGAGAGTAGTGTTGGTGAGCAAGTAATTCTTGAAGATAATAATGTAATAGGTACTAATATGGAGAATAAAATTAAGGTTTTGATTTTAGGGATTTGCAAGTTATTTTATCTTTAATTTATCTATTCTTTTATTTTCTTTTTCAATATAGTTTAACAGTTTTTCAGCATCATTTATTGGAGTTTTATAATCTTTTTTAAGGTCATTTTTCTTGTGAAGATATCCTTCATATATTTTTAATGAACCAGAGATTTTTAATAATTTTTCTTTTAAATCATAGGAACTCCAATTCTTATTTTTTATTAAACAGTCAATTAAGTATAATGTTCTATATCGTAAAACTAATGAGTATGCAACATCAACACCTATTTTATTTTCTCCTAGTAATTTATCTCTTTCTATCTTTGCTTCATTCATACGAATTGCATGATATGTAGTTTTGATATACCATCTAATGTTTTTCTTTGTAATTTTTATTTGTTTTAATTCATCTATTGCAGGTTTATTCAATAATGCTTTAGATTCAATTGTCATAGGAAGTAAAGGAAATATATCTTTTTTCATACTTATAATTGCCTCGTCCCTATCTATTAATAGAATGTCATACTTTCCTTTTTTCAATCTGTTTTTTATATTCTTAGTTAAAATTAACATATCAATATCACTATCAATGGTTTCTTCTTTCCTTGCATAGCTTCCAGTTAAATAAATCCCGATTATATTTTCTAAAAGTATATTATTCTCTTCTAGAATGTCTAATACATCTCTCAGGATTAGTGAAGGATCATTCTGAATAAGTTCTACCTTAACATTCATGTTCATCCATGACTTAGGAACCCCTACTGATGCAGAATTGCCTGTTATTTTTGGTTTTTTTATTATTATTTCCATTTTAATATCCTTCTAAGTATTTTTTTGATTTATCTTTATCTTTTTTTCTAAGTCCTATTTCTTTTTTCCAGTAAGGTTTTGTAAATTCACTTTGAGGTTCTTCATTCTCTATTTTATCTTCATGTTCTTCTATTACTTTTTCAAATGCTTTGATTTTTTTTATGTTCTGTTTTTTTATATGTTTTCTATCTTTTCCCATTCTGTTGTTTTATATATTGTAATTACATGTAATTACATATTTATAAATGTTTCTGTTTTTTATACAGATTAAGGTTCTTGATTTAAATAGTGTTTTAATTTCAGAACTTGAATTAGTTGATGATAAGATAAAGTGGTTGGATGTTGAGTTTTTTTAGAGGAGTTAGGGTGCTAAATGAGGTGGAAGAACCTCTTGTCCCATTAGATAATCATTAACTCTTCTTTTTGGTAATAACATATCCCCTTCTCTACCTCTTTTCCTAAATAAGGTTATTGCTTCATCAAACGCTTTTTCATATTTATCATTATTTTGGAGAGAGTATATGTTTTTAAGATTATAAAGAGAACGGCAATATGGATCTTTGTCAAAGAACCTTGAATTCAATGCTTGATTAAATTCTATGGTGGCACTTTTTAAATAATCTTGTGAAGGATCTATTTCTGACATTGCCATAAGTAATTCTCCTATATTTTCATGAATTCTACTAGCATAATAATTTGAAGGATATTTTTTTAAATATTTTCTGCTTTTTTTAATAACCTCTTCTATTTCTTGAATACTTCCATTAGAATTCATTCTTCTTGATTCAATTTCAACAATTCCCGCTTCAATTGTTCCAAGTGGTACAATCCCTTCTTCTTCGAGTAATTCAATCTTTTGAAGAAAATTTCCTCTCTCTTCAAGTATCCTTCCCCCTACTTCATATAATCCTATTTTAGTTAAAGTTGCAGTTTCTACCATGCTATCGATAACACCTGTTAGTGCATATGAATTAATTTCTCCTAATGAAAGATATGTTCCTGTCCCTTTTTGTTTTCTTATATGCGCAGGAGAAGAATTTAGGATTTTTTCTAGTGCTCCTTCATTATAGTATATAGAATTACCCTTTTTATCTCTTGAATAAGTATCCCACTTTTCAATAATCTCTGGTTTTCTTTCTATTAAATCCTCAATTCTTGGATGATACTTTTCATGAAAGAGAATCCCTTCTATACTTTCTTTAATAGGCATTCTGATAACTATCCCGCCATTATAATGATAAGCTTCTCTTGGTCTTCGAATAGTGTTTACAAAATCCCAAAGATATTGTTTGTGAGGACCTTCAGGTATAAACCTAATAAATCTAAGTTTTATAGAACTACTAGAACTACCATCATTCATCATAGCAGAAACAAGAGCAACTTTACTCATTTTCTCTTTTT
>JBDRMT010000070.1:0-8264 GCA_043811855.1 archaeon | reverse complement strand
ACAGTTATTCCAGCAACTTTTCTAACTTGATAAACAGTTTTACCATTATTAAGTTGCTTTAAAGTCTCAATTAACTTCTTTTTTGTTAATTTCATATATGTAATTATAACAGCCTTAGGAAATAGTTTTGGGATAACACAGATGATTATTTATTAAAAAACCTTATAAACAACTATCTGCTTTAATATATATGTTAGAAAAAGAGAGTTTCAAAACGCTTTTAAATTATATATTCATAATTATTTTATTTATATTAGCAGCCATTATAATTAGACCAATACTCTTTGCAATACTATATGGTGTATTATTTGCTTATATTTTTTATCCAGTTTATAAACTTCTTTTAAAAAAAATAAAAAGTGAAAAAATTTCTGCAGCAATAATTTGTATAGTTTTATTATTAATTGTAATAATCTCATTTACTCTTCTTATAGGGACTCTAATAAATCAAGCTTCTGGAATTTATTCTTATCTTCAAAATACAGATTTAGGAGAAGAAATAAAAGAAACAATACCTTTTATATATTCTTCAGATATAACTGCAAAAATATCTGAGGCATTAGAGGCTACAGCCATTGAAATAATGGGAAAAATTGCTAATGCCACTGGAAGTTTTATTTTAGATATACCTTTTTTTATTTTCCAGATTCTTATATTTTTTATAACTTTATTTTTCTTACTTAAAGATGGAAAAAAAGTTCTTACATATATTGTATCTGTCTCTCCACTTAAAAAAGATATTCAAGAAAAGTTTTTTCATAAATTTAGAGATATAACAAAATCAGTTTTAATTGGGCAGATTGTAATAGGCATACTCCAAGGAGTTATAGCTGGAATTGGTTATTATATATTTGGAGTTCCAAATGCTCTTTTATTTACAGTTCTTACAATGGCAGTAGGAATGATTCCAATAATAGGACCTCAGTTTGTGTGGTTACCTATTAATCTTTATTTGTTTTTAGTTGGAAGAACAGGATCTGGAATTGGACTTCTTATCTATGGATTTATTTTTATTAACTGGATAGATCCAATTGTAAAACCCTTGATTATTTCTAAAAGAACTAAATTAAATCCTGGAATAATTTTAATAGGTATGATTGGAGGTCTTTTTGTATTTGGACTTATAGGGTTTATAATAGGGCCTTTAATATTAGCTTATGTTCTCCTAGTTCTTGAATTATATAAACCTCAAGAAAAAGATAGCAGAGAGACTTTTAAGAAAATTAATGATTATAGACTTAGAAATACTTAATAAATCTCAGAAAAAAGAAAGGTTTATTTACTATACATATTCTTCAAATAATAAAATGTTTAAAAAAGAATATATAATTTTAGTTGATGAAAATGATAATGAGATAGGGATTGGAGAAAAATTAAAAGTTCATCAAGAAGCAAAACTACATAGAGCTTTTTCTATTTTTATCTTTAATTCTAAAGGAGAACTCTTAATACAAAAAAGAGCAGATTCAAAATATCATTGTGGAGGGCTTTGGTCAAATACAGTATGCAGTCATCCGAGGGCTAATGAACAAATTGAAGATGCAATTCATAGAAGATTAAAACAAGAAATGGATTTTGATTGTCCATTAAAAAAGTTATTTAAGTTTCACTATAAAGTTAAATTTGATAATAGTCTTACAGAAAATGAAATAGACACTGTTTTTATTGGAAAGTATGATGGTGAAGTTAAGATAAACAAAGAAGAAGCATCTGATTTTAAATGGATATCTTTAGAGGATTTAGAAAAAGATATAAAATTAAACAATGAAAAATATACTATCTGGTTTAAAATTGCTCTTAAGAAAATCATAGATATGGAAAAATAAACTCCAACAGATTTTTATACCCATCAGTCTTATTTTGTTTATTAAAAGAGGGAAAAATGAAATTAAGAGTTAAAAAATTAAGATTCTTAGCAGGAAGACCTGTTTGTATGATTCATGAAGATACTGCTAAAGAATTAAGTCTTCATGTTGGAAATAGAATTTCTATAAAAAATAATAAAAATAAGAAAATAATTTCAGTTGTTGATACAGTTTCAGAAATAATTTCAAAAAACGAAATTGCTGTTTCAGAATCTATTATAAATCATTTAAATCTTAAAAATAAAGAACAAGTTGATGTTCAAATTATAAAGAGACCAAGAAGCATTGATTTAATAAAAAAGAAACTAAATGGGCATAGGTTAGAAAATAATGAAATTAAAGAGATAATTGAAAATATAGCAAATAATTCTCTTAGTGAAATTGAAATAGCTTTTTTTGTTGCAGCAGTATATACTCAAGGAATGAACTTAAAAGAAACAAAAAATCTTATTAAAGCAATGGTAAAAACAGGAAACACGTTAAAATTAAAAGGAAAGATTTATGATAAACATTCAATAGGAGGTGTTGCAGGAAACAGGACAACCCCTATTGTAGTTTCTATTTGTGCAACCCAGGGGATTAAAATTCCAAAAACTTCTTCAAGAGCAATAACAAGTGCAGCAGGAACAGCAGATGTTATTGAAACTATTGCAAAAATTGAGTTTTCAATTAAGGATATTAAAAAAATTGTCAATAAAACAAATGCTTGTTTTGTATGGGGAGGAGCATTAGGTTTAGCACCTACTGACGATAAAATAATAAAAATAGAACGTATTGTCAACATAGATTCAACATCACAATTACTAGCATCAATTTTATCAAAAAAAATATCAGTTGGAAGTAAACATATTTTAATTGATATTCCTTATGGAAATTCTGCTAAAGTATCAAAAAGAAAAGCAGAAGAATTAAAATCAAAATTTTTAAGTTTAGAAAAGAAATTTGATTTAGAAATAGAAGTTATTTTAACAGATGGAAGTGAACCCATAGGAAATGGAATAGGACCATTTTTAGAAATAAAAGATGTTATTAAAGTCTTAAAAAGAGAAGATTCTCCAAAAGATCTTGAAGAAAAATCTTTGATTCTTGCAGGAAAAATACTAGAAATGGCAAAAAAAGCAAAACCTGGAAAAGGAAAAGAACTTGCTAAAGAAATTCTAGATTCAAAAAAAGCTTTTGAAAAATTTAAAGAAATAATAAAAGCTCAAGAAGGTAACTTAGATAAAATTAAAAAATTAAATCCTAAATTTTCTTATGATATAAAAGCAAAAAGAAAAACAAAAATTAAACATATAGATAATAAATTAATTAACCTATTAGCAAGAAATGCAGGATGCCCTGAAGATAAAGAAGCTGGAATATATCTTTATAAAAAGAAAAATCAGACACTTGAAAGAAAAGATAAAATACTTACAATTTACACATCTTCAAAAGAAAAACTTAAACATGCTATTCATTTTTATAAGAAGAATAAAAAAGAGATGATAGAGTTTAGGTAAAATGGCTTTAAAAATAAGTACTCTAGAACATTTGAAAGATATTGGTTTTATTATAAGAGATAATATTAGACAAATAAGAGAAAGAAAAAGATATACCATTTCTTTAACATTGGGAGGTTTGTTTGAAGTTATGGAATATGATTTTAGAGTGACTAGAGCTAAACATCCAAGATTAAATCATTTATTAGCTTCTTCTAAAAAAAGAGGAGATTACCGTAGTATTGCTATTAACGAATTACCTCGTTATGATCCTAATGGAAAATTAGTAGAACTATTTCATGCAAGACCTGGACCTGATGGATATAATGTAAAAATACTTCCTCCAGTAGCAACTTAATCTCTTATTTATTGTTTATTTTTTCAATACAACAAATGATGAATACTTTCAAGATGTTTCCTATGTTTTTTTCTTAGTTCTCCAATAGATTTTTTATTTCTTTTTACTTTTCTTACAAAATCTGTTGCTTTTTCTCTTTAACTTAAACTTATCTTCTTTCAAAATCATAATTTGCCGGTCAATATCCCTTATCAATTCTTTAAATTTTTTTAATCTTATATTATAATCTGCTTCTGGCATTTTCTTTATTTTAAAATAATCATTTTGCATTTTCTTTAATAAATTATTTATTGATTTTTTCTGAATTATCAGGTGGTTAAATCTAATTCTCATTTTTAATTTTTTTAAGCTATCCCAAAAAATTAATATTAAAACTAAAGCAATAGAAAAGATAATTATTAATTTTAACCAATTCTTTATAAAAAAATTCTTTATTGTTTTTGAAGTTGCATTATAAAAAGAGTTTAAAGCAGTCTGGTTTGATTGTATTTCAGAAATTCTGTCATAACCTGCTTTAATTAACTCTATTGTGTCTTCAAATCTCTCATCATCAAAAGAACTGATTATTTGGCTGTATTCTTCCTGCATTTCAGAAAGATTAGTATTCTTCCCTACTTCGCTGAATATTTCATTGAAAATCCTAAGCTCATCACGGGCTTGAAGAGCAGCTTTTTTTACAGAACTTATGTCTGAAGTGTATTTAATTATTAATTTATAGTCCCTCTTTCCTCCTTTTTCTTCTAAAGCTAATTGGGCTGAATATAGCTGAAGAGCTTCCATATAAGTTTCATTTACCCGGTTTATTGAAATATTGTTTTCAATCATTTCAAAAATATCTTTTTCTGCCTGACTTAAAGATTCTTTTGCTTGAATAGATTCATTGCTTAATTTTGTACTTAAAGCTGAAGAACCTTGAGATAAAAATAAACAAAAAATACTTACCATTAAGAGGATTAATAAGACACTGCAATAAAAACCTCTTCTCATTTTAATTATCTCTTTCTTATTTCCCATTCTTTCTCATTTTAATATCCCTCCCTTGGAATCTTTAATGATATTCCAAATCCTTTCACTGCTTTTTTAGCTTCAAGAGTTGCAAGTTTTTCTTCAATTTCTCCAAGTCGTTTATTAAAACTTTCCATTTTTAATTCAAATGTTCTTGTTTCAATTTTTTTCTTTTTCATATAATCTTCCTGCAGTTCTTTTATAAGATTTATAATCTTCTCTTTTTCAGATTTAAGCATCTTGTTTTTTGATGTAAATCTAAGCATATGCAGTCTTTTTATTTCAAGTTCAATTAATCCTTCAATAACTTCAGATAATTTTTTATTATATTCTTTCATTGCTGTTTCATATTCATCCATACCCATTTTCTTGTCTTTAAAACATTCTTTCTGAACAACTCTTATTAATTCATTAAGAATTTTCTCTTCTTCTTTAAGTTCTTTAATCTTTTTCTTAACCAGCCTTAATCTGTTTATTTTATAACTTCCAAATGAAAAAATAACTAAAAAAATTGCACCTAAACTAATCTCTCCAGGATATTCCTTAATATAATAGCTTAATTTTCCAAACTCTCCTTTAACTTCTAAAGCATAAGTTAGCTGAGAATCTTTTACCCTGCTGTAAGCTTGCTCAAACTCTCTTCTTTCCATTGAAAGTTTTGCAAGTTTCAGCAATTTTGATGATTCAGAAACATCTATTCCTTTTTTTTCAGCTGATTCAATTAGCGATTCTAATTCAGTTATTATTTTATTTGAATTAAGAGCATATTTAACCTGCTCTTTTATAATCTTATAATTATTTCTTACAGCTTCCAGATTAAAAACAGCAAGTTTATTTTCAGACTCATTTAATAACTTGTTTAAATATTCAGAAGATAAATTAGCTTCATTTAATTGCTTTATTAACTCTCGCGATTCATTTAACATTTCATCAGCCCTTTCAATAGATAATTCATGTATTTCTAATGTTATCTTCTTAGAGTCAGTATAATCACCTGCTCCTTTCTTCCCTTTCATAGTTATTATTAATTCTTGTTTTCCAAGTTCAATATAAGTTGGAGAGGTTATTGTTAGTGTTAATGTTATTTTTTGCTCTGGACCTAAATAAGAAACTTGTTTTGGACTAATTTCAATATATTTTGATATTTTTCCTGATACTGAAAAAGTTAAATCTTTTAATGATTCATTCTTATTTTTATTTTCAAAAATAATTTTAACTTCATTTTGCTCCCCCCTTATCAATTGATAATCAGCAGCTGTTTTAACTGATTCTACTTCTGCTCCCCCACCACCACCGCCCCCTCCAGCACCGCTTGAACTAACAGTTGTTGTTGCCTGAGGACAGTCAGAATCCTGCTCATAACCACAGCTAGCAACACAAACCCCATCACTTACATTATAGCATAAAAAACTGATATTGACTATTTCTGTTAGCAAGGTAATATTATTTGCATCTTTAATTAAACCTCCTGACAAATTATATCCTGATGCATATAAATAAACAGTTTTCACACCTGAAGACATTCCTGCTAAATCAGAAAATCCAACTTCAATATTATTATAAAGAAGGCTGTTATTGCTCATATTTACAAAATCCTTTATTAAACTTCCAGAAACATTTGTCAGTCCTGATGCTAAAGTCCAGTTAAAACTAACATTATAAGCAGTATTTGAAACATTGACAGTCAAGCTTCCCATCAAATTTCTTAAATAACCATTTAAACTAAAATTATTATCAGTAAGATAAACAGAGAGGGGATTGCTTGAAATACTTTGATATAAATAAGGTCCAACCTGATTTGAAACAAGAGTTGCTGATGTGTTTCTGTATCTTGTTGTTGATCTAAGTCTAACTTCTTCAATAGTAATCACAACACTTTCTTCTTTTATCTCTGATAAAAAAGTAGCATTCATAATAACTGTCTGATTTGACTTAGCTGAAACCGTGTATGATTTAAAGTTTTTCAAATACTCTCCATCATAATATATCCTTCTCTCTGTTAAATCATAAGTTAATCTAAAATCTAAAGAACAATTACTAACAGCATAAGCAGAATCTCCTGTGTTGTTTATTGTTATGTTTCCAATAAATTTATTTTCATCCCATCCACTAATAGCTCCTAAAGCAGAGGTTGAAGTCCAGGTGCAATCCCATGAAGCATTTAAAGTATAATTATTTGAATAATTTGAATCTCCAATAGTATCATTTGCCCAGATTCTAAAAGTATAATTAGTCTCACTAATCTCACTTCTGTTTAATAAAAAACTTGCATTTAATATTGTATAACTAGATTTAGCTGTTGTGTTTGTCATTGATATATTTATCCAATCACTATCAGTCATATTTTTATATTGTAATATTGCAGAATCAAAATTAGAATCAACATCACTTACATTTACTAAAACCACAATAGTTGCATTTGGGTCAACATCATCTGTTGAATTAGGAGTATAAACAACAGATGCAAAAGTTGGAGCAGTATTTCCTTTTATTATTCTTGTTTCAGTACTATTAATATTATTTGCTAGGTCTGTTGCTGTTAAGTTGTAGGTATAAGAAAGCCCTATTACTAAACCTGCTTGAGTTAAATTAAATGCCCAGTTTGGAGCACTTCCACTAAAATAACTTGCATTATCTGTTGGATTATAAGTTATTATTGTTCCATTCCAATTATAACTAACATTTGCTAAATTCAATTCTGTTATTGAAACATTAATATCAAAACTTCCTGTAATACCTGAATTATTCGCAGGAGTCGGAGAAACAAAATCAATTAAAGGATAAGTAGTGTCTATTGTTACTGTGAAGTTAGAGGTTGTGAATGAGTTACCTGCCCAGTCAAAGATTGTATAGAACCAGTCATAAATTCCATCTAATAAAGTTATGACTGCTCCTACAACTGTTTGTACGACTCCATCTGCAAAAGTTGTTGTTGTCTGATTAACTAAATCATCTGTTGAGTTGTAAATATTCAAAGTCGCATTCTTCAAATTTGTATCAGATATATTTGCAGTGAAATTAACATTAGAGTTATTTGAATAAGAATTATTTGCAGGTGAAAGCAGGGTTACATTCGGAGCATAATCTAAGACTTCTAAAACATGAGAAGAAGAATTTAAAGAAGAATTAAATAATAAAAGAACTCCACCTGAATTTGTTGTAAGAGTCATGTTGTAAACATTATCTCTATATAAATAATAAGAATTATTTTCCCTATATCCTGTTATATTATAAATTGCGATATTGCTTGAATTTGTAGATGTATCATTCCATTTAATACTAATTAATGAAAAATTAATTATATTTCTTGTTATGTTAACACTTTTATCAACTGAAAAATTTGTAATCAAATTCAAACCACTTGCTCCAGAGGAACAAGCTCCTCTGAATGATGATTGGCATAAGAAGTAGGTGCCGGGTTGTCCTGGACCTTCAGTACTAATTCCGCCTGCAACTGATACTGCACCGGTGAATGTAGATGTTGTATATTCAATTGAAACTCTTCCACCACCGCCACCATCAAGACTAGCTTGGCATCCTTCTCTTCCACCAGCATTT
>JBDRMT010000069.1:0-7851 GCA_043811855.1 archaeon | reverse complement strand
ATGTCCTTTATTCTTTAACTTAAAGAATATCTTTCTTATTTCTTCCTTCTTCATAGAAAAAAGAGACTATGTTATCACAAGTTTATTTAGGTGATAAAACATAAGTGATTACTTACGACATATGTCTGTGGATTCTACATTTTAAACTAATATCAATATCTTTAAATACTCTTTTTCAATTATTAGTAAATCATAAAATAAGTGAAAATGAGAGTAAATATTCTGATTGGAGGAAAAGCAGGGCAAGGAATTAACAAAGTTTCTGAAATAGTTTCTTCTGTTTTGGTTCAACAAGGATATTTTACATTTAATTATAGAGATTACCCTTCTCTAATTAGAGGAGGGCATAATTTTAATGTTCTTTCAGCAAGTGATGAAAGAGTAGGAAGTATTGAAAGTAAACTGGATTTTATACTTGCACTTGATAATAATACCATTAAGGTTCATGAAAAAGAATTAAAAAAAGATGGTAAGATTTTTAGTCCTGATGATTTTGAAGGTTTAGGAAGAAACTTAAATATTGCCCTTGCAGGAGCTTTAATAAAAATCTTAGGAATAGACAAACAAACCCTAACTGAAGAAGTAAAAAGACAATTAAAAAATAGTGAAGAAGCTGTTAAAGCAGCAGAAAAAGGTTTTGATAGTCAAGAAAAAAAATTTAATCTTAAAAAGTTAAACAATAAAATAAAAATTATGACAGGAACAATAGGAGTTGGTGAAGGTGCAATTAATTCTGATATTGATTTGTATCTTGCTTATCCAATGACCCCTGCAACAGGAACAATGCATTATCTGGCAGGAAAACAATATGATAATAATTTTATGGTTTTTCAACCTGAAAACGAGATTGCTGTTGTTAATGAAGCATTAGGTGCGAGTTTTGCAGGTGCAAAAACAATGATAGGAACTTCAGGAGGAGGTTTTGATTTAATGACAGAAGCATTATCAATGCAAGGAATTTCAGAAATACCTTTGGTTGTTTATTTAGCATCTCGTCCAGGTCCTGGAACAGGAGTTCCAACTTATTCAACTCAGTGTGATTTAGATATTGCAGTGAGAGGAGGACATGGTGAATTTCCAAGAGTTGTAATTGCACCAGGAGACCCTATTGAATGTATTGAAAAAACAAATGAAGCATTTTATTTATCTCAAAAATATAATTCTCTTTCAATTGTTTTAAGCGACAAACATTTAGCAGAATCTGAATTTTCATCAGATAGATTACCTAATAAAACAATACCTGTAAAAGTTAAAAGAAAAATCCCAGGAGAGGTTATAACTAAAGCTTCTTCTTATGAACATGATGAATATGGAAATACAATAGAATCTGCTGAAATAACTAAAGTAAGTCAAGAAAATAGAGTAAAAAAATATGAAGAAATAAAAAAAGAGTGTCAGAATTTTCAGATGATAAAAGTTTATGGAAATCCTAAAGCTAAAAACTTGATTATTGGTTGGGGTTCAACAAAAACTGCAATTCTCGATGCAATGGATAAGATAGATGGTTCAGTTAAGACAGGAAAAGGAAATTATAAATTTCTTCAGCTTCTTTATATAAAACCAATGAGCAATGAAGTTGAAAAACATATTGAACAAGCAGATAAAGTAATCTTAATTGAAAATAATTTAACAGGTCAGTTAGGAAGATATATTAGAGAAAAAACAGGTTTTTTAATTGAAAACAGAATATTAAAATATGATGGCAGACCTTTTTGTTGTGATGAATTAAAACAGGAGATATTAAAAATAAAATGACAGATATATGCAGACCTTTTACAATAGATTCTAATGCAAAAGACCCATTATTTAGTGCTGAAAAAATAACTTGGTGTCCAGGGTGCCCAAACTTCAGTATCTTGTCATCTGTTAAAAAAACTTTAAACAAACTAATAAAAAAAGGATTAAAACAAGAAAACATTGCAATAACAACTGATATTGGATGTTCAAGTAAGATTTATGATTATATAAAAGTTTCAGGAATATATGGATTGCATGGACGTTCATTACCAACAGGTTTTGGAATTAAACTAGGAAATCCAAATCTTACAGTTTTATCTTTTGTAGGAGATGGAGGAATATATAATGAAGGAATCAGCCATCTAATACATCAGGGAAGATATAATGCAGATATGACCTTAATTGTTCATGATAATCAGAGTTTTTCTCTTACTACTGGACAACCAACTGCAACATCTCAAAAAGGATATAAGTCAAAATCCTTGCCAGCTGGACAGCCAGACCCTCCTTTAAATCCAGCAAAAATTGCTTTAGCAGCTGGAATGACTTTTATAGCAAGATGTAATGCAAGAGATATTGAACATACTGCAGAAGTTTTAGAAAAAGCAATTAAACATAAAGGATTTTCATTTGTTGAAATCCTTCAAGATTGTTTAATTTTTAATACTGAAAATAATCTCAAAGATAAATTAATGTATAAAGTTGAAGATAATAAAGATAAAACAAAAGCAGGAAAATTAGTAGAAGAATATGATTATGAAAAACAAGATGGAAAAATTCCAATAGGAGTTCTTTTTCAAGAACAAAAACCCACTTTAACTGATAAATGGCCTCAGTTAAAAAAACTCAAAGACAAAGGTGTTAGTTGGAGAGATAAATAGTTCTAAACCCAATATTTAAATACATATTCTACTAATTTTAATTATGCAGTTTCCAAAAAACAACATAAATAAAATTGTTTCTGAACTTAAAAAAGAGGTAAAGATGATTGGACTAGTTGCTCCTAGTTTTATTGCTAATTTTAAATATCCTTCTATAATTTTTAGATTAAGAAAACTAGGTTTTGATAAAGTAACTGAGCTAACTTTTGGAGCAAAATTAGTTAATAGAGAATATCATAAAAAATTAAAAAATTCAAAAAAATTATTAATTGCAACACCTTGTCCAGGAATTGTTGATGTTATTGTAAAAAAATATCCTCAATACAAAGATAATTTAATTAAAGTTGACAGTCCAATGGTTGCAACAGCAAAAATATGCAAAAAATATTATCCAAAACACAAGACTTGTTTTATAAGTCCTTGCAATTATAAAAAAATAGAAGCAGAAGTAACTCCTGAAGTAGATTATGTTATTGATTATAGTCAGTTAAAACAATTATTTAAAAAATATAAAATTAAAAAAATCAAAGGAGATATTTTATTTAACAAATTCTATAATGATTATACAAAGATTTATCCTATTTCAGGAGGTTTAGGAAAAACAGCACATTTAAAAGGAGTTGTTAAGAAAGATGAAGTACTTACAATTGATGGTATTAAAAATGTTATGAAATTTTTAGAAAATCCAGATCCTAAAATTAAGTTTTTAGATGTCCTTTTCTGCAAAGGAGGATGTATTGGAGGACCTTATACATCTAAGCTTCCAATCCTATTAAAAAAAAGAAAAATTCTAAAATATCTTAAAAAATCAAAAACCCAAGATATTCCTGAAAATAAAAAAGGTATTTTAAAAAAAGCATCAGGAATTAAGTTTGCTTCAAACAAGATGTATTGGGATAAGTAGGTTTTTTTCACTTTTGTGGATAAAACCTAAGAAAATAATTTACATGTAAGAAAATCAATTAGTAAACCCTTCATCTCTTTGTATTGTTCTGGAGAAGCATAATCATGATTTGCTCCTTTAACAACCCTTATTTCAGTTTCAACTATTTTTGCAAGATTCCGACTTTGCTTTATTGGAACAACAGTATCACTATCTCCATGAACAATTAATATTGGACAAGCAAGGCCTTTAGCCATTCTAAGAGTGTTATAGGTAATAAGGTCTTCCCAAAAACTATAATTTAATTCAAAATTTTCTCCATGTTCATTATAATGCATAACACCCTTTTGTTCCCATTTGGCTATTCTTTCATTACTTAGTCTGTCTCTCCAAAATTTAATTGGTTCTATAACAGGTGATTTGAGTGCTAACGCTTTAATTTTTAGATCTTGAGAAGCTGCAATAAGTGAAATTAATCCTCCAAAACTAGAACCAAATAAACCAAGATTGTAATCTCCTTTGCTACGAACAAAGGTAATTGCTGCTTTAAGACTATCAACAGATTTTGATAAAGTAACATCTTTAGTAACACCATATTTTGCTTCTTTGCAATAAAGTTGTCCATGACCATAATAATCATATCGAAACGTTCCTATTCCTGCTTTGTTTAATTCATCTTGCAATTCTACATAAAGTTTACTTTCTTTACTTGATTGGAATCCATGAGATATAATTACCACAGAGTCAGCTTCTTTAGGTACTGAAAATGTTCCTAAGAGCTGATTTCCATTCAAATCTGAAAAAGTTATTTCTTCCATATTAGATTGAATTACTAAGTATATTTTTAAACCTTTTTCTTTCCCCTTTCACACCAAAAAGCAAAAGTCTTAACAGAATTACATTCAAACATCCTTAACAACATCAATAAGCTTCTGTATTATATTCTTTTTCTTTGTTAAGGCAAGAATATTTCCTAATTGTTTGTTTGCCTCATCTTCTCCTTTTTTAATAATTTCTTCATACCTTTTAAATTCATTATATTTAATATCTTTAACATCAGGACATAATAATATGTCTGCTTGATTGTTTTCAAGATTAAGCCTTGATGTTTCTCTATTTGATAAAGCAATTGAATGGCTAATAATTGAGAATATATTAGGGATTTTTACATCTTTTGTTTCTTTTTTTGCTTCTTCATAAACAAATTCTTTTTTTCTCTTTGTAGCAAGATTTACAGCAATAACAATATCAGCACCATTTTTCTTTAATACATCAATTGGAAGAACATCTAAAACCCCTCCATCAACTAATATCCTTTTATTATTCTCCACAGGATAAAATATTCCTGGAAGAGAAATACTTGCTCTAACTGCTTTTGTTAAATCCCCTTTATTAAACATTATTTCTTCTCCACTAATAATATCTACAGCAGGAAGAAATAATGGTTTTTCTAAATCTGAAAATTTCTTATCTTCAAAAAGCTCTCTAAGAAATTCTTCAACTTTTTTACCCTTAAATAATCCACTTTTTAATATTCCTATATCAAATAATTTTCTTAATTTAGTATTTCTTGCAACATTTTCCAAATCTGAAGCAGAATATCCTAAACAATGTAAAGTTCCAACTATAGCTCCAAAACTTGTTCCAGCCACCATATCAATAGGAATCTTGTTCTCTTCAAGAACTTTTAAAACACCTATATGTGCAAAACCCCTTGCAGATCCTCCTCCTAATGCTAATCCAATTTTTTTTCTTGCAATAGTATTAACAAGTTAATATTCTTTAAAAATCTATTGACATATTATGAAATAATATAAGTAATATTTAAACTTAACACGCGAGACTACTCTTGCTGACAATAGACATATCTTATAGTTGTGTAAATTACTAAGAGATCAAATACACAAAACTTAAAAACATATGTCTGTTAATATAAATACAGTGTATAAGGAGGAAAAAATGCTACAAGAAGATAGGAAAGATTTAAAGAAAGAGACTCTTGATCAAAAAAGAGCTATTGACTCTCTTATGGAAGAATTTGGAGCTATTGATGTTTATAACCAAAGAGCAGATGCTTGTTCTGATGAAAATCTGAAAAAAATACTTATTCATAATAGAGACGAAGAAAAAGAACATGCTGTAATGCTTATAGAATGGCTTCGTCAAAACGATAGTAAGTTCAGCAAAGATATTTTAAACATTATAAATTTAAAAACAAAAGATATTGCTTCAAAAGAAAGTCATTGATTTTTTATTTTATCGAAGAATTTGATCTTTAATACAAAATAACCAAAATAGCACCAGCAACCATAATTGCTGTGGCAATTGTTCTAATAATCAGATTATGCTCTTTAAACATTCTACCTCCAATTAAGACTGCAAAAAATACAGATATTCTTTTAATAGAAAGAACAAGAGCAACAGGTGCAATCTTTACAGCTGAAAGCTGCGTATATCTATAAATTATTGTGAAGATTGAAATTAATAAAATTAATTTTCCAGAAAATTTAAATGCATGTTTTAAATGACTTGATTTACCACTAAATATAACTATTAACATAAAAATAATAGCAAGAAACAAATGCTGAAAACCCATAAAGGCATTTAAAGAAACCTTAAAATTACTTAAAATAGCTTTATCTAAAATAGAAGTTGTTGTAAACAACAACAAAGCAGCAAGAATATAATAATATCCTTTGGAATTAGCAAAAACCTTAAATGGTCTGAAAAAATCAAACTTCTTTTTTCCTTTTAATTGTTTTCCCTCAACTTGCAAAGTATAAGTTCCAATTATTAACAATATTATTCCTAAGATTTGCAAGCCAGTAAGAGCTTCTCCTAAAGTTAAAAAAGCAAAAATTGCAACTAATCCAGGAGTTAATACAAGAAGAGGAAGAGCAGCACTTAGTTCTAAATTCTTAATACCCATCATAACACAAAGAAAAGCAGCAGCCTCAAAAAACGACTTAATCAAAACAACAGTTAATCCTAAATCACTTAAACCAGCATAATTAATAAAAAAGAAAAATGGAATTGCTAAAAAAAAGTTAATAACAGCAAATAAAGCTGAAAAACTCAGAGCTTTTTCTTTAAATAAAACTTTTTTTTCATAAATTGCAGCTGCAGCTGAAAAAAATGCTGAAATAAATGCTAATATATACCAATCAATCATTTACTCCTCCTAGACTCCCTAATATTCTTTGTTTTAAATGATAATAAAAACAATAAAAACATAAATCCTCCAAATAATAAAAACAAAAAGTTAAATGCTAAGAAGATTAATAATACTGAGGCAAAGATTTTTCCTGTAAATCTTCCAGAATCTATAGCAGTATTATAAGGACCATAAAATCTGTATTTTTCTTTTCCTCTTAATATATCAAAAAAATAAGCTTCAGTTGTTGATTCTAGCATTGCCAGCCCAACACTTGCAAGAACAAGCAAACTAAGAATAAAATATATATTTGAAACAAAAAAGCAAGCAAAAGCTATAATAGAAACCATAAGATAGCCAATCTTAAACAATCTTTTAAAACCATGTTTACCTGCCCATTTAGCTGAAATATATGAAAATAAAATTAGAGGGATTGCAACAGCAAAAAGAAAATAACCAATCCATATTTCTCCTAATCCATTTCTAATAATCATTAAAGGGATAAACAAATAAATAAAAGACCACCACAAATTAACCCCACCTCCTAATGTGTATGCTAACACTCTATCCTTATCTTTAAAAAATTCAACAAAGTTTATGAAAAAATTATTATCAGTTATTTTCTTCCCTTTTAAGTCTTTTATTTCTGAAGTTTTAAATAAAATTAATCCTATAAAAATAAAAAATGCTGCTAAAATAAAAACCCAATTAACCCCAAAACCTGAAGCAACATATCCTGCTACTAAAGGACCAATAACCCATGCAATATTCATAAATGTATAAATAATGCCTTCATTTCTTGAAACATTTTTATTTTTTGAATAATCTCTTACTAAGATTCCAAAACTAGTGATTCTTAAAGTATAGAGAATAGTAATAACAACTGCTAAAATTAAAAAGAAATAAAAATTATGATTAATAAAAAAAAGAACATACGTTATTATAAAAAAAATCATAGTATAAAAATAGATTTTTGCCTTGTCAGACCTTTCTATAACAGGTATAAATAAAAAGTAAGAGAAAAAAGATATTATAGTTAGCATTGCAGATAAAAAACCAACCAAAACTATACTATCAACAAAACTATTAAGATAAACTGCCCAAATTGTATCAACATAAGCAGCTGCTAATGATGCAATTAATCCAACTATAGAAAGTTTAGCAATATTTGTAAAATTATACTCATCTTTTTGTTT
>JBDRMT010000068.1:0-2679 GCA_043811855.1 archaeon | reverse complement strand
CTTTGTAAACCCTCATCAGGGATTGAAAGAGAAAACTCCTGCAATTAAAGCTGGAATAAAATTAAAGTTAGGTAGAATGAAATTATTTGGACTCATAAAATTTATAACCAAAACCTCAAGAGACGATTAGTTGTTAATATCTGAAAATTATGTATTGTTAAGTTAAAGTAGTTATAGTTCTAAGGAAAAGGTTTATTAGCTTCTTTATAATAAACAAATACTTATAAATATATTAAGATTAAATCAAACAGAAAATGTTAAGAATATTTAATACTCCAAAAAGTCATTATAGGAAATTTTCAGGACTGGGTATAGTTGGTCATTTACTTGGAGCAATATCATATGCAACTGATAATATTAATAGGGTTAGAAGAGATAGTGGAGTTCTTTCTACGAGTAATACTGGAGATATTGTAACTGAGATGGATCTTGCTTCAATGAATGCTGTTACTGAATATTTTAAATGTATGAAAATTCCAGTTATTGTTAATGGTGAAGAAGGTGTTGATCAGGTTAGAAATCCTGAACATTTAGTTATGTTAGATGGAATTGAAGGAACTCAAAATGCTGTTAATGGTCTTGATCATGGAATAAATATTTCTATAGCACCATATAGGCCTTTGTTAAAGGTTAAAGATCTTGAAGCTGCTGTTGTTAGTAATCTAAGGTCTGGGGTGATGTATGCAGCAACTAGGGAGAAAGGGGCATTTAAAGTGCAAGATGGAAAAATACAAGGTTTCTCTAGAAAACCAACAGCTGTTTATGAATGTCCATTACCTAATGCATATACTACAGATATTTTAAATAGACTTAGGCAAAGAACTGCAGGAAATATTTGTTTAAAGGTTCTAGGAAATCAACCAAGAAGTATTGATGCTACAGGGACAAGACTTGTTGCATTATTAGAAGGAGATATTAGAGCGTATGTTGATTGGAGAGATGCAACAAAATGCTGGGATGTATTACCTTCTGCATTGATATTAGAAGAAGAAGGATTTGTTGTTACAGATGTTAAAGGATTTTCGTTTTCTGAGGGTATTTTTTATAAAGAAGGATATGGACATGATAATGGATTAAATAGGAATATTGGAAGGAATTTTGTTGCTGCAACTCCTGAGGATCATGATAAATTAGTTTTTGGTTTAGAAGATTCTTTTTGGAGAAGAATAATAGGTGAATTAGGTTTTTTACCTGATATGGTAAAAGGAGATTATCATCCAACTGAATTACAATGGTGTGAGGATTTTTATGAATATGGCAGGAGAGTTGGAATGATTTTTCAGCACCAAATAGATCAAACATTATTAGCTTATGGAGGACTTAATCATGATAATGTTGTTGATGTTGTAACAAAAGTTAGAAAGAATTTTTTAGAGACAATATCTGAAGATAAATATCCTGTTGATGGTCCTATACATCTAGCTAAATTTAATCAATTCTTAGGAAATATGACAGATTATGATTTTCCATTTTTAGCTGAAAAATATAATTATGGTTTTGTTTAACTAATTTCCTTTATTATAAAAACATTTATTAAGTTTGATAATTAGTTCTAAGAATGGAATATGATTTAATTATTATTGGAGCAGGACCTGCAGGTTTAACAGCAGGGATTTATGCAGCTAGATATAAACTGAAAACTATAATTCTTACTAAATCTTTAGGAGGAACAGCTGCAACTGCTCATAAGGTTTGTAATTATCCTTCTTATTATGAAATTAAAGGAATTGAATTAATGCAAAATATTATTTCCCATGTTAAACAACTTGAAGTTCCTATCATAACAGAAGGGGTAAAAAGCATAAACAAGAAAAAAGATAAGTTTGTTATTAAGACAAATAAAACAGAGTATTTTGCTAAGAAGGTTATTTTTGGTGCTGGAACTGAAAGAACTAAACTTAATGTTGAAGGAGAAGCAAAGTTTTTAGGAAGAGGTGTTAGTTATTGTGCTACTTGTGATGCTGCTTTTTTTAAAAATAAAGATGTTTGTGTTGTTGGAGGAAGTAATGCTGCATTAACAGCAGCTTTATTATTAAGTGAGTTTGGCTCAAAAGTATACTTAATTTATAGAAAAAGTAAATTTTTCAGACCAGAACCTGCATGGATTGAGTTAGTTGAAAAAGACAAAAAAATTAAGGTTTTATTTAAGGAAGAAATAAAAGAAATTAAAGGAGAAAAGATGGTTGAAGGAGTTAAATTAAAATCAGGAAAAGAACTTAAGGTAGAAGGAGTTTTTATTGAAGTTGGAAGTGTTGCAAAAACTGAAATATTAAATGACATGAAAGTTAAAAGAGATGCTAAAGGTTATGTTATTACAGATAAAGCTCAAAAAACAAATGTTCATGGATTTTTTGCAGCAGGAGATGTTACTGATAATGTTTTAAAGCAGATTGTTAATTCTTGTGGAGAAGGTGCTGTTGCAGCATATAGTGCTTATGCTGAATTGAAAAAAGAAAGTTTATCATAAATTTCTTAGTAATTTATAAGATGATTAATGTTAGTAATCTATAAATCTTACTAGGGGACTCTAACTACTGATATTGTAAATTCTCTACTCTTAGTTTTAAAAGATATTAATACTTCAAATAACAGTATTACAATAATGTAGGAATCTTTAAAAGATAATTTAGTTATTAGTTTTTATGATAATTGCAATAGATATTGATGAAGTTTTATCAG
>JBDRMT010000067.1:0-23133 GCA_043811855.1 archaeon | reverse complement strand
ACCAACAGCTCCTCCCCCTAAACCTCCATAACTAGACCCAGACCATGGATAATTACCTGCACCAGGTCCCTGACCAAGAGGGAATCCTTTTTGGTCACCATTAATAGTCCCTAAAATAGTTGCATTTCCTCCTACATTAATTACTCTTCCAGTTCCATTTCCACTATCTGAAGAATAAGTAGGGGTAATTGTAGCTCCAGAACCTAGATAAAAGTTTTCTGTAATATTCAAATCAGCAGTAACATTTAGTGTGAAATTTATTGTTCCTGTATATCCTGATGAAACATTTAGTGAATAAACACTTACTGATTGATTTATCATTGAATTACTTAAATCTGCAGAATCAAAGACAACTGCATTTGTTGCATTTGGAACACCTGCGCCTCCAGCTCCTCCGCTTGATGACGCCCAGTTGCTTGCATCACTCCAATTTCCATTATTTACTCCAACCCAATAAAGAGTATCTCCAGCAGGATCAACCACTTCATCAATCTCAATATTTCCTAAAACTTTTAAATCAAAAATACTATTTGAATTTCCAGACCATACTTCAATATAATTATTATTATCTTCGACCCTGCCCCCATTTATATTATCAGTAACTTCCAAACCTAACAAGCCAGGACTTCTCTCGCTATTGACCTGCTCATTCTCATCAACCTGCTCACTTATCTTATCATATATTAGGTTATCAGTATTTTTCCTCCTAACCAAGATAATATTATTCTTTACATCAACATCATAAATCCTCCCATCATAAGGAACTTTTTCTATACTTTTTATTTTAACAGGATTATTTTCTTTATCTAAGAAATAAACTTGTTTTCCTTGATTGAAGTTTGAGTAAACTTCTGTGATTGGTTTTAAACCAAAAGATTTAAATACCTCTTTTCTGTTATTAAACATATTAAACATATTATACGTGTAGGAGGTTAAAATGCCATCACTAACTTTATCAGTTCCAAAAGAATTTAAGCAAAAAATGGATAGATTTGCTTGGTTAAACTGGTCATCAATAGCAAGAGAAGCATTTGCTAAAAGAATGAAACAATTAGAAATACTAGAGAAATTTGAAAGAGATTCTGCAAATTCTGAACTAACAGATGATGACTGCATTGAACTTGGTAGAAGATTAAAAAAAGACATGTCCAAAGGAGAATGATAAATGGAGTTAGTAGCAGATACAAACATTGCATTCTCTTTATTTAAAAAAGATTCATTTACAAATAAATTATTAAAAGAACATAATATTAAATTATTTGCACCTAAAAGATTAATTAAAGAATTGCATAGGTATTCTAATGATGTTTGCTCAAAAGCAAAAATATCTAAACAAACTTTCTTAAAAGACATTTCTTTACTTCCTGAATTAATTGAATTTAGAGAACCTTCTTTACTTTTCAAACAAGAAGCATCTAAACTAATTTCACATAAAACAGATGTCCCCTTCTTAGCATTGGCATTAGAACTCAACATTCCCATTTGGTCTAATGACCCGCATTTCCAAGAGCAATTAGTAAAAGATTCTGTTGAAGTGTTTAAAACTAATGAGCTTAAGAATTTTCTTGAACTAGAATAAACCCTATGCTCCTCACTAACAACCAGCTCTCCTTCCTTGCCATTTTCATCAACTGTCTTAATACCATACATTTTCCCACCTAATTTAGAATTATCAAACTCCTGCCATTCAGTTGGCAGCTGCCACTCTTTTTCTCCTGTCTCTTGATTCAAGGTCATAACTTTCTCTTCTTTTGTCAAATCTTTAAATAATTTCCAACCTTCATCAGTTAAAATCTCTGTCTCATTATCGTAACATTCACCCTCTTCTAGTCCTGTTAAATAAGTTTTATACCAAGCTTCATTACTGATGTTGCTGATTGTTGTTATTAATTGATTATCATTTTTTTTATATACTTCTATGCTTGTTTTTTGCTCTGCTCCACCACACCCTGCTCCACAACCGACTTTGTCAGATTGTTCTGCTAAATTATTGATAATGTCTAAATTATTCAAGCTATCAGAGGTCTTACTTGATGAACTACTCTCACTTCTATCTCTATGTTTATTATTTAATTTATTAATTATCTTATTAATTATTTTATCATTGCCAATATCAATTAAACTTCTATCATCTGAATCTGAACTTGCTGCACTATCTGAACTTATTGCTCTTGCATAAACACTGATATCATTTTTATTTGTTAGGTTTTTTTCAAAAGTGACTCTTATATATTCTTTATCATTAATTAGTTTCCAGATGTTGTCTGTTTCTTTAATTTGATTAAATATATTGTTTATAGGATTTCTGTTTTTGTCCAATTGCTCTGCATTTGTTATTTTGATTAAGTTTTTATTTAAATGAGGGTTTAGTGATTCTGATGCAAAAACTAAGGTTATTGACAAAATCAAGATTATCATTAAGATTATTATAATTAATGACATTCTTCCCTGGCTTTTATTGTTTGTTTTCATCTCTTTTTTACCTTTTTCTTCTGCTTTTGTACTTATTTCATCTTCACTATATTAACCACTCAAAATCCATTTCCATAAAGGAATGTAAACTATCCCTCTTTCAGTTTTCTCAAGATTTTTTGTAATTATAATAAGCTTTTTCACTCTTTTATTAAATTTGCCTTTAAATTCCAATAAGCCATTGGCTTCTCTTTTATCAATCTCATCAGAGTAAGTAACATTTATTCCTGTTAAGATATTTTTTTCTTTGATTACGAAGTCTACTTCTCCTTTATCTCTCCAGTAATAAACTTCTTTTTCTCTTCTTTTTAATTCTATAAAAACAATATTTTCAACAAGCTTGCCTTCATCTTTTGAAAACTTAAAACTAACTGCATTTCTTAATCCATTATCTATAGAATAAATTTTTGAAGACCTTGTTTTCTGTTCCTTAAGAGAATATGAAAAATGCTCAACTATAAAAAATAGGAAAGATTCTGTATAATAATGAATATAATCCTTTATTAAATCATAGGATAATCCTAAAGAGTTTCTTATATTCCTCAAAGAAATATTAGATGTAAAATTAGTTATTAAAAATAAGGCAAGATCTCTTGCTTTTTGCCCATTAATCTCGTATCTATCAATTATATCCTTATATAGAATATCATCAAAATATTGTTTCAAAATTTTCATTTTATAATTCTCTTTTGCAAAGAAAATTTCTGGAAAACCTCCAAATTCAATAAATTCCTTAAAATAATTAAGAATTTCATATCTTGTTTTATCTGTTATAATTCCTTTTGCTAATTTTTCTTTATCTAACTTCATTCCCTTGAAGGATAAAAATTCTTCAAAACTTAATGGAAATACTTTGAAAGTAAGATTTCTGCCTGTTAAAAGGGTAGAATATTCTTTTTTTAATAAATAAGAACAAGAACCAGATATTACAAACTTGCATCCTTGTTTTAAGTCATATTTTTTTCTTATCCAGGATTCCCAACCTTTCTTTCTATGGATTTCATCAATAAAAATATAAGATTTTTCACGAGGATTTATGTTTTCTTTATATACAGAATAAATATCTTCAAGAGAATCCTCAGTCAATTGTCTATCCTCCAAATTTACAAATAAAATTTGTTCAGGCTTTATTCCTTTAGATAAGATAAAATCAATCATCTGATACATTAGAGTACTTTTTCCAGACCTTCTTACTCCAATCAATATAGTTATTTCTTTTATTTCAATAGATTCAATCAAAGACTCATATTTTTTTCTAGGAATTCCTTTTAACTCATTTATCGAATCTTTAGTTTCCCACCAAGGATTCCATTCTAACAGTTTTTTAATCTCCATTTTGTTACGTTTATAAGTAACATTTAATATATAAATGTTACGTTCTATTTATTATGTTCTCACTTTTATAAAATAAAGTTAATATTAAACTCAAATCTCCTTGTATGTTTGTTAGATAAAGAATATTATCTTTCAACTCTCCATCTCCTTTTCCCTGAACCCTTAAAAAATATCCTTTGTATCCTGCTAAATCTTTTGAAAGAGGTATTGAAAGAGCATTGGTGTTTGTTGTGTAAGTACCTTGTAAATCCAATGCCTCTCGAACTCCTTGTTCTAAAGCAATCACTACAAGAGTAAGACTAAATATCATTAAAATTACTATAATTAATGACATTCTTCCCTGGCTTTTTTTATTCATCTCTTTCATTTTTATCCAAAGATTATTCTCCCTTATTTACCCTATCTTCTTGCAACAGCCATTGCCAAATAGGCATGACTGTTATTCTTTTATTTTTAATCTTTATTTTATCTTCTTGATCATAGGTTAAAATTAAGCCTTGATTCAATTTAAATTCTTCCATTGCTTCAATCAATCCTTCTATCTCTCTTTTCTTGTTTTCATTATTTAACTGATAACAGACTTGAATAGCCTCTGATATCTTTAGCTTGCTTTTTATTATAAAATCACACTCTTTTTTTTCAGAGAAATAATAAATGTTTTTTCCCCTTCTATTAAGTTCAATAAAAACTAAATTTTCAAGAAGCCTTCCAGATTCCTCTGAAAAATTAAATCCATAAACTTTCTTAAATCCATTATCCGCGAGGTATATCTTTTTAGCTGAATTAATTTGTTTTTTCATAGAATAAGAAAACTTGCTTAAAGTAAAAAAGAAGCCTACATCTTCTAAACAAGAAAAATATTCCCATATTGCATCTTTTGAAGCATTCATTTCATTTTTAATTGACTCATAAAAACTATTAAGAGAAATTGTCTTAGCCATATTTGTCACAAAATATTTTATAAGATTTTTTAATAAAAGTGTATTTCTTATTTTATATCTTTCAACAAGGTCTTTGTATATAATAAGTTCAAGGTAGCTTGAAAGAGTAGATTCTTTTTCAATCCTATCTTTATATTTAACTACCGCTGGATATCCTCCATAAATCAAGAATTCATTAAAAAACTTTTTCAGGGCAAATCTGCTCTTAGAAAATTTAATATTTTTATCATATTTGAAATCTTTAAATCTCAAGAATTCTAAAAAGGAAAGAGGGTATACTTTTTTTGCAATTGTTCTTCCCCTTAGTTCAGTAGCTATTTCACTGCTTAATAATTTTGATGAAGATCCTGATACAAATATTTTATATTGCTTCCTTTCATATAATCTTTTAAGAAACAAACTCCAACTTGGTGCTGCATGTATTTCATCAAAAAATAGATATAAACTCTTTGAGATATTTTCTGGATATAACTCATAATAAGCTTCCAAAAGCTTATCCAAATCTTCTGTTTTTAAACCAACAATTCTTTCATCCTCAAAGTTCAAGAATATTATCCTATTAATCCCAATTTTAGTGTTCAAAAGCTCTTTAATTTTTTGGAACATGAGATAAGTTTTCCCAACTCTTCTTAATCCAATTATAGTTATTATCTCCTCGCTTTCAGAAATATCATAATCCCTTTCTTTTATTTCTGGCAGAGAATTTTCATGAAATTCTTTTATTATTTTTTTGAATGTTTCTTTCATTTTTGTCCTCCTTTTGTTTCCTTTTATATAAGTAAACTAATTTATAAATGTTTCCTTTTATGATTTATATAGTTTCTTCATTCTTTCTTGGGCTAATTCGGGATTTTCTATCTCTTGTATTCTTTCATAACCAACTTTTGCAAGCCATCTCTTAAATGGCTCGGCTTTTTTAGATGGAATTGATTGAATTATCCTAAAAATACCTTCTGTATCTGCACAATCAGTCTCTCTTAATTTTCCATCTTCAGCTATTAATTTCAACCGGTGACAAAATGTCACCACTTCACTTCCTTCGTCAACTAATCTGCTCTTTAATACTTTCCAATAATTTCTAGGGTCATCGCTATCAGTCAAAACCCCAACTATGTCTGCAACAGAAAAAAACCATTTGTCATTAACAAGCTTTCTTCTTATAGACTTTCCATTAAATATAGATATATGTGTTTCATTCTTTTCTTCATTCATATTTTACTTCTTTTTTAATTCATTCTACAATAATCTCCTTTTTGATATTTATATCCAAATCTAAAATAGAAAACAATAATTCATAATTTCCCCTCTCTTCAAATCTATATTCAATCAGCTCTTCTATTTTAATAATATTTTTTCCACTGCTTTCATCTTTAATTAAAAAATCTTTTAAATTAAAAGTTTTTGTTATTATTGGAGCATTATCTTTTGTTAACAATATCATCCCATAAATTGTTTCTTTTGTTTCTCCTTGATTTACAACTATGTCTCCTTTAAGAGTATCCCCTATTTTAAAATTGTTTTCTAAATCAAAAACAACATTTCCAGTTAAACTCATAAATTTCTCATTGGCAATATTTGGAATTTTTGAAACTCCTATAAAGGCTGTATAAATTATTACTATAAGTGAAAATATGGTTATTGTGTAAAGTGCTGCCTCTCTTTTTTCCATAGAGAAAATAAGCTTTGGCTATTTAAAAGTTTATCTGCAACTGTCAGAAATCTATGATTTCTAAACACCCCAAAAATCAAAGATTTTTAATGTCAGTAGATTGATGTAAAACTCTAAATTACCTTTACTTGACAAATTTTTAGTATCTGTAAAACTAGAGAAAGAGTAGCTCTTTAATAAAGAGTTGGTGTAGCTCATCAAATTTGAAAATTACTAATATTGTTATAAAATTAATGCTAAATTCAATCACTCAATGTCTCGAAAGACTTAAAAATGTGCTATTATTATTATTATTATTATTATTATTATGCAAAATGGTGAAAAAAAGAGGGTTTAGTAAGAAAAAGAAAATCTCTGAAAAAAGAACAAATTTGAAAGGCAAGAAAGCCAGTAAGAAAAAGAAAATCTTAAAAACAAACAAACAAACAAAGTTAAAGACAGTTGAAGATAAAAATAGGGGATTTTTTAGCAGATTATTTTTAGGTGCTCCTAAAGAAGTTAAAAATAAATCAGGAGGAAAGGGCAACTCAGTCAAAACTAAATCTTCTAAAATTAATTTAAAACCAGATATTAAATCTGTGGAAAAAAATAAGGGAGTAGAAAAAAATAAAAAAATCAAGAGAGTCATAAAAAATTTAAAAAAAGAGTTTTCTGAAAAAAAATTACGAAGTGAAAATATAGAAACAAAGAAAAAATCAGCTGAAAAGTTTGTAAGAACAGGCATGAAAGGTTTTGATGCTTTATTTGAAAAAAATATGGGCATTCCTAATGGAAATTCCATTTTAATTGAAGGAGGTCCTGGAAGCGGGAAAACTATTTTTTGTTTAGCAACTCTAAATGAACTTTGCAAAGAAGGGGAAAAATGTCTTTACATGAGTTTTGAAGAATCAGAAGAGCAGTTAATCGCACATATGGAAGAATTTGGATGGAAACCAAAAGAATTTATTAAAAAAGGGCTTTTGAGAATAACAAGATTTGATGCTATAGATATTTCAAGAAGTATTGAGGCATTGTTAAGTGCAGCTAAAAAAGAACTTTTAATTGAAGTTGAGCCGATGTTTTTTCCAGAAGATTTTAAACCTGATTTTGTTATTATGGATTCATTAACTTCTATTGCCTCTGCTTTTACAGGAGAAGAATCCAGATTTAGAATCTATATGGAGCAGTTATTCAGGTATTTAGAGAAAAATAATATTACTAATTTTCTGATAAGAGAAGTTTCTTCTCCAAGTCATGTTGGAACAACATTTAAAGAACAAGGAGAAGCTGTTTCTTTTTTATCTGACGGCATAATTGTTTTATACAATGTGGTTTATGATTCAGGTGACAGAACCTTTGCACTTGAAATCCTTAAAATGAGGGGAGTTAGCTTTAAGCATAGAATTGTTGAATTTAAGATTGTAAATAAAAAAGGCTTAGAAGTAAATCCTAATAAAATATTAAAGAAAAGTCGCAAAAGTAATTTTAGTTTGACTTAATTTTTTTAAATATAGTCAAAGACTTAAATAAATGAACAGAATAGTCTTTGACTTATTAGGAAATGACAAAAAATTTGCTCAATTAATTTTGTCATTTACTATAGGCAAATATTTTGTAACAGCTTAGGTTTTTGAAACTATTCCCACTAAATTCCTAGTATCCTATTAAAACATAAGCAAGGAAATCACAGCATAGTTATTCCAGTATAAAATTATGTAAATTACTAAGACCCCCTTATAAATAATAGTGATTTAACTAAGGTTTCTAACTAAAAACACCTATTTTAATTTAACCTTGCAATCCTGAGAGTAGAGCTCCTGAACCTATCTAATTTAAAGTATATAATTTATACTTTTTCTTGGTAATTCCTAAACATAACACGCGAGACTTTTCTTGTAATTGTTTAAGGTTACTAATATTTTGGTGGATTTTTTTTAGTTATGAGCAAAGGGAATTATCTTGCTGATATTAATAATGTTTATTAATAATTGTAAGCCCTAATTTTAAGTATACCAAAAGAAGTAATAACTTAATTGAAGTTGCAGTTAAACATACTTCTTATCATTTATTCCTAATACAACAAATGATGAATACTTTCTAAATGTCTCCTATGTCTTTTTCTTAATTCTCCAAGTGATCTTTTATTTCTTTTTACTTTTTTAACTAAATCTATTGCTTTTTCACCACCAATAACTTTAGGCAAAATAACATAGTCTGCTCCTGCTTCATATAAAGAACGAGCTTCACTAATTCTAGATGCAACAACAATAACAACTGTTTTTTTATTCATTTTCTTTGTCTTTTTAACAAGTAATAGATTATCTTCAAAATCAGGAACAGTGCTAATAATCATTTCTGCATGCCTTAAACCAATTTTTTCTAAAATCTCTTCGTGCATAAAATCTCCATAAATACAAGGAATTTTCTTATCCATTAAAGATTTTATTATTTCAGGATTATAATCTACAACTATTAAATCTTTTTTATTTTTTTCAAACTCTTTTAAGATTAAACTTCCCATTCTATGGCATCCAAAAATTATAGTTTTTTTATCATCTTTTTTTAAGTATTCTAATTGTTCTTTTCTTGTTTTAATACCCTCTAAGAAATTTAAAGGCCAAGAAAATAATGTTGCTAACTTTCTTTCATAAGTTATAAAATAAGATGTTAAAGACATTGTTAATATTGTTAATAATACTAATACACTAAACAATCCTTGGTTAATATGACCCAACATAAGTCCAAGAGTGACAATTACTAAAGCAAACTCACTAGTTTGAGCTAAAGCATTTCCAGTTAAAAAGGAAGTTCTCTTTTTATAACCAGAAAGTCTAACTAATAACATAATAAACAAAGGTTTGACAATAATTACAAGAATAAATAAAACAACTAATAATAAAATAAATTTAGAGGATATAAGATTTAATTGCATACCAAGAGCTATAAAAAATATTACTGCAAAAAACTCCCTTATAGAACTTATGCTTCCTTGTATTTCTGTTTTATAATTTGAATTAGCTAGTGCAACTCCTGCAAAAAATGCTCCAATAACTAAAGAAAGATCTGCAAGAAAAGATCCAATAACAAATAAAAATAAAAGTGAAATTGAAACTAACAACAACATTTCCCTATTATCTGCTGCTTTTCTAAAAATAGGATTAACAGCTTTAGATAAAATAAATGCAACAACACCAAAGATTAATGCTTTTCCAATAACAAAAATTATACTATTAAAAGAAAGATCACTTGACAAAACTGTTAAAGCAACAATAGCAACTAAATCCTGAACCAATAAAATACCAATAATAATTCTTCCATGTAAACTATTTATTTCTTTTTTTTCAGCTAACAATGTTACAACAATCATTGTTGAACTAAATGCAACAACCAACCCAATATAAACCGGAGCCATTCCTATGAAACCTAAGGCCATGGAAATTCCAAATGCAATTGCAAACATAATAACAATCTGTAAAATACCTCCTATGGCAGAGACTCCTCCAACTTCTTTTAATTTTTTAAATTTTATTTCTAAACCTGCTGTAAAAATTAAAAAAGCAACTCCAATTTGAGAAAGAGAAATTATTAATTCAGCATCTCTAATTAATCCTAATAAAAGAGGGCCTACTATAATACCTGTTATAATATAAGCAGGAATTAAAGGTTGTTTAGACATTCTAATTAAAAATGCAAATATAGTAGCAATAATAATCAAGACTCCTATTTCAGTTACAATAACTAATTCAGAAGGAGCCCCTTGCATAAAATTTTGCATAAAACTAAAAATAATATTCATTTTCCTCTCTTTTAAACCCCTTATCTATAGTAAAGTTAGTTAGTATAAAAACATTTCTTTATTTAAAACCTAATTAATTCATACAAGTTTATACTGGTATCTTATAATGTTAAAGTGCGAGACTTCTCTTGCTTGATTAGTGTAGGCCTTTCATGTAATTATGTAAGTTACTAATATCTTTCTATTCTTTTAAATTAAGATTATGTTTAAAACCACCATTCCATCACAAAAATCTTTTTAATGACATCTATCCTATTTAAGGTATGGAATATAAACCTAATAATCCTGCTCAAAAACTAGCAGAGTATATAAAAAAGAACTTGAAAAAAGGATATACCTTAGATTCTCTTAAATTTTCTCTAATTAATCAGGGATATACTAAAATATCTGTTGAAAATGCAATAAATCTTGCTAATAAACAACTTTCAGAAGAACTTCCAGAAGTAAGGGAAAAACCAAGAATAACTTATAAAGTAATAACTGAAGATCTGGATTCAGGTGAGTCTAATGAAGAATTTATAAATCTTAATTCTAAGAAAAGTTTTTGGCAGAAGTTATTTGGATGATTATCTAGTTCAATCTCAAACCACAGCTAGGTCTAGCTCTGTTCAATAGACTAGATTTGATTAATCTTTAACCAAACAGAGCACTTAAACCTGCTGCAGAAGCTTCTTTTGCTTCTTCTTTAGGAGCTTCTTCTGCTTTTGCTTCTCCACCTGTTGCACCAGCAGCAGGAGCAGAACTTGCAACAACAGCATTTTTAAGCTCTTGATCAATGTCTACATCTTTCAAGCTTACAACAAGGCTTTTAACTTTGCTTTCATCAACTTCAGCACCAGTTGCAGCTAAGACTTTCTTAACTCCTTCTTCATCAACTGGCTTTCCTAATTTGTGTAATAGCAAAGCAGCATAAACTTCTTCCATTATACACTTTCCTCCGAATTTAATTGAGCATTTTCTTTTTTATCTTTTTCCTTAATATCAGTATCTGTTGCATTTGATAAGCTAGGAGTAGTCTCACTTTCTTGAGGTTCACTCTCCTTGTCAGTTGTAGCATTACTAATATCTTCCTTAGCCTTAACTTTTTCTTCCTTAATTTCTTCTTTAGGAGCAAATTCACTTAATTTATTTCCTTCAGCATTTGCTTTAGCTAAAAAATAACCAATAGTTTCCTTACAATAAAAAACAATCTTTTGAGCAAATCCAAGAGCTTTTCCAGCAGCATTTCTTAATTCTTGAGTATAACCTTCAGTATCAATTTTAATATCTCTGTAAATTTTTTCTTCTTGAACATCATAAGCAACTTTAGGTTCTAAACCTACAGTAAATGGTTGAATATGTAATTTTTGTAATAAAGAAGCCATTGATTCTGTTATAGTATCTCCTTCTTTTGCAATAACTCTTGCAGCTTTAATACTTATTTTTCCATTTTCAACAGCAACTTGAATTCCAAATGATCCAAGTTCGCTAATAGCAGGTCCTGGAACTAAATCAGTAGGACCTTTTTTAACTTCAATTTCTCCAAGTGCAATCTGTCCTGCCTTTGCATATGCAGGAGTTTTCTTTTTAGCTAAAATTCCTGCTAAATCATAACTTTCTAATTCTGAAATAACAAAAGCACAATCTGCTTTAATATGCTCTTCTAATGGAAGAATTGAATCTTTTCCAACTTCTTTTATTGATCTTATCATAATGTTTTTTTTAGCAACTAAAACAGAAGCTTGTTCTCTAATTGTTTTTTTTATAGCTTGAAACTGTTTAGAAGGCAGACTTTTAATTGAAACAATCATTAAAGTTTTAGATTTAGAAATTTTATCTGCTAAGTCTTTAACTTGCTTTTCTTTTATGTTTATTGATTTTGAAATTGGTATCATCTTATATCTACTGTAACAGGCTTACCCATTGTTAATTTAATTTTTATACTCCTAATATTATCAATTCCTTTTGGAAGATTTTCTAAGATTTTTTTATAAACAGTTTGAATATTTTCAACAATTTCATCATCTTTTAAAGATTCTTTTGCAACTCCAACTTTTAAGCTAGGTTCTTTAACTCTTATTCTAATATTTGAATTAATTTTACTAATAAGAGTTTTAATTGTACTTTCATCTTCATTAGGTAAAACTCCTAATTGAGGGCTAGGCATTTTTCCAACAGGTCCTAATATTCTACCAAAATTTGTAGCAACAGCTGGCATTAATTTAGCATTTGCAACAAAAAAATCATAACTATCAACTAATTTTTTAATATCTTTTTTTTCTTTATATCTTGCAAAATTTTCTTTCGTAATAACATCAATTATCTTAGAATCTTTTTCAAAAAATCCTGCAACTTTTTTATCTTTAATCTTATGTGGAACCTGAACAAAAATATTAAATCCATGCTTCTTAACCTCAAATTCTCTTAGATTTACAATTAAATCTACAGTTTGATTAAATTTTCTTTTATCTTGTCTTTTGCTTTCAGATTCTCTAAGCTTTTTAACAGCTTCTAAAAACTTTTTTTCTGTTGCCATTCTATTAACTCACTTCTACCTATGCACTTGAACTCTAAGAACATCAGAGCCAAATGATGTAGTATGTGATAAAAATCTTACTATTTGAAGGTTTTTAAACTTGTTGGTTTTTAAGCTACTGATTGTGAAGGTGAACTTACAAATTCATAAGCAACTACTATGCTGCCTCCATAAGGTTGAGCCCAATATCCAGCCCCTAGCCCTTCTGTTGCTTTTCCTATCTGTTCATCAGTTAGGCTTCCTCTTCCAAATCTTCCAACTTCACTTAAATTTTTAGCTTCTACAGGTATAAATTCGTCAGAATCTAAAAATCCTTTTTCACAACTTAATAATCTTGTTACCATGTTAAAAATCTTATATTTGAAGGTTTTTAAACTTATCGTAATTCACAATAAACCTTAAATATAATCAACATTTATTTTTAAGAACATGATAACTGATTTAACAAAAGAGGATAAAGAAAGAGTTGAAAAAAGATATGAAGAACTTAAAAAATATAAAAAAGTTGTTGTTACAAGTGGTTATTTTGATCCCTTACATCACGGACATGTAGAATTATTTAAACTTTCAAAAAACCTAGGTGATTATCTTATTGTGGTTTTAAATAATGATATTCAAACAAAAATGAAAAAAGGTTATGTTTTTATGCCTCATGAAGAAAAAGCAAAAATTATAGAAGAATTCACATGTGTTGATGAAGTTTTTATAAGTATTGATATTGAAGATCAAAGTCAATGTAAAACTTTAACTTTTATTAAACCTAATATTTTTGCTAAAGGAGGAGATAGATATGTTCATGAAATTCCAGAAACTCCAACTTGCAGAGAACATGGAATTTTAATTGTTGATGGAGTAGGAGCTAAAATTCAAAGCTCTTCAGAACTAATAGAAAAATCAAAAGAGTTTATGGATAAAGAAAATAATCCTCAATAGCTAAACTTTATTAAAACCTGTTTCTTTGTTAATTAAAAGAGGAAACTATAATGAAAATAATCAAAACTAAAAACTATAATCAACTTTCAAAAGTTGCTACAGAATTTATTATTAGTGAGATTAATAAAAAACCTAACATGAGTATAGCATTTGCAACAGGAAAAACTCCAAAAGGTTTGTATAAAAGACTTGTTAAAGCTAACAAGAAAAAGCTTGTTGATTTTTCAAAAACTAAAGCTTTTAATTTAGATGAATATTATCCAATAAAATCAACAAACAAAAAAAGCTTTTCTTATTATCTTAATAAAAACCTTTTTAATAAAATTAATATTAAAAAATCAAACATAACTCTTCTTAATGGATTTATACATAATCTAGATGATGAATGTAAAAATTATGAAAAAAAGATTAAAAAAGAAAAGATTGATATTATGATACTTGGTGTTGGTGTTAATGGACATATAGCATTTAATGAACCAGGATCAAAACCAAGTTCTAAAACAAGATTAGTTAATCTATCAAAGCAAACAATTAAACAAAATAAGCTAAAAAATATAAATCAAGCATTAACAATCGGAATTAAGACAATTTTATCTTCAAAAAAAATTATTCTTTTAGCTTCAGGAAAAAGCAAAGCAAATGCAATTCAACATCTGATTAAGGGAAAACAAAATAAGAAATGGCCTGTTAGTTATTTAAAAAAACATAAGGATTTGATTGTTGTTGTGCATTAATCATCTGGAAGTTTGATGTGATTATTTTAAGTATCTCTTATGCTCTTGAACATATCTTTTAAAAAACCACTGAAGAAAAATATTCTCCTTTTTCTTAATTTGTGCTCTTTCTAAGGCATTATAATAACTATTTCTTTTTTCATAAGGAATATCTAAAAAAGGGTATTTGTTTTTTTTAAGAACAAAGTTCATCATAATTCTAGAAACTCTTCCATTTCCATCTCCAAAAGGATGAATAGTAACAAATTTTAAATGGACTAAAGCTGCTAATTCTACTGGATGAAGACTATCTTTATTTTTTTTATACCATTCAAAAAATTCATATAATAATGTATCTAATTCAGCTGGAAAAGGAGGTATAAATTTAGACCTTGCTAGTGCTACCTGATGATTTCTAATTTTACCTGCAATATCTGGCTTTGTTTCATCTAATAAAATTTTATTCCAATAAGTTGCTATGTTTAAATTTAAGTCTTTTTTATGATTCATCATATTATCAAAGACTTTTTTATGAGACTCTGCTTCTCTAATATCTTTTATAGGTTTTGCAGGTGAAATTCCTTTTTCTAATAAATTAGCAGTTTCTTTTAATGTAAGTGTTGAACCTTCTATCCTCTGCGAATTATATGTAAATTTAATAGTAAATGTTTCGCGTTCTTTTTCTTTTGCAGATTTTGGCATTAACCTATGTTCGTTAGAAAAATTCTTTTTTATGGTTTCTATATCTTTAATCCATTTTTCTTTATATAATTCTGAAATAAATTCTTTTTTTATCTCTTCAATATTCTTTGGAATCTCCTTTCCCAAATACTTCTGCTTTTTCATAACTTTCCCTCCCTTTCGAAAACTATGCTCAAGATAAAAATATTCTTGTTTTCTAATTTTTCTTTTTTTAATTTCTACCATAGAAATAGTTATACCTACATATTTATAAATCTTTTGTTTTTATTAAAAATGTAGGGGTATCAAATAATTGTAATTTTTACTTATTGATTTATTTTTTTATCTAAAAATTTCTTTTTTTGGTCTAAAGGGGGAAAGTTTTTAAAGTTGGAATTGTTAGAGCAGTTATGAAAAGAGGAATTTGGATAGTTTTTGGTTTATTAGTTGTGTTTATAATAATTGGCCTAATAGTCTGGATTCCCTGGATTTTATTATTTTTTGGAGAAACATATTCAGACGTTACTGAACCCTCATTAGAAGAGATGGATATTATCACTCAGGAAGCTATAGAAACAGGTGATATTGATTTATGTAAAACATTGATTATTACAAGGTCAAGATTTAATTCAATCACATATCCAAGGTACAGATGCATTGAGCAAGTTATTCTTAAATTAAATGATGAAAATTTATGTAATATATTTTTAGAAGAATATGATCTTGAGAAATATTATGATGGTTGTATAGAAAAAATAGCAATACAAAAGTTGAATTATGATATATGTGAGGATATTTTGACAAGTTTTAAGCAAAGGCAGGATTGTATTTTAAAAATTATACAGTTAAGTAATGATTATAAACAATGTGATGATAAATTGACAGATCCATTTAATAAAGATAACTGTTTTAAATCTAAGGCAGATTATCTAAATGATCTTTTTGTTTGTGAATCTATTAATGAAGATTTTATTAGGGATGATTGTATTCAAAATATAGCAACAAAAAATAATAATTTTACGTTATGTCCTACCTCAAATGAAGGGGCTGACACCTGTTACTCAGTAATTGCAAGTAATTTACTAGATCCCTCTTTATGTATCAAAATAGGAAATGAAAAGGTTCGTAGTAATTGTTATAAGAGTATAATTATTGAATTACAGGAGGAGTCTATTTGTAGAGATTACCCTCCTACAAAAGAAGATCGAGATTTGTGTTATTATGAGTTAGCCGGTACTTATTTAAAATTTTTAAAAAATCGAGATTATTGTGATTCAATTGAAAATAATGAATATTTTGAGCAGTGTAAGAAATATTATAATGAATTATACTGGGATGATGGTAGATACAATAATTAATAGTTTATTATTTTAAAAACCCCACAAAAAATATTATTATATTCTATTTCTTTCCACAAAACCGAAATTTCTCTCCTTATTTTACCCCCAAAACTCCCTAAAACTTTCTTTTTTTGGTATGAACTAAGAAAAGCAATACATTAACTTTAAAATATCCTTTATCCTTATTTTTATATGGAAAAAAAAGGTGATGTAATTGATATTGCATATAAAAGAGCAGTAGAAGTTTTACATGAATGCTCAACTAAAAATGGATTTTTTGCATCAGGTGGTGCAAGAGGTTACAATGCTGTTTGGGCAAGAGATTCTATGATTACAAGTTTAGGAGCAAGTTTAATTCCAAATCATGAATTTGAACCTGCTTTTAGAAACAGCTTAATAACTCTTGCAAAAAATCAGAGTGATAGTGGAGAAATACCTAATGCAGTTGATAAGTTTAGCAAAAGAAAACCTCATGTTGATTTTAAATCAATTGATTCAAGTTTATGGTATGTAATTGGACATTATGTTTATGCAAAGAGATTTAATAAAAAATTATTTAGAAAGTATAAAAAATCAATTGAAATGGCTTATGTTTGGTTAAAATATCAAGCTTCTTTTAAATCAGGAATGTTAAAACAACTTCCAACAACAGATTGGCAAGATGCATTTCCTCATAAATATGGATATACTATCAACAGTCAAGCTTTATATTATAAAGTTTTAAGATTATTTAAAAAACATAATCAAGCAAAAAAATTAAAACTTATAGTAAATAAAAATAAGGATGATAAATTATGGAATAAAGAATATTATTATGCTTATAGATGGAAAAATCATAATAAATATAAAGAACTTGGAGATTGGTTTGATTCTTTAGGAAACTCTCTTGCAATTGTTTTTGATTTAGCAACAGAAAGTCAAGCTAAAAAGATAATTTCTTTTATTGAAAAAAAGAAAATAAACAAACCTTTTCCAATAAGAACTATTTATCCTCCAATTAATAAAAAAAGCAAGTATTGGAAAGATTATTTTTTAGATGCACATGCTCTTCCAAACAAATACTCAAATGGAGGAATATGGGGATATAATGGATGTTTTTATATTCTTTCGTTAATTAAGTATAATAAGTTTAAACAAGCAGAAATAGAATTAAGAAAACTTGCTGAGGTTAATGTTAAGGCTGATTTTCCAGAGTGGACACATCCTATTACAAAAAAATCTTTTGGAAAATTACAAGCATGGGAAGCTGGAATGTATATTTTAGCTTATGAAAGTTTAAAAAAGGAAAAAGTCTTAATATGAAGTAACTAGTAACTAATATAAATACAAGAGAAGTTCATGCATAAAGCAAGAAAAGTCTCGCGTATAAAATTTAGAAGATACTAATAAAGAATAAAAAATGGTGAAAATAAAAAAAGAAAATATTATAGTAAAACCTGAAGATATTCAACCAACTTCAGAACATCTTAAAGTTATTGGAACATGCAATCCTGCAGCTATAAGAGATAAAAATAATGATATTGTTCTTTTTGTTAGAGTTATAGAACAATTAAAAAAAATTAAAGATAATCATCACTATTATTCTCCTAGATTTACAGGAAAAAATAAATGTAACCTCTCTATTGATCAGTTTAGAAAAGATAGTGTAGATAGTTATTCTGATTTTGATGTTATATTTAAAGATGGAACAAAAAGACTAACTTTTATTTCTCATTTAAGAAAAGTTGTTTTAGATTCAACTGGTTTTAAAGTAAAATCAATAGATAAAACCCCTAGTTTTTTTGGAACTGCTAATAATGGAGAATTAGGAGTTGAAGATCCTAGGATAACTAAAATTAATGATTTATATTATATGACTTATGTTAGTTTATCAATGCAAGAAAATATTTCAACAAGCTTAGCTGTTTCAAAAGATTTAATCAAATGGAAAAGAAAAGGAATTATTTTTGGAGAGCAAGATAAAGATGTAGTTTTATTTCCTGAAAAAATAGATAATAATTATGTTTCTTTTGATAGGCCTGAAAGCGGATTTAGATTTACACCTCCTCACATATGGATAAATTATTCTAAAGACTTAGTTTCTTGGGGAAAAATGAAATCCTTAGGTTTATCTAAAAGAGGAGAGTGGGATTATGATAGAAGTGGTGCAGGACCTCCTCCAATAAGAACAGATAAAGGATGGTTATTTATTTATCATGCTGTTTTAGAACCAAAAAGAAAAGCAATAACTCAGTATATTATAGAGAGAATGGAAATAGAAGATTCTATTTCCGGAAAATTAGACCTTGATTATTCAATTTACTGTGCAGGAGCTGCATTATTAGATTTAAAAGATCCTTCAAAAATAATTGCTAAATCAGATATTCCAATCTTATTTCCATTAAAAAAACATGAAATTGGAGGATATGAAGCTAAAAGAGTTATTTTTCCAACAGGCCTTGTTGTAGATGAAAATAAAAATGATATTTTGCTTTTTTCAGGAGGAGGAGATAGAGTAACAACTATTAAAAAAGTAAGTTTAAATAAAATAATGAATAAGTTGAATTTATCTCAAAAGTAAACTACTCCAATCCCAACTTCTCTTTTGTTATATCTAACATTCTTTTTGAAGTAACTCTATAATCTAAATTTTTAAGAACATGTTCTCTTCCATTTTTACCCATTTGTTTTCTTAATAAATCATCTGCTAGAAGTTTTAGAGTAAATTCTCTTAAATCATTAATATCTGCCCTATATCCAAAAGTCTTAGGTCTATCAAATTTAATAATTTGTTTTGTTGTAAATCCCATACTAGGATATGCCCATTCTTCATCTAAAACAACTTCTTCTGCAACATTTGCTAATAATCCTGTTTTATTATGAATAATAGTTTCACTTGGTCCCATTTTATTAATAGATATAACTGGTTTTTCACAAGCCATTGCTTCAACTTGTATCATTCCAAAACCTTCAATTCTTGAAGGAGCAGCATAAATATCACAAGCATTTATGACATTAACCATAAACTCTTGTGAAAAAGCATCATCAATAAATACAACTTTCTCTCTTATTCCTAAATCTTCTGCAAGTCTTTCTTCTTTTTCTCTCCACTCACTTGCACATTCACTTGGCCAAGACTTACAAACATATTTCCAATCTTTAAACTCTTTATTAACTTCTGCCAAAGCTTTCATCATTTCCTGAGCACCTTTTGAAGTAACATCTCCTCCCATTGTTAAAATCATTTTTTCATTATCTCTAACTCCAAACATCCTCCTAACTGCAAGATTTTTTTCAATATCATTAATAGGTTTAAATAAATCAGTATCAATACCTATGTGAGCAGGAATTATTTTACTTACATCTGCACCATCTCTTTCATAAATACTCCTCACCCATGCACTTGTAGTAAACATTAAATCTAATCTATTAAATTCATCATGATAATTTGCAACCCATCCATCAGCATTAAACCAAGGAACAGTTTTAACTCCAAATTTAAGAGGTTCTTGAACTACTTCAGGAACATTTCCCCAAAATCCAATCCCAAAACAAACATCTGGTTTCATATGTCTTAAGTAATACTCTTTTTGTATACTCTCTTTAAAATGGCAAGGAATAGCATCTACACCATGCTTTTGTAATCCTCTATAAAACATATCACCTTGTAAACTAACTCCATCAGATTCAGTTGGATAAGGAAAAAGAACTAAACATCTCATTTTTATTTATTTTAAGAAAACTTTCTTTGTCTCCACAACTTTTTTCTTCAAAACCTCCATTCTCAAATCCATAGACCTCTGTAATTAATTTTTTCTTCTCAAGAAATTCAACTTCATCTAGATTTATAAGTTTATTTGCATTAGAGTCACATATACAATATCCTTGATAATTATTTTCTTTTTTCAAATAAGAGAAAAAGAAAACAGCTTCACATCTGATTTTTTTATTTTTAATCATATCTTTAACTGCTTTATGAATATCTTTATGTCTAATATGTCCATACTCTCCATTTTCACCATGAGTAAAAATATAATCATAATCTACTTCATGCCCTAAAAACTCTAAGATTCTATTCTCTATCTCCTCATAACTAACAGGTTCTAAACTTTCATCATCTAAATCTGAAATAAAACATTTTGCATTATATTTTTGACAAACTTTCTTAAACTTAGGCATTCTATCTTTATCATCTCTTCTGCATAAACTAATTATTGTAATATCCCAATTATTTTTTAATAACATTCCCCCCATCCAGATAGTCTCATCATCAGGATGAGCAACAATAACTAAAACTTTTTTCATTATTCTTTATTTATTTTTAATTCCTCAAGAAAAATACGTGCCATTAAATATGATACTGTAGATTCTGCACCTTGGTTAAAATTAAGAGAGTGCTTTCCAAGACCATCAAAACATCCCCCTGTAGCTTCATCATAAATCATTTGATTAAGATGATTATAACCTAAAAACCAATTAAATGCAATAAGAGCTTTTTTATAATAATCTTTTTTTCCTGTTAACTCATAAGCAACTAGATAAGTATGAACCATTGTTGATGCATCAACAGGTTGTTGATCAAAAAAAGCTCTTCTTTCTCTCCTGTTACACCATCCATTTTGTCCAATTGGATAAAGTTTTTCATTAATAATACATAAGTCAGTAAGAAATTTTAAACTCTTTTCAGCAATTCCTAAATATTTTTTATTTCCAGTTGCATCATAAGCTAATAAAAGAGCTTTTGGAAGTTTAGCATTTGAATAAGTTAATGAAGGTTCAAACCACGCCCAATCCCTTGATGAGTTTTCTTCATATAATTTAACCAAATCATTTGCAAGTTCTTTTATCTTAATTAAAACTTTTTCATTTGGAATCTTTTTATAATAATACACAAGACCTGAAAGAGAAAATGCCTTTGCTCTAGGTGAATTAATACAGGAAACATAATTAAAAGATTTTTCAAAAATATTTCTTGCCTTTATTCTTAAATAATCTTTTTCTGATTTATTAATAACATACCCTAAGGCCCATAGAGCTCTTCCAAACGCATCCTCACTATAAGGATTTGTAAATTCTTCTTTATTTTTATGTTGATTTTTAAAGTTACCATCTATTTCTTGAACGTTTTCAATAAAATTAAGATAGATTTTGCTTAGTTCTTGTGATTCTTCTGAATTAAATAATTTGTCATGAAGTACACTAACAATCAAGGCCCTTGCATTATCATCAAGAGTATATCCTGATTTTTTATCAGGAACATTATAGCTTGAAAATTGGATTATTCCAAAACTATCTGTGATTTTTTTTAAATGACTTAATTTAATTTTAGGAAACTTTTCAGTGATTTCTTTTCTTAATTGAACTACTTTATTAAATATTTTTAAATAAGAATAAGCAACATTACTCCAAATCATCTGTCTACTAAAAAAGTAAGCATTTTTTTCTAAATTTTCTTTTAATTTTTTATTTGATAATATCTTATCTACTCCTCTAGAAAAACTTGAAGGGTCCTTAAATCTAACTAAGACTCCTCTTTCTCCTGATAGTATTTCTTCTGCATAAATAATCGGAGTAGCAACAATAGCTTTACCACATCCTAATGCATAAGTAAGAGTCCCACTTGATATCTGAGCTTTTTCAAGATTAGTAAACATGTAAATATCTGTTGCTAACAAATATTCAACTAATTCACTAAGTGATAAATATTTTTTAACAAACTTAACATTATTTTGTAGTTTTAATTTTTTTACTAAATCTTCAAGTTCTCCTCTATACTTTATTCCATCTTGATATGAAGCACCTGGATGTGTTTCTCCTATAATTAAATAAATTAAATTAGGATATTTTTTAACTAATACAGGAAGAGATTTTATTGCATATTCCATTCCCTTTCCTCTGCTAAGCATACCAAAAGTTGATAAAACTATTTTATTGGTTAGTTCAAACTTTTCTTTATATTTATCTGTTTTTTGAAAAGGAACATTTGGAATTCCATGATAAACAACATGTATTTTAGATTTATCAATACCATAATCTTCATTTAAGATTTTAATTGCAATCTCTGCAGTAACAATAATTGCAGCAACCCTTGATGCAATTTCTCTAACAATTTTTTTCCTAAAATCATCTGGTTTTGGAAGAACTGTATGAAAAGTTACAACTGCTGGCTTTTCTAAAGATTCTAAAAATGGAATTAAATAAGATCCATAATTTCCTCCAAAAATTCCAAACTCGTGTTGAACACAAACAAGTCTTATATCATTATCTCTATTAATTTTTTTTGCAGTTTCAATATAATTAATAAGGTCATCTCTTTTAACTTTCATAATCACCTTCTCATCATAATTATAATCTTCATCATCATTTAATGCAACAACCTTTGATTTTAATTTTGGATTAAATCTTTTATCCATTGCTCTAGAGAGATCTTGTGTAAAAGTAGCAATACCACACTCTTTTGGAGGGTAGTTACTTAAAAAACATGTTTTCAGCGACGTGATATCAGAATCTATTTCCATCCTCTTTCTATTTAAATAATATAGACAACAGTTCTTATAAACTTTGTTGTTAATCACTAGATATTAAAGTAAGACATTAAAATATTAAAAAAATAAATAAATTTTTTTAAATTTATCATTATCGGTGTTGTCCGGAATGAAATAAATTCTAACTTGGAAAAATAAAAAAGTTTGAATTATTTTTGAATCAGACAATACAATATTCTTTTTTATGTTAAAATAAATAATGTGCCAGCCCAATTCTCTTTCTCTCATTGAATGT
>JBDRMT010000066.1:0-13748 GCA_043811855.1 archaeon | reverse complement strand
ATAATATCAAGACCTGCATTAAAAATCTCTTTTTTATCTTGAGGTTCTAAAGATACAGCTCCTTTTGAATTTAATTGAGCAAAGTTATGTGAAAATAGTTCATTTATCTGGTTTAAGGTCTCTACAAAAGCTTTTTTCTTTTTTCTATCTATTTGTGCTATTACAGTTAATATTTGTTCTTTTTCTTTTTCTAATTGTTCAACTTTATCTTTAATTTTATCATATTCTTGTTTAATTCCATCATAAACTTCCAAGGCTCTCATATTAACAGAACCAATTCTTGCTAAGATAATTTCTGCATTTTCAAGTTTCTGCCTTAATTTATCTATTTGAAGGTTCAAGATTTCAATTCCTGAGAATTCTTTTAAATCTTCTTTTAAAGTATCTTTTTTAGCTGTTATCTGAGCTTTTTCAATATTTTTATTGCTAATATTATTTTCAACAACTCTTTTTTCATTTTGATCTTTTAATAAATTTGATTCAAGAGACCTAACTTTATCGTGTAGTGAATTTTTCTCTTCAAACATTTTTTGATATTTCTTTTTAAGAGCTTCAGCTTGTTCTTCTTTTTCATCAACAATTTCTTGTTTTTCATCTAAAGACTCTTTTATTTCATCAAGACTCTCTATAATATCTTCTCTATCTCTAATAATCTGTTTAATTGCAAGTTTAGTACGTTCAAGTTCTCTTTGTTTTATTGTTATTTCAGAACCAAGGTTTCTTTCTTCACTTCTTTGCAATTCATTGACTTCTAGTTTTAATGTTTCATATTGTTCTTCACTTATTTTTGATTGAGAAACTTTTCTTTCTAATATTTTTTGTTTTTCATCTAGACTCTTAAGTTCTGTTTCCAAATCTTTAATTTGTTGGTTGTTTCTTTTTAATTGTTGTTTTTTATCATTAATTGATTGCAATTTAACAATATCAATATTTCTTGTATTGATTTCTATTAATTGTTTTGAAATAATTTCATTTAATTGTTTTAATTTATCTTTGTCTTCTTTTATTTGCTCATCTGTTTTTTGAATTATTTTTTTTGAGTTTGAAATTTTTGTGTTTGAATCTTCAACCACATGTCCAATATGATCTTTTGTTATTTTTGTTTTACATAAAGGACAGGTATCTAATTTTGAAACCTGAGATTTTATTTTTTCTGATTCATTAATTTTTTGTTCTTCAACTGCAAATATTTTTTCTTTAACTAAAATCTCTTTTTCTAAGCTTTGTATAAGCTCTTTATTTTTTTCAATATCTTGGTTTAGTTCTTTTAACTTGCTTTTATGTTTATCTAAATCATCTTTTATCTTAATTTCTTTTTCTATTTCTTCTAACTGATCTAATGTAAAACTTGATTCATTTCTTAGACTTTGTATTTGTCTTTTTTTATCTTCTAATTGTGAATTTAAAGAAGATAGATTAGATTTATTTAAAAGATATTTTCTTTTTAAATCATCAAATTCTTCTAATTGTGCTTTCTTTTTTTCTAAATCTTGTTTTTTATTTTTTCCTTTTTCCTTTCTCATGTTTTCAATTTCTTCTTCTGCTGTTTTTATTGATTCATGCAAGGTTTTGTTTCTCCTATCTAATTCATTTAACTGATTTTCATTACTCTCTTTTCTTGCACCTAATCCTGCAATCTCCTGCTTTAGTATTGAAATTTCAGAAGCAAGAGAATCTTGTTCTAATCCAGAAGACTTTTGAATTGATTTTGCTATGTCATCTATTTTTTCATTTAGTTGGGTAATCTCTGTTTGTGTTTTTTTAATTATACTTTCAATTTTTTCAACTGACTTATCTTTTTGTTCAATATCTTTTAAAATTTCATTTAATTGTTTTTGATTTTCTTGTATTTTTTTATTAACTATAGATGCTTTACATTTTTTTACTGTTATTTGTAGTTTTTGATATCTAAGAGCTTGTTCTCTTTCATTTTCAAGATTTTTTAAATAATTAGTACGTTCTCTTAATATTGCATTTACTTGTTTTAATTTTTCATGAGTTTTATCAAGCTCTCTTAAGGATTTTTCTTTTCTCATTTCATAAACAGATATTCCTGCAACTTCTTCTAAAACTTTTCTTCTTTCATCTGCAGGCATTTTTACAAATTTTTCAATTTCTCCCTGAAGAACTATATTAAAGCCGTGAGGATCTATTCCTGCTTGACTTAATAATTCTAAAACTTCTTGTCTTGTTTTTACTTCATTATTTATCTTATAAACACTCTGACCATTTTTCTTTACTGTTCTTTTTATTAATACTTCTTTATTATCTATTGCAAAAGTTTTATCTTCATTATCTAGGGTTATTTCAACATAAGCAATTGATGCTGGTTTGTAATCTTTGTTTCCTGAAAAAATTAAATGTGAAGCTCTTGCTGCTCTTATTGATTTTATTGATAATCTTCCAAGTACAAAACAAAGTGCATCTGTGATGTTGCTTTTTCCAGAGCCATTTGGACCTACTACAACTACTGTATGTCTGTCAAAATGTAAAACTGTTTCTCTTGCAAAGCTCTTAAACCCTTTCATTACTAGTTTCTTAATGTATGTCATTTTGTTTTATTAAGCATGTAAAATGACATGCTAAAAAATCCTTGATTTTTTATGTAAGTCATACTATATTTATACTCTTTCTCTTTTAATAATATAATAATAAGAAATCAGGTTTTTTAAAGGTTGTTTGAGTGCAATAAACCTTTAAAATATATCTAAACTCTTTTGATTTTCTGCTTTAGCTATATTTTTATAAGTTGACCAAGTTTTCCTAAAAATATTTGGATGTTTTTTGTAATTATTTTTAATAAAATTTTTAGTTTGAGGATCTGAAGGATATCCTGAACCTATATCTCCATATTCTTGTTTTAATTCACTAATTCTTTCTTCTCTTCTAACTTTTGCTAAAATAGATGCTGCTGAACATGTTGGATAGTTTACATCTGCTTTATTCTCAACAATAAGTTTAATTTTCTTATCTTCTAAAAGTTCTTTTAAGTATTTTTCATATGCAGAACAATTTGTTGAAGGGCAATCAATTATTGCAATATCTGGATCTAATTCATTTATGATTTCTGCTTGTTTATAAGCTTCTAACCAGTTAAGATTTAAATCTTCTGATTCTAAAGCTTTATCAATTTCTTGAGGTGAAACTTCTATTACTTTAAAATCAGAATTAGCTCTTATTTGTTTATCAAGTTGCATTCTTTTTCCATGAGATAATAATTTTGAATCTTTAACTTCACCAAGATCTGCTTCATTCCCTTCTTTAATCATCACTCCTGCAATTATTAAAGGTCCTATTACAGGGCCTCTTCCGGCCTCATCAATTCCTAAAACTTTCACCATCTTATAGTCTTTCTAATCCTCTCCAGCTTCTGTTTATAATATAAGTTATATCAAATTTAGGAAGTGGTGTCCATTTATATTTGTATTGTTTTGCATCTACTGTTTCTCTTGTAACTTTATAATTAGTAGGATTTAATTTCATTCTTTCTAATTCTGATTCTGGTTCTTTTGTTAATGCTGCTCTTTCACTTGAACGAAACATATATTTTAATCCCCAGGAATTTTCTCCAGTTGTATCCCATACGTTTGTACCTGCTTCAACAATATCAAAAGATACAACTAATAATCTATTAACAGCTCTTGTAACAGTTCTAAACATATCATAACCTTGAAGTTTTGATATTCCTCTTTTTGTATATTGCCAAAAAAAATAATAAATTTCAGGATAATCTAAAGGAAATTTCTGTCTTTGTAAATTTCTATTATGAACTACTTGTCCTGGTTCTATTTTATGATAATCAGAACTAATGCTTCCTTTTGATTCATAAGCTTGGTTTCTGTCCCAGTTGATTATATCTATAGCTCCAACTTTGGGGTCATTTTTACCATTTTTTTGTATTTCACCTCCATAAACTCTTGCAGTTAATCTTACAAACAAGTTTCCTACATCAACTCTTGCTTTTTCAACTCCTGTTCTTGATACTCTCTTTGACATATTTACAAGTATAATGTTGTTTTTTTAAGGATTTATATTGAGCAATAGTTAAATTTATAAGTCTTTATATGATGGTTTTTTTATGTTTATAGTTTTTTATAATTATAAGCTGTAGATATAGCGGGATGGAGAAGTCTGGAGTTCTCGTCGGGCCCATAACCCGAAGGTCGGTGGTTCAAATCCGCCTCCCGCTATTAATCATAATATTTAAAAGTTCTATTTACATAATATTAATATGAAACTTAGGAGTTCAGTAAAAAAAGGGATTAGTTTTGGATTAACATCTGGAACAATAACAACTTTAGGTTTAATGGTTGGATTGTATTCTGGAACAAATTCAGCATTAATTGTTATTGGGGGAATTATCACAATTGCAATTGCAGATGCAATGTCAGATGCTCTTGGAATACATGTTTCAGAAGAATCAGAAAAAAGAAATTCAAGAAAAAATGTGTGGTATGCAACTTTTTCAACATTTTTAGCTAAACTAATCTATGCTTTAACATTTATAATACCTGTTTTATTGTTTGATTTAAAAATAGCAGTTATAGTGAGTATTGTTTATGGATTATTAGTATTAAGCATTCTTAGTTATAAAATTGGAATGGAACATAAGGGAAAAGGAATTAAGATGGTTTTTGAACATCTTATTATTGCAATAATAGTATTAATTGTAACCTATTTTGTGGGTTATTTTATTTCTTTTGGTTTTAGTTAGATTTTTATAGTCTTTACTCTTATTATTATTATGGTAAAAAAAGGTGTTATAGGAAAAACAACCCTGACTATCTTATTTATATTTCTTTTCCTAATTTTAATTTTAGGAAAAGTAGATTCAGGAGATGATACTACTATATTCATAGATGTTGATGATAGTATAAGGACTCTTGATGAACTTAGAGAAAATACAATGATGGCTGTTACTCCTGGAAGTGAAAAATATTTTATAGAAAGTAGGAACTTATTTACTGAAGAAGAAAAATCTATGACTGCAGATCAAATACGAAGTAGAATAAGTGAACTTGAAAGTCAAGCAAATACTTTGGAACGAGAAGCAAGAGCAAAAGAAAAAATATTTAATGCTGCAGCAGGAGAATATAAAAAGATAGTAGATGATTATAATGAACATCCATGTCAGACCAATCAAAATTATCGTTCTGAAAATTTTGAAGAATGTGGTGCTTTATCTAAACAGAAAAACAATGATTTAGTAGCTCCAAGAGCAACTAGGGATGAAGCATGGGATAGAATTGATATTATTATTGATGAAATTTATGATATAAGAAGAAAAATAACTTATTATGAGGTTTGGTTAATAGGTATGGATGAAGATCTTGAAATTGTAACAGATGGTTCTGCAGAATCTTATGAGCCGAGTGATGATAAACTTCCTGAAGAACCTCTAATGACTGAAGCAGTAAAGGGGGATGGAAAATGCGAGCTCCTTAAAGAATTTTGTTTTGATTCACAAGATTGCAAATGTCATAAAGGAACAAGATGTATTAATAATCTTCCAGACCATATGGATTCATCAACAGCAAAACAAGACTGGATTGGTTGTGTTTCTCTTAATGAAGAAATAGCACAAATAAAAAAACAATACAAAGAAAACACTGATAAAATTTCAAAACTTGGACAAGACAGAATAATTTTAAATAAATTATTTAGACAGAATCTTGGAAAAAAAATAGCAAAATTTGTAGCTATTGAAGGTCCAAGCCCTACAGGAGTTTTAGATGTAGTATCTACTGTAACTCTAACTATAATCCAAGAGTATTTTTATAGTGAAGAAATGACAGATGCTGAAATTCTTGAAGCACAAATAAAATCAATTCAAAAAATGAATTTAGAAATGGAAAGATTATATCAGGAAAATCAAGAAATAAAACAAAAATTTAACTCTTTAAAAGAATGAAAAAAATAATCTTATCACTACTATTCATAACCTTAATTGGCTTGGTTTCAGCTCAATCAGCAATGGATTTTTATCTTGAAGGAGAAGATTATCTTTTAAGTGTAACATCAGAAGATAATGCAAAAGCAATCACTGCTTTCCAAGAAGCAATTTCTATTGATTCTGAATTTTCGCATGCATATGCAGGACTTTCAAAAGCTTATGCACAAAAATACCAATATTTTGATAAAGATGAGCAATGGTACAACCTTGCAATTCAAAATGCAGAAAAGGCTCAAACAATTGATCCTCTTACTTATGATGTTTCAGAGACTCATCTTGCACTAGCAAGAGTATATGCAGCAAAAGGTGAAGACAAAAAAGCAGAACAAGAATATGAACAAATGTTAAGTTTATATCCAGATTATAAAGATTTATATTCAAATTTAAATGAAGTTCTTGATGAGAAACAACCAGTTTCTCTTGAGAAAAAAAGCAATATAATTTGGATTGTTATAATAATCATTATAGTAGTTATAATTATTAGTATTGTCTATTTTAAATATAAAAAACCTAACCAAAACACAAAGCTTAAAAACACTTTAGATTACTAATTCTATTTTTTATCGCCTAAAAGCTTAAAAATAAAGAAAATTTTATCAAATAAATGTTAGGAAATTTAGAGAGAAGGGTTGTAGTAACTGGAATAGGGGTTTGTACTCCACTTGGAATGGATATGAATAGTCTTTGGGATAATTTAATTAATGGAAGAGATGTTATGGGGCCTATTGTTAGAAGAGATGATATATTTTCTACTTGCAAGTCTAGTGCTGCATCTTATTTTAGTAAAGAACAGCTTACTCTTAAAAATCTTGGTCTTGCAGACAATGAGCATGCAAAAAGAAGAATGGCTCATTTTACAAGAGTTGCTGTTAATGCTGCACAAGAAGCTGTTAATGATTCTGGTTTAATTTTTAATGGTCCTGATGAATTAGGAGAAAGAACAGGAGCAAGTATTGCTTCAGGTTTTGGAGGAATTAGTGAACTTGAAATAGCAGCTTATATTGCTCAAACTAAAGATAAAAATGCTAAACGTAAAGGATTAGGAGACATGGATAAGTTTCTTGCTTTTAAGTCAATTCCTGGTGCTGCTACAGTTTATTTAGCCAATCTTTATAGATTACATGCTGGGTCTTTTAATTCTCCTTCAGGTGCATGTGCATCTGGAGCAATTAGTGTTATTAATGGTGTTAAAGATATAGTTTTAGGAAATGCTGATGCATATCTTTGTGGTGGAACAGGAGATTTATCATTATTAACTTTTGGATATTTTGATAATCTTGATGCATTATCTAAAAATCATGATTATAAAACAGCTTCAAGACCTTTTGATAGAGATAGAGATGGGTTTGTTATGGGAGAAGGTGCAGGAGTTATTGTTTTAGAAGAACATGAACATGCAATACAAAGAGGTGCTAAAATTTATGGAGAAATTTTAGGATATAGTGAAAGAAATGATGCTGGAGATTGGACTAAGCCTAGAGAAGATGGAAAATATATTACACAAGCTATTAAACTAGCACTAAGAATGGGAAAAGTTAATCCAGAGCAAATTGATTATATTAATGCTCATGGTACTTCAACACCATTAAATGATTCTTCAGAAAGTAGAGGAATAAGAAAAGCTTTGGGACTTTGGGCAGATAAGCCTTTTGTAAATTCTACTAAGTCTATGCTTGGACATACATTAAATGCATCAGGAGCAATTGAAGCAGTAGTAGCTTTAAAATCAATGGAACAAGGATTAATTCATCCAACAAAAAATCTTTATAATCCTGATGAAGAAGGAGGTTGTAATCTTAGTTATGTTAAACATAGAGAAGTAGTTGAACCAAAAAAAGGTATTAATTATACTTTATCAAATTCTATTGGTTTTGGGGGCAGGAATGTTGTATTACTTTTAGGAAAGGTTTGATAAAAATATTTTATTTCTTAACTTCTTTAGAAACTTCTTTGGCTTTTTTTTGAATTACACTAAATGTTTCAAAACTATTTTTCATACCTTTAAGACCCCAGAAAAAACAAATACTTATTAGTAATGGAAATAAAAGTAAATCAAATCTCTGAACTACTTCTGATATCTTACCTAAGAAACCAAATTCAACAAAGAGAGAAAGAAGAGATCTTAAAGCCATTAACAAGAGAGCTCCTGTAACAACAAGCCAATCTTTATTTGCCCTATTATAACAATAAATAGTATAGGAAAAATAAACAACACCTAATAAAACTAATATGTTCACAATTATTAGGGAAACATTTAATAGCTCTACCATTCTTTCACCTCATCTGAACAAGACACTATATGTTTAATAATCTTCCTATCTAAATCTATTTTTAGAGCAAATATAACAAAATCTACTTCTTTATATTTCATTTTATTAATAAGAAAATTTGAGAATCTTCCAGTAGTATTCTCATCATTATAAATTAATAGAGTACTAAGAGAATCAAGAATTACTATTTTTTTTCCAGATAAATTTTTTATACATTGAGTAATAGCAAGTCCAATAGAAGTTAGGCTTCTAGAACTTTCTAAAAATAAGCAATTTTTTATTTCTTCATCTATTTTTCCTACTCTTTTTGAGATACAATCAATAAATAAAATCTTGTCTACCTGAATTTTACTTTCCTTGAAATGTTTGATTAAATTTTTTACAAGTCTATTTGTAGTGATATAAATAATCTGTCCTTCTTTTGATTTATTTTTTACAATAGAAGATACAGACTCTAGGTATTTTCCACTATTGATTATTTCTAATGTTGATTTAGACATTTTCCTCTTTTTAGATATACTAATTAATTAAAGATGTAAAATTAAGATATTATATAAATCTTGTCTTATAGATATTTTCAAAACACAAAGCTTTAAAATATCTTAATTTCTGTTATTTTTATATATTAAGCCGATGTCGCATAATGGTATTGCAGTGGGTTGCTAACTCACGCCCTCCGGGGCTCGCAGGTTCGATTCCTGTCGTCGGCGTTTTATTTAAAATGGTTATTAAAATAGATTATGAAAAATGTTGTTGGAAAGATGGGAAATGCACTAGCTGTAGTTGTGGTGGAAAGTGTAATGGATGTGTTGAAGCATGTCCAACAGGTGCATTAAAAAGAGAAAAGATTATTGTTTTTGATGAAGATAAATGCATTAGTTGTGGTTTATGTGTTGAAGCATGTAAACATGATGCTATAGTTCTTGAAAATTAATTATAAGAAAATGCTAGAGAGATTAATAACTAAAGTTAGGTGTGGTCTTTTATTATGAGATATAAGAGTTAATGAGGTTTATATAGGTTGCTGTTGGGATGTATTGTTAAGTAAGCGGGACTTGACTTTTTCAAATTATTAGCTATAGATATCTATTATATATACTGGAGTATCGAAATATTTAAATAGTAGAGATATCTATTATATATATGGAAAAAAGAGAATTAGAAATATTAAAAAATTTTAAAGATTACCTCGATGAAATGGGGGTTGATGAAATTATTAGAGGTGAAGTAAAGCCTTTTGGAACATCAGCTCATGTAAACATAACAAGAAAACATATTGGAAAAAAAACAATAACTTTGATAATAAGGAAATAAATTAAAACGAACCCCGAGGGGTTCGGAATCTAAAATGTCGTGGGGACAAATTAAATTCGTAAATAAAAAACTAACCAAGTATAAAAAACTTTCTTGTCCTAATTGTAATTTTGGCAAGGTTATTAAGAGAGGTTTTAGGAAAACTCAGAATAGAGGTAAGATTCAAAGATATTCTTGTTGGGAATGCAATTATAGATTTGTTAAAGATGATGGATTTTTCAGAATGAGAAATCATCCCAAAAAGATAACATGTGCTATTGATTTATTTTACAGAGGAGTTAGTACAAGGAAAATTAAGGAACATTTTCAAGCTTTCTATCCTCATAATTCAAGCAATGTTTCAATTTATAACTGGATTATAAAATATGCTGAAATGATTAGCAAATTTACCAATAAGCTAAAGCTTCAAGTAGGTAACGAAGTTCAGATTGATGAAATAGAATATAAAAGAAGATTATATCATCAAAAAGGCAAGAAAGGGGTTGAAGAAGATTATTTCATTGATAGCATAGATACAAAAACTAGATTTTTAACAGCCTCTAATTTCTCAAATCAGAGAGAAATTAAGGATTTAAAAGAAGTTACAAATAAAATTAAAGTTAAGACAGGAAAGCAAGTCAAGGTTTGCACAACAGATGGTTTAAAGGGCTATTCTAAGGCAATTAAGAAAGCTTGGGGCTATAATCTCAAAGAAAATAAATATAATGTATATCATAATCAAGTTATTACAAGTAAAACAAATACTTTTAATTATCCTATTGAGAGATTACATAATACAGTTAGAGAAAGAACAAAAACCATGAGAGATTTTCATGGTTGTATAGAATCAGCACAAGCAATAATGAAGGGATTTGAAATATTCTATAATTTCATAAGGAAACATCAAGCTATAAACTGCTGTCCTTATGAACTAGCTACTGATTTGAAATTAAAATCTAATAATAAGTGGTTAGAATTGATTGGGCTAAGCAAATCAATTAATAATTAGATTCCACAACATTGATAATGGCTAATTTCACCTTCATCACTTATGATAACTTCCCCACGATTACATGCCCTTAAGTCTATAATAAACAATTTCTTACCTGTAGAAGTTTCCTTTTCAATCATATCTTTAGGTCTTAATTGATAATAGTAGTCTAAGTAATTTTGCAAACTAAATGGAACTTCTTCCTCTGGAGAATATCCTTCATTATACTCTAGTTCTGAAACATCTCTAATCTCCATCTTCCAGATTCTTTCTAAAAAATATATTGCATCGGTTTTATCATTAATGGGTCTTTTTAATTCATATTTATATCTATTTTCTCCACAATTAAACCCAATCCTTATTTCCTCTAAGAAAGGATCATCAACAACTTTCTTATCAGCAAATAAATCATAATAAAAAAATGGAAGTCCTTCAATCTTTAGAGTTTCAATATTTAGAGTTTCAATATTTTTACTTTTGTCATTAAACATAAATAAAATTATAATACCTATAACTGTTATCAAGATTAATGTAATTAATAAATAAATTATCCACCTTTTCATTTTATATAATTACAATTTTTACATTTAAATAGCTATCGTTATAAATTATAAAAAGTACCTTTAACTTAACAATACACTGTTGGGAAAATTAATCAGCAAGAAGTTTAAGTTTTTCTTTATTAATTCTTGTAGGTTTTCCTGCAATAAACCATTCAGTTCTCGTGGATACTGGAGAGGTTTCCCTATCAAATCTAAAATAATGAACATCCCAAGCCCTATGATACAATTCATAAGTATCATTTGTTAATCTATCAAACTCTGGAACACTGTTCAATATAACATGAGCTATTTCATATAATCTTTCAGGAACTTTCTGAGCTCTATAGTCATTAGCAACATAACTCCCCCATAACTTTTCAAAAATAGAAAAATATTCTTTTATTAAAGGTTTTAATTTTTCAACAACAGGTTTTCCAGTATTATCAGACAATCTAGAAATATCAATTCTTTCATATGAACCCTTAACAGCCATATGTTCTCTATACCAATCCTCTTTAACTTCCCTACCTTCTTCGATAGCCTTTAAAATTCCTCCTCTAGCTATTCCCGATATTGGTGTATCTACCATAAGCATAGTATTTAATAATTCTTCTAATTGTTCTTCTTTCATTTTTTTAATTTCATATCAATATTCCCAGAACCCATCTGAGGTATTCACCCCATAATATATATTAAAGTATATGTTTTTAAGTCTTTCGCAAACACTCGAATTAGGCAGTTAGGATTACTTAAGAGTTGAACAAAAGTGTTCTCTTAAGTTTTTTTATCTTTAGGTATCATCGCTAAAAAAACAAAGAAAATTGCCATTGTAATAGCAAATGCAATAATTACCTTCCAAGGTAATCATAAACTTGTTCTTCCATGTTAAATGCTGTTGTGACTTGCTTTTTCTAGCTTATAAGTCACGATATATCGCATCTAACTTTTGGATTCCTGCGAGGGGGAAGATTCGAACTCCCGAAGACACTAAGTCACAGGATCTTAAGTCCTGCCCATTTGACCACTCTGGAACCCTCGCATAAAAAAGTTAGAAAAGCATTATTTAAAAAGCCTTTGGTGATGGATATTTACAATTTTATTTATAATTTTTAATAGAATTATCCAATATTAACCCGAACCTTCTTAGAAAGATCAAATCCAGGCATTTCAAGATTACCTGAAATATACCATTTAATTGAACTTATATTTCCACTTATGATTTGAGCAGCTTTAACAGCACTGCCTAAAGCTCCATTTAAGAACCTTGAAGATAAAATATCTTGAGGTATTTTGATTGTAAATTTATATTCTTTTTCTCCTGTTTTGTAAGTTTTTTGACCATCAATGCTTTTTCTAAAATCAAATGCCTTACCTGATTGTCTTGAGCTTCCGGTATTACCTTTACCATAGTTTCTTTGTTCGTATATTCCAATAAGTCCTACTTTTAATGACTTAGCTTGAATATCTTTTTTTAAATTAAGAGTTAAGGTTCCACTTGCTGTTTCACCTGGTGAAAACTCATGTTTATTTAGATTGATTGTTATTTTTCCTTTCATTCTAGTTTTAATATAGAAAAATAAGATTACTATAACAACTAATACAACCACTCCAATTATTATTAATGTAATATTCATTTTTTAATAAGTATTTTTTAATATATAAATATTTGCTAAAATCAAGCACCTCTAATCTTAGCAATTTCAATCCAATCTTTCTTATTCTGACATTCAGAACAAACATGAAGAAATTCAGTTATATTTTTTTCATTTTTAGCTTTAATTACAGTTCCATTTAGTTTATTACTTTCTTCATAAAAATCTTCATTACAAATAATACACTTCTTTACCATGATTATAATTCAGTATATAATTCAGTATATAATTTAGTATATAATAGATATAATAATATGAACAATAATTGCTATTATGCTTAAATATACAATAGGTCTGTGGTATTTTAATATACCTGCTGCATGACAGTGTTCTTTTTCATCTTCAACACATTTTTTGAATAACTTATTAATCCAAGGCATTGCAATACAAGTTGCAAAATTAAAAAATAATAAGATTGCTGCAATCCATCCTGTTATTATTGTTATGTTCATTTTACTTCTTTTACTTATACAACCTCCATAAAACATAACCTATTGAAAAATCAGGAATTGCTAAAAGTACATCACTCCATCCTCCTGCAACTGTTAAATGAGCAATAACTCCTGTAACAAAAAGAACAGTATTAAGTATAAATCCTGAGAAAATTGTCTTTCTAAATAAATACATTAAACTTATAACTATAACATCAAATAAGGTTATATAAATTAACCAGGGATAAGTTTCATTATGAAGTTTAATATGTATCAAAGTTCCAGCCAAAGGTAAGGCTATTAATGCAATTAATAATATCCAGAACATAGAATCTAGTTTTCTGTCAGCAATAGGTTTAGAGGGTTTATCCTTTAATAAAAACTTAGTTTTATCTTTTTTAGATTTAACAATCTCTACTACCTCTTTTGCCATGACTAGATAAGAAAATAATAATATAAAAAGCTTTGGGATTTTCGATATTAACAAGTTAACGTCACTTTTATATACTCAAGATTCCTCCCTTAGTAAAAGGGGGTGAAAGAAAGTGACTGTTAAATGTCCTAATTGCAAATCAGATAAGATTATCAAAAGAGGTTTTAGATACAACAGGGTTGA
>JBDRMT010000065.1:0-3430 GCA_043811855.1 archaeon | reverse complement strand
ACTTTATAGCAAAATCAGTAAGAAATGGAAAAAAAGTAATTCAAAAATCTATATTATACCTTGGCACAGCAGATACAATATATAAGAAGTTGTTAAAGGTAAAAAATTCTAAGAATTAATTATATCTGTCCCACACTCTATCTTATCATTATGTTTTTATACTATTTTATTATTTCTTTATTATGCAAAGAGTTTTTATTATTCATGGGTGGGATGGAAGTCCAGAAGAACCAATGCATAAATGGTTAAGGAAAGAGTTAGAAGAAAAAAGATTTAAAGTAATAGTTCCTGAAATGCCAAATTCTGAGGAACCAGAAATTAAAACATGGACAGATAAATTAAAAGAAATTGTTATAAATCCTGATAAAAATACATATTTTATTGGACATAGCATTGGTTGTCAGGCAATCTTAAGATACTTAGAAAATCTTGATGCAAAAATTAAAATTGGGGGTGCTATTTTTATTGCTCCTTGGATATCCCTCAACACAAAGATAATTGAAGAAGAAGATGGGAAAGAAAGTGTAGAGATTGCAAAACCCTGGTTAGAAACACCAATTTTATGGGATAAAATAAAAAAACACATCAATAAATTTGTTTGTATCTTTTCAGATAATGACCCTTATGTCCCTTTAGTTAATAAAAAGATTTTTGAAAAAAAATTATCATCAAAGGTAATTATAGAAAATAATAAAGGGCATTACACTCAAGATGATAATGTTGAGGAGAATCCTGTTGTAATCAAGGAATTATTGAAGATTTCTAATATTTCATAACTTTTTTATACTACTCTATCATCTTGTTTTTATGAATGGAAAATTAAAAGCAAAGCCAGGAGATAAAATTAAGGTTGTGCTTGTTAAACAAGAATATACAGGAATTTTTCTTGAAAGTTCTGAATCAGGGATTATTTTAATTAAGTTAGATTCTGGTTATAATATTGGATTTAATAAAAAAGATATTTTAGATATTGGGGTTCTTGAAAACAGTAAGGAAGAAATAGAAAAAGAGCTTAGTTTGAAAAAAGATGCTGGCAAGCCAAATATTGCAATGATTATCACAGGCGGGACAATTGCTGCTCGTTTAAATCCTAAAAAAGGAGGTGTTGACTGGCTGGATACACCTGAAAGCTTGTTTAAATTTTATCCAGGAATTTTTGATAAAGTTAATATTGCTAAATTAGAAATCCCTTTTATGAAAGCATCTGAAGATATGGATTTTAAAGACTGGCAGAAAATTGCAAGACTTGCTGAAAAACTACTAAATGATTCAAATATAAAAGGATTAATTATTACTCATGGAACTGATTTTTTACATTACACCTCTGCTGCTTTAAGTTTTTTTCTTAGAGATTTGAATAAGCCAGTTGTTTTAACATATAGCCAGAGAAGTATTGACCGGGCAAGTAGTGATGCGAATTTAAATCTTCAATGTAGTGCTTTGGCAGCTATCTCTGACATTGCAGAGGTTATGCTTGTTGGACATGCTTCTTCAAATGATGATTTTTGTTATGCAATTAGAGGTTGCAATGTTCTTAAGTTAAATACTTCAAGAAGAGATGCGTTTAGATCAATTAATGATTTGCCTATAGCGAAGATTTTTCCTGATAGGATTGAAAGAATTTCAGATTATAATATAAGAAATAATAAAAAAGTTAAAACTGATTTAAAATTTGAAGAAAAAGTTGCATTGGTAAAAGTTTTTCCTGGGCAAGACCCTGAGATTTTAGATTATTATGTTAAGAAAAAATATAAAGGAATTGTATTAGAGATGTGCGGATTAGGACATGCTCCAACTATAAGGGCGAGAAAATCCTGGATAAATAAATTAAAAGAGATTCAGAAAAAAGGATTAATTGTTTGTGCTGCTAGTCAGACAATCTATGGAAGGCTTGATCCTCTTGTTTATTCTAATGGAAGAGAACTTATGAAAACAGGAATTATTTATTTAGAAGAGATGTTATCGACCACAGCTTTAGTCAAGTTGGGTTATGTATTGGGGCATAAAGAATGGACAAAGAATAAAGAAAAAGTAAAAGAGATGATGTTGAAAGATTTTGCTGGCGAAATAAGCAAAAGGCTCCTTCACGAAACTTTTCTTGATTAGGTCACTAAAATTTTTTTTAATTTTATGTTTAATTTTCTTCTTAAGGAATTTTCTACTGACTTATAATTTAATATTTTCTTAATTAAATTCTTTTTTTTGTCAATATGAAATTTAAAAATATTTTTATCTTCTAAAATTATAAAACTCTTTAAATTTTGAATTATTATTCTTGGAGGAGATGTGGATGTTTTATCGTATATAGATGAATTTACATTTATTATTTCTAATAATTTTTTAGAGAAATATAATTGTTCTTTATCATTACTTCCAACTTGTATCTGTCTATCTTTTTTCCCAACATAGGCTTCCCCACAAAAATAACCTCTTAAGTAAGCCATGGCTTCTTTTTCACTATCTATTTTCTTTTTGGTTTTTTCAATTAATTTGAATAGGAAGTTTCTGAATAAAACACTATTATAATTAATATCTAAGGACCCATATTTGATAATTCTCTTTCTTGTTTTTCCTATTAATTTTCCAACGTAGCTTATTTTTATTTCTTTTTCACTAGGGATGTTTATTTTGTCTCTCCAAAATTTTATAGCATTATTACTAACTTTATCTTTAGATTCTTTTATAAGATGAGGTATTTTTCTATTAAAAATAATTTTGTAGCTAAGATTTTCTTTTGTGATTTTGAAGTAATCTAAAAAGTTAATAAATAAATTAATTAATAATGGTTCTGAGTTTACAACTTCTATTAATTTATGGTGTGTTTTAGTTCCTTCTGCATCAAAGAAACCTATTGCTGAAATAAAGTTTTCTTTTAAATTTATTTTATTTGGGAAAAGCATATAGTGTTGCCTATATCCTCCATTATAGTGTTCTGTTCTATAATAAACTAGAATTTTATTGAGGGGAACTTTCTTTCCTGTATTTTTTGTATTTAATGTCCAAGAATCAGAATATCTAACTTTTTTGTTTATTTCTTTTCCTTTAATTCTTTTTACTTCTCCTTTTTTTTCTAGTTTTAACAAGCATTTTCTTATTGCTCTTGGAGTTAAATTAATTTTTTTATATATTTTATTGGTTGTTATTTTTCTTTTAGACAGAATAAGTTTTATCTTTTCTTCTCCTCTCACAATCTTACTAATATCTTCTCCTTTCTTGAGGAATTTAATTCCTATGCTTCTAATTATATCTTTAGTATGAATAATCATATACTTTAGTACCACATAAACTATTTAACTAAAAAGAAATCTCCATCTTTTAAGGTGGAGTGATGATTCTCCGCTAATTATTTATTCCTAAAATTATTGATTATAAGAGCCGAGATACTCGGCTCAATGAACGTTTACATTAGTTGTAACTTTCTAAAATAGAT
>JBDRMT010000064.1:0-4804 GCA_043811855.1 archaeon | reverse complement strand
TTTTTTCTTTTCTTCTTTCCATTTCTTCTTCTTCTCTTTCCATCTTTTCCACTTTTCTTTTTTCTTATTAATCTTATCCTGATTAATAGCACCTTGTTGATTTTGATTATTTTCAATTCTTATCTGCTGATTATTAGTATTTCTTAATTGATTACCTTGTGTTACTTGAACTTCTATTGCTTGTTTTGGTATCTCTACACTATCATCAGTTTTAATATTACTAATATCTTGATTTTTTTGTTCTATCTCTAGATTTCTCTCTTCACTTCTTCTTACTTCCACAGGTTTTACTTCTTGCTGTTTTCTTTCTTCTTTAATTTTTTCCCATTCTTCTTCCATGCTCTTAATTAAATTAGAAATATCATAAGCAGCATCTGCATTAACACTAATACTAGAAATACCTTTTTTAAATAAAAACTCAGCCATTTGTTTCTTACTACCAGCTTGACCACAAATACTTGTTTCAACATTCTTTTTTCTACAAGCATCAATAACTTTCTTGATTTGAGAAAAAATAGCAGGATGTAACTCATCATATAAATATTGAACATCTTCATTATTTCTATCAACAGCTAAAGTAAACTGAGTTAAATCATTAGTTCCAAAACTAATAAAATCAACTTCTTCACAAATATCTTCAATAATCTGAACTGCAGCAGGTGTCTCTATCATAGCTCCAAATTCCATATTATCTAACTTAACTTCATTAAAATATTTTTTAGCTTCTTTAACTTCTTCAATTAAAATAACTTGTGGAAACATTATTCCTATCTTTTTATCTGGATTTTTCGCAGCTACTCTTTTCATAGCATTTAATTCTGCTTTTAAAATTTCAGGATGTTTTAAACTAAACCTAATACCATGAAATCCTAACATTGGATTAATCTCTCTTTCAGGAGCACCTTCTAAACTACTATACTCATCTGTTCTAAGATCAGAAGCTCTAAACCAAACCTTCTTAAAATAAGATAATATCTTACCAAGACCTTCTTCAATTATTTTAGAATATTCATCTAATTTACCTTCTTTTTCATATTCTAAAGGATGTTTTTTCATACTTGCAATAATTCCTTCTAACCTAGTTAATCCAACAGTATCAAGTCCTGTTTTAGCAGCTCTTTCTGCAAAATCAGGTAAATCAACAATAACTTTTATTTTAATTCTTTCAGTTGGAACAGCAGGTTTAATTTCAACTGCTTGAGATTCTGCAACCTCACCTTCATAAACCTTACCATTAGCCCCATCAACAGTTATTCTCATACCATCTTTTAAAACAGTTGTTGCAGTTTCAGTTCCAACAATACATGGAATACCCATCTCCCTACTAACAATAGCAGCATGAGAAGTCATCCCTCCCTCATCTGTTACAATTGCAGCAGACTTTTGCATTGCAACAACCATATCAGGATTAGTCATTTCTGTAACTAAAATATCTCCTTTCTTAATCTTAGGTAAATCTTCCATTGATTTAATAATTTTAACAACTCCACTTCCAATTCCAGGACTTGCACTCTGCCCTTCTAAAATAACATTTCCAGATATTTCTCTTGATTCTGATTTATTACCTAAAGTGGTTATTGGTCTAGACTGAACAATATAAACTTCTCCACCTTCTGTTGCAAATTCTATATCTTGAGGTTTTTTATAATGCTCTTCTAACTTAATAGCATAATTTGCAATTTCCAAAACTTCTGCACTAGTTAATACTTGTGATTTACTTTTTTCATCACTTAATTTAACTGTTTCATTTTGACCACTTCCAGTTCTTACAATAGCAATTTTTTTATTTACAATTTTAACATCTTTTATTTTCAAATCCCATGAAACAACATAATGATCTGGTTTAATTTTTCCACTAACAATTCCTTCTCCTAATCCAAAAACAGCTTCTATAACAACATTATCATCTAATCTAACAGGGTCTCTTGAAAAAACAACACCTGATTTTTCTGAATCAACCATCTTTTGAATAACAACTGCAAGTAAAGCTTCACCTTCTGTAAAACCTTTTTTGTTTCTATAATAAATAGCTCTAGGTGTATAAAGTGAAGAAAAACATTTTTTAACAAATTCAATTAAACTTGAATCACCTTTAACATTTAAAAAACTCTCTTGTTGACCTGCAAAACTTGCATCAACTAAATCTTCAGTTGTTGCACTTGATCTAACAGAAACAAAAATAGGTTCTTGCGAATTTCTTAAAATATTTAATGCATCCTGAGAAATTCCTCTTTCATTAATATCTTCAGTTCCTAAAAGATTATAAGATTCTAATATTTCTTTTTTTAAATCATCTGGAATTTCTTCACTTTCTATAAGCTTTCTAATAGTTTTTGAAGCTCTTGTTAAATCTTCTGTATCTTCCATTTTAACTTTTTTAATAATATCATAAATTTTTTCTTTTAATCCAGCTTTTGTCATAAAATAATCAAAAGATTGAGCAGTTATAACAAAACCAGGAGGAACAGGAAACTTACTATTAAACATCTCTCCTAAACTAGCACCTTTTCCACCAGCAGTTTGAACATCTTTATTAGAAAGTTCAGAAAACCATTTTATATAATCATCAGAATCTATTCCTCCAATAGGAATAGCAGCAATTTTATTTCTAATTAAACCTCCTCTATTTACTGGTTCTCTTCCCCCACCTACTTGGTCTTCAAATTCATGATTTAAATAACCACTTCCAACCTGATTTAGATTTGTATTAGAATTATCATTTAAAATATTATTACCACCTCTTAATTTACTAAAATCAATATCCTCTGCTTTTTGAGCATTAGCAACACCTTCTTTAAATGCTTTATCAGGATCTGTTTTTACATTAACAGGTTTTTGATCTGAATCAATATCCATGCTTGATATAGCATCCTCAATCAACTTATCAAAAGGCCCCCTTTTTGTTTCCATTAATATAATAACCTCAGCCTATTTTTAAAGTTTGTGGGAATTGAGACTACCCATAAAACTGAGGAAACATTTGTTTCAAGTTATCAAATATTTTATCTCCATATTTTTCTATAATAGGGAAAAGAAGAGGTAAAACCAAATTTTCTCTATAAGCTAAAAACTTACCAGGTTCTCTTTCCATTGTAATACCTGTTTTTTGTTCAAATTTCTCAAGTAATTTTATATTTTTATCATATGAATAAGATGCAATAGAAACAAGAGAATTAGAAATAGTTACAGGCTCATGGATTCTTGATAATGTAAATAGTTGTTTTTTTCTAGGTAAATAAAAAGCATACCATTCCTCAAAATCTGGAGGACTTGGTAATCTCTTAAAAACATATCCAAAATCACTAACCCTTTCCAGCAAATCTCCTTCAACAGTTCCTGTTCTTAATAAAATGTGAAGTTCTTTTTTTGGTCCTCTAGATTTTTGTCTTGATTTATTTATAGCTATCATTTTTAATCCATATTCTCTCTAAGAAATTTATTAAATCTTTGCATCTCTTGTTTAGCTCTTTCAAGACCATATTCCTGAACAAAATAAAACAAGTTCCTAACCCCTTTCATAGTTACAGGTCTTGGCATATTAACTGATTGCATTTCTATACCTGTCCTTTCTTGAAATTCTCTTAAAAGCCTTTTATTTTGTTTTTGTGAATAAGAAGTAACAACAAATTCTGTATTATAATTATAACCAAATAAGTGAGGCAAGGGAATACGCATTATTGTAAATAACTGATTTTTTTTAGCTAAATAATAACAATAACTTTCTATATTAGGAGTCAACGTAGGAACTGTTTCAAACTCATATTCGCAGCTATTTATTTTTCTAAGCAAATCACCTTCAATATTTCCTGCTCTTAACAAAACATCTGGTTCTCTTTTAGCTATCATTTACTAACACAAAATCCATATTTTATAAACATTACTATCCAAAATATATATAAACTAAAAACCCCTAATATACAAATCCAAAATGGTGAGAAATATAAATAATCCTAATCATACAAATCATTGGACAGTTAAATATCTTAGACACTTAGTATTACTCATAATTATTTTAGTCATCTTACAATTAGTTTTTCTTGTAATGCTCTGGAATCAAATTTCAAATGTTAATGAAGATATAACCAATTTAAAAGATAAAGTAGATTTGTCAGATGCTGAAATACAAAACAAGATTAATACTTTAACTGATAGCTTACTAGAAACACAAGGTTCTATTAAAATGCAGGAAACTCAAATAAGTAAATTAAAAGCAGAAACAAGTTCTGATTTTTCTGGAATAGTCCAACAAACAGTAGATTCTGTAGTTAGTATTAAAACTAATGTTGCACAAGGAACCGGCTTTTTAATAACCTCTAATGGTTATGTTGTTACAAATGCTCATGTTCTTGCACGTGCAAGGCTTGTAAGCGCAACTACTTCAGATAAAGAATCTTATTCTATGGAATTAATAGGTTATATTGAAGATTTAGATATTGCATTATTAAAAATAAAAGGAAATCACCCTTTTCTTGAATTAGAAGATTCTGATAATGTTGAAATTGGAGAAAAAGTAATAGCAATTGGAAATCCTTTAGGACTATCTTTTTCAGTATCAGAAGGAATTGTTTCAGGAGTAGATAGAGTAGGAGATAATGGTCTTTCTGCTTATATTCAGACAGATGCAGCACTAAATCCAGGAAATTCAGGAGGCCCTTTAATAAACACAAATGGAAAAGTAATAGGAATAAATAATTTTAAACTTGCTGGAGGAGAAAATCTTGGATTTGCACTAGAAAGCAATTATATAGTTGAAGGAGTTAATGAAATAGCAAAACAAACTATGAATATGACTATTTTATAAGAA
>JBDRMT010000063.1:0-26170 GCA_043811855.1 archaeon | reverse complement strand
GTCCTGATAATCTATATCCCCCTTCTACTAAACTTTCTAATCCATCTACTACTCTAAGCATAAATCTTTCAAAATAGCCAGGATTTGGATTTGAACGAAATGCTCTTTGTGCCATCTTATTAAATTATATTAATAATATATAAAGTTTATGATTCTACCCTGCTTAATCCATTTTCTTTTTTTATTCTTATAATGTTATCTACAAAATCTTCAATTTTTTGTTCATGTGAAACTAAGATAAGTTGTTCAATTTCAAGTTGATTAAGGACATCTCTCATCTTATCTAGTTGTTGGCTTGAAAAACCATCAGTAGGTTCGTCAAGAATAACAAGATTGCTTGTTCTTATATTGCTGAGTAAGGAATTAATAACTTGATTTAAAGATAGACGATAAGCTAGTGCTATTGCAGTTCTTTCTCCTCCAGACAAGAATGCATAATCAATTTCATAATCTTGTTGTTCTATAATTGGTGAAAAATCATCTCCAAGCTTTGCATTTAAAGAATCTGATACTAAAATGGAAAACCATTTTGAAAAAAGTTTAGAAAATTCATCTTTTAAAGTCATCATTACTTGCTTTTCTGTAAATAATACTATTTCTAGAAATTTATTTGTTATCCAAAATTCAAGTTCTTTTATTTTCTCTGTTTGAGTTTTTAATTCTTGTTTTTTATCAATTGTTTCTTGAGTTTCTTTAATTTGTTGTTCTAAAAATTGAATCTCTTTATTATTTTCAGCTTTTTTAATTGCTAACTGATTTTCTTGTTTTTTTGATTGTATTAGCTCGTTATTTCTTTTTTCAAAAATAATTTCATATTTTTCATAATCTTTTGTTGATTTTTCAATATCAGATATATGTTTGTTTAATAATTTTAGGTCTTTATTTAAAGTTTGCATTTGTTGTTCTGTTTCATATATTCTTTGTTGTTTTTCTTTTAAAGATTCTAATTTTATTTTTAAAATCTCTAATTCTGATTTTTTATTTGAAAATTCCTGTTTTGCTTTTTTAATTAATTCTATTTGTGTTATTAATTCTGATTTTTTTGTTGTTAATTCTAATAAGATTTTTTGAATCTGATTAAGTTCATTATCTGCATTTGTGCTCATATTATTCTTGTATTGTTCTGAAACTTCTTGTAAGCAGGTAGGACATTTTTCTAATTTAAATATTTTATTTTTTAAGGAATCAAGTTCTAATTTTTTTGATTCTAAAGACTTAAATTTACTCATTATATCCATATATTCATCATTTGTTTGTTTTTCTTTATCTTCTTGAAATTTAATTCTTTGATTTAAAGAGTCATATTCTTCTTGATTAAATTTTAATTTTTCTGCTTCTTGAATCTGTTCTTTTAAATTATTAATAGTATTTGTATGTGTTGTTATTTGTTGATTTTTTTCTAAAACTAAAACTTCTGATTTAGATTTTTCTGTTTCTAAAGATCTCTTTTCATTTATTTTTTCTTGAACTTCTTCTAATGCTTTTTCTTTTTGTTTTATTATATCTCCTGCTATTTGATGTTCTTGTTCAGCTTTAGTGTAACTTTTTATTTGTTCAACTAAATTTTTATTTTTTTCATTTAATTTCTCTTTAATATCCTCCAAATCTTTAACTAATACTTGATTTATTCTTATTTTTTCTCTTAATTTTAATGTTAAAATAGAAGTATTTTCTTGAATTCTTTTATATTTATCAATACCAAAAACATGCCTTAAGGTATTAAGCCTTACATCTCCAGATTCTAAGATAATTTGTTTCATTTCTTCTTGAGGAGTATAAACTGTAAATTTATATAACAAATTTGTCTTTTTAGCAAATTCTTTTGGGTAGTTTAAGAGATTTAATATTTTACTTTTGATTTCTGTAACACTTCCTTCAAATTTTTCATTATCAATTGATATTGAAGAGTAATCTTGAGAAACTGATTTTTTAGAGCGTTTTAATGTTCTCTCAATTATAATATTTTTACTATTTATTTCAAATTCAAGTTTAACTTTAGCAGAATCTTTGTCATTTTTTAAAAGAGAGTTTGCTTTTTGAGATGGTTGCAGTCCAAATAAAGCAAATTCAATAGCTAAAAGTATTGTTGTTTTTCCAGATCCTATATCTCCTGATAATAAAGTAGAACCTTTTGGAAATTCAATTACCTGAGCTTCATAGCTTCTTAAATTTTCTATTGAAAGTTTTTTTAGTATCATTTTAATTTAAATCTATTTTTAATACTTTGTTTAATTCTCCTAAAAGTCTGTTTTCAAAAGTTGTTGAAGTTTCTCCTTCTTGCTTTTCTTTGTTTAAAGATTCTATAAGAGGAAAGATGAGTTTGTTTAGTTCTGAAGGATTTTCAATTTCATATTTTTTAATTAAAGCTTCTTCAATTTTTTCAACATCTTTAGATTGGAGCTCAATTTGAAGTTCTGTTTTTACTTGTTCTAATTTTGAAGTGTTTTTTAAAAAAGAATATGCTTCTTGTTTTTTAATATACTCTTCTATTTCTTTAAAGTTAATATCTGATTGTTTTCCTTTTTTTAAAGTTCCAAAAACTCTTAAGAGAACTATTTTATCTTTTATATCTTGTTTTTGAAGTTCTGAAAGTATTTTTTGTGTAGCATTAAGACTATCTTCTATTTCTATTTTAAATAAAATTGGTTCTTTAATTTTTATTTCTTTTTTTGTTACTTTTGTATATCCTTCTACATCTATGATATAAAAACATCCGTGTTTTAATTCTTCAAGTTCTTTAAAATTATTAGGATAGGTTGGACCTCCATAGATTACAGGTTTATTATTATATTCTTTATTATAATCAATATGAATATGTCCTAGAGCATAATAATCTGCGGGGGGAACCTCACTTAAAGATATTGTTTCAATTGGAAGATTTTCCATTTCTTTTATCTCTGTTATTGTAGTATGAAGCATTAGAATTCTGAAATTATTTTCATAAGGTTCTTGTATTTTTATTTTCTTTAAAGAAGGTATTTCAAGACCTGATTTTTTTCCAGGATATCCATAAATATAAAATGTTTCATGTTTTAGAGGTTTTAAAATTACTTCTTCTTCAGTTTCTTCATATTGACAAATTTCACAAAACCCTGCTTTTTCTAATAATTCTAAAAAAGTTTTTCCTGATACAGAGAAGTCATGGCTTCCTGCAATTACATAAGATTTTATTCCTGTATCTTTTAATCTTTTAAATTCTGCAAAGGTTTCTTTTAATATTTCTATTGAAGGAAAAGATGTATCAAACAAGTCTCCTGTAAACAAGATAAAACCTACTTTTTCATTTATACAAGTTTCTATTGCTTGTTTAAAACTCTGTAAATTTAATTGCTGTAATTCTGGCTGTCGCCATGCTCCTAAGTGTGAATCAGCTATATGTGCAAATTTCATGTTCTTATCTCTTCTTTAAGTAATATTCAATAAAAAAATCAGTTTTATAAAAATAATTATAGTAGAAGATATGCTAATTAGATATTTATAAGGTAATTATTCAGAATCTTCGTCTTCATCAATAAAATCTTCTTCATCAGATACACCAAATATGGTTGTTTCACCTCTGATGTTTGCAAATTCCATAAAAATTCTAATATTTTGCTCTTTTAAAGGTTTTCTATATTTTTGAAACAAGTCTAAAAATGGAATAATTTATATATCTTAATTCTCTTAATACTATATGACAGAAAAAGAGGAAAAAGAGGAAATTCAGTATCTTGAACCTGAGATAACTGAAACAAAGATTTGGAATCAAAGAAATGTCTTTATTGCAATTTTTATAGGATTAGCTCTAGTAATCGTATCAACATTAAGTTTAATTTTCTTTGATCTTGATGGTTTAGAAGGTTTAGTATTGTTCTTAATTGTTATAATAATTTATGCTATTGTTCTTTTCTTTTTATTAGAACCAAAGCACTTAAAACAAATTAAACAACCAATACTTAAGGTTGTTTCAAGGGTTGTTAAAGAACCTGGTGAAACTGTTTATAAACAAGTTCCTTATGAAGTTGAAAAAAGGATTTATGTTACACCTGTTAAAGAAACTGGTAAGACTGTTTATAAACAAGTTCCTTATGAAACTGAAAAGAGGATTTATATTACCCCTGTTGTAAAACCAGAGAAAAAATATAAGTTTTATGGGTCTAATAAATCATTAACTTATCATAAAGGTACATGCAGGTTAGGTAGATTAATAAAAGATAGTTATAAAGTTGGGAAAAATGATGATAAATTTTTTAAAAAAAATAAATACAAACCCTGTAAGGTTTGCATTAAAGGAAAGTTTAAGAATTTGAAGTAGATATTTCTGGTTGAAGATTTAGATTTGAGGTTTATAAGAATATAAACGCCGCCACTCGGAATCGAACCGAGAAGCCCAAAAGGGCACTGGTCTCAAGCCAGTTGGAGTACCATTGTCCCATGGCGGCTTAATAAAAGTATGCTTAAAGTGTTTTTAAATTTAATTATTCTTATAATCATTACTTTGGGCTAAACTTAAAAACATATAGTTCTTCAAAAAAAAGCTTTTGATTGTTTAAGAGTTCATAGTTGTAATCTATTTTTTTTGCTTTTGATAGAATTTTTTTAGGTTTGCTAAGTGAAGAAAAAAGCAGGATAATTGATGCATCTTTCTTTAGATAAGGTTTTGCTTGAGTTAAAAACTTTAATATTATTTCATAACCTTTTTTTCCTGCAGTTGTATTTCTTCTTAAATCTATTGGTTCTCTTTTATCTTCAGGTAAATAAGGGGGGTTGAAAATAATAAGATCAAACTTATTTGATTTTGGAATATTTGAAAATAAATTAGATTTTAGTGTTTTTAATTTTAATTTTTTTAAATGTTTTACTGCTTCTGGATTTATATCAACAGAAAGGATTTTTTTAAAACCTAGTTCTTTACAATTTAATGCTTGGATTCCTGATCCAGAACCCATGTCAAGAATATTTATGTTTTTTGATTTATTTTTAAGAAATTTTTTTAAAGTTTCTTTAAGAAGATAAGAATCTTCAGCAGGTTGGTAAATAGATTGCATTTTTGATATTATTAATATTTTTAGTTTAAATTTATATTATTATAGGATTTATGAATTTATATTAGTATCTTTTAAACCTAAGATGCTAGACTTCTCTTGCTAATAAGTATAGATATTCCTTGTAATTGTGTAAGATACTTACATTATTAGGTTTGTAGATTACTAAGGAATGATTAAGAAAACCATCCTAGGATTGTATCTTTAAAAACTATTGTAGAGATTAAAATTAATACTAAGATTATTAATACTGCAACTAAAATTATTTCTTTTTTATGAGGTTTTTTTGGTTTTTTTGCAGGTTGTTGTGTTTGTTTACTATACATTTGAGATTGTCTTTCAGGAGTCAGTGGTTGAACCCTAACAGGTTGGTATTGTTGAAGGTTTGAATTTATATCCTGTTGAAGCTGTCGAATTTGAGGTTGTTGTGATTGTTGTTGAGGAATGTTTTGATATTGATTTTGTTGTTGAGGTTGAGGTATATGCGATTGTGGTTGATATTGTTGTTGATTTTGTATAGGTTGTTGTTGAGAATATTGTTGTGGTTGCTGATATTGAGAAGGTACTTGTTGATTAACTTTTTTTCTTCCAAAAAGACCTTTTTTTTGTTCAGGCATTATAAGATGTTCATCAGGCCTTGTTTGTAGATTTGTAGAAACTCCTCCAATAAATTGAGAAGCTTCCTGCACTTCATTAGAATCATATCCAGAACTTATCATTATCTGCATTGCGCTTTCTAATGAATCACCACTATTAATTGCATTTTTTAAAGCTGTTACAATATCTTCATTCACCATCTTATTTTTATATTTCTACTAGTAATTTAACATTTATTAATCTTACTTAAAGATTAATCTTTTCCCATTATTAGATAAATGTAAATTTTTTGATTTATATCCTAGTTCTTTTCCTAATTCAATTAAATATTTTGTTTTGTCATGTCCTGCATGAGCAGGAATAATATGTTCAGGATTAAGTAGTTCTATTAAATCTCTTAAATCTTCTCTTCCAGGATGTCCTGAAACATGAATATTATTAAACAATCTAACTCCTCTTTTCTTTAGTTTATTATCTAATTTTTCTCTGTTTTCTATATTTGTCTGAGCAGGTATTACAGAAGAAGAAAATACTACATGGTCTCTTGAATTAAATTGAAAGGGAAGTTTATTGCTTGATAATCTATCTAATATGCTTCCGGGTTCACCTTGGTGACCTGTACAAACAACCATATGCTTATCTCTATTTTTATTAATTAATTTTAGTTTTTTTTCTAGTTGTTTTCTAAAAGTTGCAATTTCAATATCTTTCATAAATGGACACATATTAACCCTTGCTGCTGCTGAAACATATTTGTTTAAAGATCTTCCTAAAAAAACAACTCTTCTATTAAGTTTTTTTCCAAATTCAACAATAGATTTTAATCTAGCTATGTGTGATGAAAAAGTTGTTACAAACAATCCTACCCCTTTATTGTTTGTTGTTAGTAAAACCTCTTCTAATAAAGCTCTTGCAACTTTTTCACTTGCTGTCTTTCTGTTATCTTCTGCATAAATTGAATCAACAATCAATACTTTTACACCTTCTTTTGCTACTTCTTTTAATCTTTCATAATTTGGTTTTCTTCCCATTACAGGGCTATTATCAAGCTTGAAATCATTTGCATAAAGAACAACTCCTCTTGGAGTATGTAATGCTAATAAAGAACATTGTATTGTTGAATGAGTTATATTGATAAAATCAACTCTATATTTTCTATTTTTTCCTTGAACATAACAAAAAGAATTAGGTTGAACAACTTTTAATTTATTTCTAATAAAAATATCTTCATCTTTTAGTAAAGTTTTTAATACTTCAATTGTAAAAGGAGTTCCAATTATCTCTGCATTATATCTTTGTGCAAGAAAAGGTATTGCTCCAATGTGATCTAAATGGGCATGGCTAGGTATTATTGCTCTGACTTTTCTTCTTAAATCTAAATCATCTAAAATAGTATCTTTAGGAACTGCACCAATTGAACGAAGCATTTTTTCACTATAAACTCTTTCACTTTCTTCAAGTTCAACTATTGGAGGAAGATGTAAACCACAATCAAATAATATAACATCTTCACCTAAATCTACAGCAGTCATATTTTTTCCTACTTCATTATATCCACCAATAGTATAGATTCTTATTTCCATTTTTCTCTTTTTGTGTTATTAAAAGTTAGATTTGGTTTAAATATGTTTGTTATTTTATTTTTTACTAAACAAATATTTAAATAATAGTCCTATTATAAATTTTATTACTAGAAATGGAAGATAAAATAAGATTAAGACCAGGTCATGCATTAAGATTTGGATTATATTTTCTTGCAAGAGAGTTGGAAATTCCTAATGCAAGTCATGTTATGGGAATTGGAGCAGAAATGCGTGCAAGAGAAGTGGAGTTATATGATAGTTTTATTGAGAGAATGAGGGCTGGAGAAGATTCTCCTTTAATAGAAATTGTAGAAGGTTTAGAAGATGTTTGTGCACATTGTCCTGAAAGTGAAAGATGTGATAGTGGAGATACAAAAGAACATGACCGGGCTATTGCAGAAGTTACTAACTTGTCAATTGGAACAGAATACAAACCGAGAGAATTATTAAGTATTCTTAGAGCTTTTCATGAAACTGCTCAGCAGGTATATGAAAGGGTTTTATATTAATAATTATTTTTCAACCTCGGGTAAGTATCTTTTCTTATGTATTTTATCTGATTTAATTATAAAATATTTTTCAACAGGAAAATTAGCTCTAATCTCTTTAATTATTTCTTGTTCTTTTAATGATTCAGATACTACCATTACTTGATATTCTCCTATTATTTTTGTAAATTTTATTATATTTTTGTTATTTATAGTAAATATGTGAAAATTTTCAATCTCTTTTATTGTTTCTGGTGTAAACCTTAAAAAAATTATTTGCCTATTTATTTCAAGTTTTGAATAATCTAAAACTGATCCATAGCCTTTTATTAATAAGTTTTGTTCAAGAGCTTTTTTTGTTTTTATTATTGTTTTAACAGGTATTTTTAATGATTCAGAAAGATCTATTAAAGGTTTATCTGGATGGTCTGCAAGTTCTAATAATACTTTTGCTTCATTATCTGAAAGTTTTCTTAAACTCCTATCTCCTGAAATAACAAGATCTTCTGAATCAAATTTTTTTACTAAGTAATTCCTAGCATATTTGTGAGTTACAATTACCGGAAGAACAAAAACACTTCTTAACTTTTTTTCATATTTTGTTACTATCTCTGTATTTATTTTATTAAATGCTGAAAGATTTGGAACGCAGTATTCAACTAAAAGGTCAATACCTTCTTTTCCTTCTTCAATCTGGATTATTGATTCTGTTTTTTTAAGTTCATTAATTAAATCTCTTTTTGTTTCATTGTCTGGTTTTAAAAAATTAAAACCCACTATTACATTAATTAATCCAAGTTTAACAGCATCAATTATTATTGTAGGTTGTATTATTTTTTTTGAAATTAATTGGTTTTTTAAATAAGAAGCAGATTGTTGACTTGTTCTAATTTTTTTACCTAATATTTTTGTAGTTATTCTTGAGTTTCTCGAGTACTCAAATAATAATTTCTTAATTTTTTCTTTCATATTTTGTAAAAAAAGCTTGTTTCTTTATAAATGTTTCCTTTTTTACAAAAAAATCAATAGTATTTTTTAACTAGTTATTTTACTTGTATATCCTAATAAATATTAAGGTTTTATTGAAAATGATAAGAAGAAAACAATATGATACATCAGCTAAATATGGAGCTACTCCTGCTAGATATATAAATGGAGAGCCTGTTGCAAAAAGTCCTTATAAAAGTGATGCAGATGTAACTAAAATTTTATGTGTTGGAGCTCATGGAAAAACTTTAGCAGACAGACTTGCTCAGAATCCTTTTTTTGAAGTTTTACATGCTCAAAATCCAAATCCAGAAGTAATGAAATTTGTTGATGTATTATTATATGATTCAGAAGATGGTATTCCTCAACCATTATTAAGTAGATTTGGAAGAGTATTAAGTAGAGGTTTTAGTCTGGGAGATATAGAATCACCTGAATCCTATGGTAAACTTGCAAGAGGGGTCAGAAGAGAAGCCCTTGGGATGGAGAGAGCACAAAATGGGATATGAAGATAATGGTAGATACAGAATGGATCAAACTTCAGGAAGAAGTGAGATGCGTCCTATAGGAAGAAGAAAGCTATTTAGAAATCCTAGAAGTCCTGGCAGCACTAATGTTCTTATTTATATAGGAAACGGTCCGATAGATGATTATTTCTTTCCTCCTGTTTATTTTGGCAAACTTGTAACAGATCAAGTTCATGGCTCTGATGTTGTACTTATTAGAGAATTAAGACCTGAATATATTGAAGATGCTGATATAGTGGTTAATTGCAATGGGCATGATGGTATAGATGGCTCAAGAGCTATAATAAGTTCATTAAGATTAGAGGATTCTGTAAATAGTGGGAGCATCCCTTCTCTTGTTGCACATTCGGTGTTTGAAATGAGGAAGGGTGAAGGAGTTGCTGCATAAGATGGGATATGAAGGAAATGAAAAAGCAGATTCTCATTTTAAACTCTAATTTAAAATCAATAAAATTAAATTTTTTAAAAAAATATGAAAGGTAAAATCCCTGTGCAGGAAGATAGGAAGCTTAAAATTGGATTTTTATCATTCTATCCACATCTTGGAGGGAGTGCTATTGCTGCATATAGGACTGCTGTTCACTTAGCAGAAAAAGGCCATGAGCCTCATCTATTTATTTATAATGGGCCTATTGATGGTGTTGAAGAACTTTCCTTAAATAGAAAAGGAATCAAAGTTCACAGAGTGTTGGAATTAGACTATAATTGTTTAACAAGACAACCTTACGAATGGACTACTGCAAATAAAATCTGTGAAGTTTATAGTGAAGGAGGCTTAGATTTATTACATGCACATTATGCAATCCCTCATGCTTTGATTGCCAGAATAGCAAAAGAAGAAATTCATAGAAGAGGAGGAAAACTGCCTGTAATTGTTACTGGCCATGGAAGTGATGTTCATACAAATGGCAATAAAAGTGAGGTAAATAAAATATTAAATTATGCTCTTGATGGTGCAGACGCTATTACATATGTTAGTAGAGGTTTGCAAACGATTTCAGAGAGGGAATTAGGAGTAACTACTCCTGGATCTCATATTACTAACTTTGTTGATACAAATGTATTTTATCCAGAGGATACTAAATTAAGGGCTGACCTTGGTATAAAACAACAAGATTTTGTTGTTGGTCATGTTTCAAATTTTGCAGATATAAAACATGTAGATCATTTCCTTCAAGTGGCCAAAAGATTGAAGAGCAGGGGAATGTTGGATTCAGTATATTTTGTTATGGGAGGAGGGGGAGAAACAAGGGATCATTTTGAACATTGTTTACATACTGAAGGACTACTAGATCATTTTAGATTTTTAGGCAGACTAAATCCTAACGAACTAAGGGCTGCTTATTCTTCTATGGATGTATTTGCACTAACATCAGAAAAAGAAGGATGCCCTCTTACCTGTTTAGAATCGCTTGCATGTGGAACTCCATTAATTGGAACTAATGTTGAAGGTATAAGAGAGATTGTCAATCCTGAATATGGATGGTTGTTTGATTTTAAAGACTATGAAGGATTTTATAGTAGACTAGCATCACTTATGGAATCTCGTGAAGCTATCCGTAGCGCTGGAGAACGAGGAAGGTCTTTTGTTAAAAACCATCATTCTGTTGAGGTTGTAATTGGTAAGTACCTTGATCTTTACAGGAGGATTTTAACATCATGACTAAACAATCAAATAATCTTTTGGAACTTCCAACAAAGATAATTGCAATTATTGCTCATGAGGATGATGAAACCAGTTGTGGAGGTCTTCTTGCTAAAAATGTCAGATTAGGCGGGGAGTCGCATGTTATATGCTTTGGAGGTTCAACAGATCTAAGATTTAGAGAATTCGAGGAATCTTGTAAAATTCTTGGAGTTACATTTGAATTATTGAGGAAAAAAGAGACTCGATTTGATGAAGATTATTCTGAGACAATTGATAAACTAAGTGATATTATAATTGATAAACAACCTGAGTTTGTAATCACTCACAGAGCTGATGGGGATTATCATAGAGACCATAGGGTTGTTTCAAGTATTGCAAGAGAAAGTTGCATTAAAGCTCATGTAAGAAAAAACAGGCATGATGTCAAGGGTATTCTTTATACAGAAACAATGTCGCTTCATCCTGTTGTTAGTATCTTTATAGATATCACAGAAGAATATGATAAGGTTTATAAAGCATTAAAAAAACATATATCTCAAATCGAAAAGCTAGAAGATTATTACCTTCAAGAATTAGACGCTCTTACCAGATTGAGAGGGGTCCAAGCAGGATGTGAAAGGGCAGAAGCTCTTTTTTTTGAGCCCCTACCATTGGTAAGTGCATTAAACAGGAGAATATTAGGAGTATAAGATGAGAAGCAGTCTAGAAATAATGTTCAACAGGATATTACAATTTCCTACAACTTTGGTTGGAGTCTTTGCACATGAAGATGATGAAGTTATTGGAGCAGGCGGGACTTTATGTAAAAATGCTAGATTAGGGGGGAAATCTCATGTTGTTTGTTTTGGAGGAGTTGATAAAAAAAGGGTTGATGAGTTAGAAAGAGCATGTAAAACTCTTGGTATCAGCTATGAATTACTAGGACATAATCAAGAACATTATACTGAAATTCCTTATGGGGAAACTGTCAATGTGGTTAGAGATATAATTATACAACATAAACCTGAGTTTGTAATCACTCACAGAGCTGATGGGGATTATCATAGAGACCATGGGGTTGTTTCAAGTATTGCAATGGATGCCTGCCAAAAAGCTCAAAATCCTTCAAATTTATGCAGGATTAAGGGATTGTTATATACAGAAACACATTCATTGCATTCTGTAATGCATGTATTGGTTGATATTTCAGAAGATTATGAAAAAGCTTTAGAAGCACTAGGGGAACATGAAAGTCAAGTTGACAAGCTTGTAGGATATTATACTCAATTATATGATAAAAGAACTGCACTTAGAGGGCTTCAAGCAGGTTGTGAAAGAGCTGAAGCTTTTGTTTTTGATCCTCTACCTATCATTGGATCATTAAATAGACATAGATTAGGAGTATAAGATGAGAAATTTAAAAGAATTATTAGAAGATGAGGAAGGCAGAGACCTATTACAAGAAAATGGAATTTTTTTGGATGAAAGAGAATTCATCAGGGCTTTAAAAGCTCCTGCAGATAATGGTTCTGATAAGAGGGTATTTGGAGCACAACAAATTTATCTTGATTATGCTACAGGAGTTTCATCAAAAATTGCTGCACTTAAGGACTTGTCTGATCAAGGGGTCAGGACAGTATTTATTTGGATGGACACTGACAATGCAGGTTCAGACAAACTAATGACAAGATTCTTTTGGCCAGGTATTGAGGCTGAAGGATCAGAATCTTTCCGTGTTGTTTCAAAGGAAAAATCTAAAGGTAAAGATATGAGGTTTGTTGAGATTGATCCTTCATATATTAAAGGTACAAGGGATGGATTTATAGGTTCTTTAAAGACATCAGGATATTTTAACAGAGAAACATTTAATAGATTTTGGAGCAACTTTGATGGGCCTTCAAACCTAGCTGAACTTAATCTTAGAGTCACTGAATTCTTGATTAAAAATTACTTTGGATATTACCCTGACCCAAGAATACTTTCTGAACATCTTGATGATAAGATGAGATCTCAATTAAATTTAGTATTTCAAAATCTTGATGATATAGTAAGGGTTGTAAATGAAGGCATTCAAGATTTAGTAGATATAGATGTTGATCCTCAAATATCAAAACGTGATCCTTCATATTTACCTCTACATGTTACCTGTCCAGAAGATTGGAAAAGAAATACTTTAAGAAGAGTAAATCAAGGCCAAGATGTATATGCTGTTGCAGTTTGCAAATGCGGCAATAACATGAAGTATCATCTTGGTTCAAAAACACTTTCTGCAGATTCAGTATTTGATTCTGCTATATGGAGTCCTGATGTAATGTTACCTATATTAATCAATGACCTCTATAGTGGAGAGGTTTCAGGTAAAAGCTCTTCATTATATGGTATTGTCCTTAACCATGCTATGAAAAAAGTATTAGAGAAAAATCCAATACCTGTGCTTATTCCTGAAGCATACTATACTGCTGTCGAAGAGATAAGAGACGGGTTAATCCCACATTATTTCAGAAATAGTCGGTCTGTTCAAAGAACCCCTCGAGTATGTGAAGTGCATTAAATTAACTATAGATCTCTTATATATTAGGATAGTTTTTTATATTCTCTTCTTCTTATTGTTCTATGAAGATTAAAAGAAAAAAAGGTATTGATAAGGTTAAAATTACTCATAATAAAAGTTTGCTTTATGTTATTATAATTTTGATAATCTTGTTTATAATTTTAGTTTTTATTACTGTTAAGAGTTTTCAAGATAATAAGGACGATGATGATAATATTGTTGTTGGTGAGGAATGTGTTAGTGATTTAGATTGTGTTAAAGCAGAATGTTGTCATGCATCAAGTTGTATTTCTGCAAGTGAGAAGCCTGAATGTGGTGAGATATTTTGTACAGATGAATGTGCTCCAGATACAATGGATTGTGGGCAAGGAAGTTGTAAATGTATAAATAGTAAATGTGAAGCTGTTATTGATTAATTTTTATTATACAAATATTTAAAAAACCATTGTAAGATAGTATTATATGGATGATGAGGATACTGGTACTTTAGCAGGGGTTGTAGAAGGTGAGTGTCGTCTTTGTGGTGGTGGAAATGTTGAGTTTAATGATTTAGCTGTAAGGCTTAAACTATCTTGTGGAGATTGTGGATATGAATTTGATGATTCTGGAACTGAAGATAAGTACTGGAATTACGAGGATGTTTGTCCTAGATGTGAAAAAGAAACTATAGTTCAAGGAGATAAAACTGGTTTTGATAGAACATGTACTTCTTGTTCTTATACATATGATTTACCAGACAGAGTTATTTAAAAATTAATATTATGGTTATCTTTTTATATACTATTTCTCTTAATTATTTATGGAATTAAAAAAAGAAGTGCTAGCTATGCTTATTTTGTTTTTTATGATAATCTTTTTAATAGGAAGTCTAACTCAACAAACTCGAGCTCAACCATCTGTTAATGTTGATAATTACCAAGACTCTGATTATGTTCCTAGAGAGGTTATTGTTAAATATAAAGGTGATGTAATAGGAAATGGAAATGAAGTTCTTTTAAAAAATAAAAATGAGATTGTTGTTTATGAATATGTTGAAAAACCTGTTGGAAGTGAGAGAATTGGTGATGGAGAAGTTTATAATTTAAAATTTAGTGATGGAGAGGTTAGTGAGATTATTAAAAATTATGAGATGATGGAAGAAATTGAATATGCTGAACCAAATTATATTTTTAAGTCTTATTTTCAAACTTCTGTTATTCCTAATGATGCTAGTTATTCTTTGAAGTGGGGTTTAATGAATATTAATTCTGAAAAAGCATGGAACCTTACAACTGGAAATTCAAGTGTTAGTATTGCTATTATTGATACTGGAGTTGATTGGAATCATCCTGACCTTAGTCTTAATATTTGGAATAATACAGATGAGGGTTGTGATGATACCACTGATGCAGATGGAAATGGTTATAATGGAGATTGTAGGGGGTATGATTTTGTTAATGTTAGTTCTGGATGTTCTGCTAGTGATGATTGTAATACTGAGGATAATAATCCCATGGATTATCAAACTCATGGAACTCATTGTGCAGGAATAGCAAGTGCAGTTAGTAATAATAATTTAGGAGTTACAGGAGCTTGTTGGAATTGTTCAATCATGCCTGTTAGAGCAGGTTATGAAGATTTAACAGGAAGAGGTTCACTTGCTTTAACAGATGTTGTTCAAGCATTATATTATGCAACAAATAATAGTGCAACAATTATTTCAATGAGTTTTGGAGGTAGTCATTCTGTGACAATGCAAGCTGCAATAAATGATTCTTATACAAATGGAAGTATATTAGTTGCTAGTTCTGGAAATGATGGTGCAAATTCTGCTCAATATCCTTGTGCTTATGATAATGTTATTTGTATTGCTGCGATTGATAGTGATAATTCAAGTGCAAGTTATTCTAACTATGGAACCTGGGTTGATTTAGCTGCTCCTGGAACAAGTATTTATAGTACTTATTTTGATGATACTTATGTAGCTCAATCTGGAACTTCAATGGCAACACCAATGGTTGCAGGAAGTATTGGATTGATTAAAAGTTTGTTTAGTAAAAACCAGACACAAGTTAAAAGTGCTTTAAATGATACTGGAACTGCAGTTGATTTTAATGGAGTCTCAATTAATAGAATTGATATTTATTCTGCAATTTTATCTTTAGATAATATAAATCCTAATGTTAGTTTAATATCTCCTTTAAATAATAAAAATAATCTTAGTGTTAACCAAACTTTTACTTGTAATTCAAGTGATTGGCAATTAAAAAATATAACTTTTAGTTTATGGAATTCTAGTGATGATATTTATTATAATGAATCAAGAAGTATTACGGGTATTTTTAATGAAACAGGATTTAATATTACAGATTTAGTATATGATAGTTATAAATGGAATTGTTTAGTTTATGATGATCAAGATAATGGAGCTTATGCAAGTTCTAATTTTAGTTTGTTTGTTCAAAATATTAGTGTTATTTTAATCTCTCCATTAAATAATACAAAAACAAATCAATTAACAGAGTTTAATTGTTCTTCTGAAACTGAAAATAATAAAAGATTATCTAATATTACTTTTAGTTTATGGAATTCAACAGAGTTAGTTTATAATAAAACAAATTCTATTTCTGGTATATCAAATTCAAGTAATTTTAGTTATAACTTTAATATGGAAGATAATTATTTGTGGAATTGTCAATCTTATAATAATGCAACAGATTCTGTAAAAGCAATTAATTTTTCTATTCTTTATGATGCAACAAGTCCTAATATAAGTTTATTAGATCCAACAGATAGTTCTAGTTATACTTCAAATTCTCAAACAATTAACTTTGGATTTAATGTTAGTGATAATAATGATATTTCAAACTGTAGTTTAATTATTAATAATGTTGTTAGTTTAACAAACACTTCTGTTGATAAAAGTTTAATACAAAATATTAGTCAGAGTTTTGTTCCAGGAAGTTATAATTGGAATATTAATTGTAGTGATGAATCAGGAAATGTTTTTAATTCATCTTTAAGAGGTTTTACAGTTACTGCTCCTGCTGTTCAAACAGCATCAACAGGTGGAGGAGGGGGTGGAGGTAGTGCTTCAAAAACTTATGTTATTTCAGATGAACAAGCTTCAGAAGGATATACAAAATCTTTAAGTAAAGATGATAAGATTAAATTTAATTTTTTTGATAAAGAAAATATTCCACATAATTTAATTCTTAATGAAATTAAGGAAGAATACATTGAAATTACAATACAAAGTAATCCTATTAAATTAAAATTAGGTATTGGACAGAGTGCAAAATTAAATTTAACAAGCCCTGATTATTATGATTTATATGTTAAATTAAATTCAATTGAAAACAAAAAAGCTGAACTAACAATTCAAATAATTCATGAAGATATTATAACTCAGCCAAAAGTTACAGGAGATGTTGTAAAAGAAGATGAGATACTGACTGTTGATGAAGAAGTAACTGGTTTAGATAATGAAGTTGAAAAATTAAAAAGAAATATTTATATTTTAGTTTTAGTAATTATAGGTGTTGTTATTTTTGTTGTGTTTTTAGAAATAAAGCATATTAAAAATAAAATTAAAGAAACAAATTTATTTGAACATAAGGAGAAGTTTAATAAAGAAGTAAGACCTAAGAAAAAAGAAAGTAAAGATATTAAAAGAAAGAAAAATGAAGCCTTTAAAACCAAGTCATAGAGAAAAGAAAAGATATCTTTTAATTAAAGGAAAAGATGTTAGTAAGAAAAATATTGAAGAAGCTATTTTAGAATTTATTGGAGTTTTAGGTTATGCTGCTGCTTGTCCTCAATTTATTAAATCAACTAGCAAATCAGTTGTTTTATGTATTAATAGAAATTTATTAGAAAAAGTTCGAACAAGTTTTTTAATGAGTGGAAAAGATATGAAAATTGAAAAAGTTAGTGGTAGTGTTGGAAAGGTTAAATAATTAGGCTACATTAGCTGGTCTAGGTCTATTAAAAACAAATTGACTAAATCCCCAATTTTCTCCAAGAACTATTTCTACTCTTTCATCATCTTTAATATTGTTATATCTTTCACAAGGAAGTTCTCCTTTTTTTCTTGGACATTTATCTAAACAATTTCTTTGATATTGTTCTAAAGAATCTCTTCCATAGCGAAATGCATAATCTCTTACAGCAATATGATTAGTACATTCTTCTGTTCTTACATCATCAAGACTTACATAACAAGGTTTCCCTTCACAAGAATAACAAGTTTGATGATGATTATTTAAAGGTCTGTTTAAGTGTTTTAAGAACATAACGTTTGCTCTAAAGAAGCATTCTAAACCTGCAAATACACCTCTCATACTATTAATTAAATTATTTAATGATATTTAAATATTTACCTTGTGGTTTTAATATCGAAAAACTTAAAAACCCTAATATATTGTTAATTTTGAAAGGAGACACAGGTCTTTAATCCTGGGAAGGATTTTTTGATTATTTCCCTTGAGATAAGACATATAAAATTAAAAACCTTTAAAAAATGAAAGTTAAAAATAATGCAGTAGAATTAACTGATATAATTATAAATAAAGTTAGTTTAACTAAAGCAAGAGAATTCTCGCGTGCTATGTTTAAAATATATCAATATAAATTCTATAATAATCTTGGAGGAATAGAATAAATATGGATACAACAAAATTTATAAAAAATTTTGAGCATCCACATTTATGTGGAGGAAAATAATAAATATGGATATACCAGATATGCAGCACCAAGTAATGGGTTATGATAGAAGTGCAACTATGTTTTCACCTGATGGGCATATTTTACAAGTAGAATATGCTGAAAAAACAGTTAGATTAGGCACAGCTTCAATAGGTATTAATTGTTCTGATGGTGTAGTAATTATTGCAGATAAAGGTAAAAAAGATGAATTAGTAGTAAGTGAATCTGCTGATAAAATTTATGAAATTGATGAGCATGTAATGGCAAGTGCAGCAGGTATTTTAAGTGATGCAAGAATCTTAGTTAATCATATTAGAGTAACAGCACAACAACATAGAGTTACATATGATACTCCTATTGATATTGAATCAGTTATAAGAGAATTATCAGATGTTAAACAACAATATACTCAACATCCAGGTGTAAGACCTTTTGGTGTTGCTTTAATTCTTGCAGGTATAGATAATGGTAAAAGCAAGTTATATACAAGTGATATTACTGGAAATTACTTTGAATATAATGCAGTTGCAATTGGGAAAAATGATGATAAAATTAAAGAAATGTTAAGAAAAGAATATAAAAAAGATATAAAAGTAGAAGATGCAATCAAGTTAGGTTTAAAGATTTTTAAGAAAATATTAGGAGAAGATTTTGATATTAATAGGTTTAATATTGGAGCTATTAAAAAAGATGATCATAGATTAAAAAGATTAACAACAGAGGAAATTAAAAAATTAGATTAATATGACTGACACATTAGTAAGATATAGACCTGGAAAATTAACATTTGAAACAATGATTAACTTAGAAGCTGCAATGAAGCTTAAGAGAGGAGAAAAAGTTGATATTAATGAGGTTATAAGAGATAATGCAATTTATACTGACCAGAAAAAAGGAATGCAAGCTGGAAAATCTGAACTTGAAAATATTTTTGGAACAACTGAACTTGCAGTTGTTGTTGAGAAAATGGTTAAAAAAGGAGTTATTGAAGAAACTCAAGATTATAGAGATGAAGCTCTAGAAACTAAGAAAAAGCAAATTATTGATTTTTTAGTAAGAAATGCTGTTGATGCGTCAACAGGAAGACCTTTTACACCTGATATTTTAAAAAGTTCAATTAAAGAATCAGGTGTTAAGATTGAAAATAAAAATGTTGAATCACAAATACCAGGAATTATTGCTGGTTTAAGAAAAATCTTGCCTATAAAAATTGAAACTAAAAAAATCAAAGTTAAAATTCCTGCAATACATACTGGAAAAGTATATGGTTTATTACAAGAGTATAAAGAAAAAGAAGATTGGTTAGGAAATGGAGATTTAGAGATAGTTTTAAATATTCCAGTTGGTATTCAAATGGAATTTTACGATAAGTTAAATGCAGTAACACATGGTAGTGCAATTACTCAAGAGATAAAAGAATAAAATGACAGAAAAACAAGAAAGAAGATTAGTAGTTCCTGGAGAAACAATTGTTAAGGGTGATGATTATTTGCCTGGAGATTTTACTTCAAAAGAAGGAGAAGAAATTATTTCTAATAGATATGGTCTTGCTGAAATTAATGGCAGGGTTGTTAAAATAATTCCAGTTAGTGGAGTTTTTGAACCTAGAAGAGGAAACAGTGTTCTTGGAAGAGTTGAAGATATTAATTTTAGTGGATGGAGTGTTAATATTGGAGGCCCTTATAGTGCGTTTTTACCTTTAGCTGAATGTCCAAGATTTATTAATAAAAATAATATTGATGAATTTGCAACTGTTGGAGATGTTTTTAATGCTAAGGTTTGGAGTGTTAAAAGAGGAAGTGTTGATTTAACTTTAAAATCAAGAGGATTAGGAAAATTAGAAAATGGGAGAATTATCAAGATAAATCCTCATAAAGTTCCTAGGGTAATTGGAAAAGAAGGAAGTATGATTAATTTAATTAAAGATGCTACTAAAACTGAAATAACTGTTGGTCAAAATGGTTATGTTTGGTTAAAAGGAGATTTAGAAGGTGAAAAAAAAGCAGAAGATGCAATTAATTTAATAGTTAAAGAAGCTGCTAATGAAGGTTTAACTGAAAAAATTGAAAAATTTTTAGGTGCTAAAATTAGGAATGTTGAAAGAAATTACGATGATAGAGGAGATAGGGAGGATAGAGATTAGGATGGAAGAATATAATACTTGTAAAAAAAGAAGCATAACTCCTTCAGGAAAGGGAGAATGGTATTTTATGGTAGAAGATGGAGAGAAAGCAACTACAATATTAGGGCTTGCTAAAACATTAGCTGAAACTGATATTACTAATGTAAGAGGTCGTGCTTTTTTTAAAAATAAAGAAACTTATCAAGGTGAACCTGATATTCTTATTGATGATGAATATAATGAAACCCAGCCTTTAACTTCTATTGAATTTTCAGATTTATTATTTGAATATAATCAAGAATATAGAATATTAAGTTCTGTGAGTGCGACTCAAGAAACAGGATTGCCAGAGTTTGGAGGGGGAGCTTAAAATGCCATACACAAAAAGATCAGATGGAAGAAAAATGGATGAACTACGTCCTATAAAAGCAAAAGTTGGAATTATTCCTAATGCTGATGGAAGTGCAATGTTTGGAGCTGGAAAAACAATTGCAATAGCTGCTGTTTATGGTCCAAGACCTTTACATCCTGCTCATATGCAAAAACCAGATAGAGGAATAATTAGATGTGAATATAATATGTTGCCTTTTTCAGTTTCTGAAAGAGCAAGACCTGGTCCAAGTAGAAGAAGTAAAGAAATTAGTATGGTTGCTGAAAATGCATTATCTTCTGTTGTAGACTTAAAAAGATTTCCTGGAACTGTTATTGATGTTCAAATTATGATTTTACAAGCAGATGCTGGAACAAGATGTGCTGGTATTAATGCTGCTGCAATGGCTTTAGCTCATTCTGGAATTGTTATGAAAGAAATGCTTGCAAGTGTTGCAATTGGAAAAATAGATGATAAAATAGTTGTAGATATTACAAAAGAAGAAGAAGATTATGAAGAAGGAGAAGGTCCTACAGATATTCCATTTACAATGACTTCAAGAAACAAAGATATTGTTCATTTACAATTAGATGGTAAAATTCCTACTTCGCGATTTAAAGAAGCTATTGAAGCTGCAAAAAAAGCTTGTGATAAAATTTTAGATTTACAGACTCGGGCTTTGAAGGGTGAGGATATTGATGAAGAAAAGGAGAAGAAAAAATAAAATGGTAGCAGGAACAGGATATAATGGAAATGTGGTTTTGGGTTCAGGATATCAACCTATAACAGAAATAAGATGTTTAGGTCCTAGTAAATGTCTTACTTATGAAAGAGGGATGGATAGATTACAAAGAGCAGGTGTTAGTGAAGGAGATGCAAGAGATGAGTTATGTGGTCAAGGAAAATTTTGTAGATTGGAGGCTGCTTTACCAGAGTTAGGAGATTAAAATGAACCTACCAAATATAAATAAAAAACGAATAACTGAACTTCTTAAAGATGGAAAAAGATTAGATGGAAGAGGACAGTTTGAGAATAGAGAAATACAAATTGAAACAGGAGTTTCAAATAAAGCAGAAGGAAGTGCAAGAGTTAAGATTGGAAAAACAGAAGTCATAGTTGGAGTTAAATTAAATACTCAAGAACCTTATTCAGACCATGCTGATGAAGGAACAATGATGGTTGGAATGGAATTTAGTCCTGCTGCAGGTGAAAGATATGAAGCAGGCCCTCCAAGAATTAATGCAATTGAAGCATCAAGAGTTGTTGATAGAGGAATAAGAGAAAGTGGGTTTATTGATTGGAAAAAACTATGTATTGAAAAAGGAAAAATTGTTTGGAGTGTTTTAGTTGATATTTATTGTATTAATGACGATGGTAATGTTTTAGATGCTTGTGCAATTGCTGCTTTAACTGCTTTGATGATAACAAAAATACCTGTTTATGATAAAAAAGAAGAAACTGTTGTTTATGGAGATTTAACAAAAGAAGGTTTGCCTTTAACTGAAAATGTTCCTTTAATGATGACTTTTTATAAAATTGGAAATAAATTAGTTTTTGATCCAAATAGAGATGAAGAAGATGCAGCTGATGCAAGATTAACTTTAGCAATTTCACAACCTAAAAAAGATAAGATTATTAATTCAATGCAAAAAGGAGAAATAACACCTTTAACTTGTGATGAATTAAATGAAATTGTCAAAGAAGCTGAAAAAGCTTATGACAAACTATTTCCTGAGATTGAAAAGAGAATAAAAGAATTAAACAAATAGTTTATAAACTTAAATAAAATTTTAATATAAAGATGAATACTAAATTAGAAGACAAATACACCAGGTATGAAGTTGCAAGAATCCTAGGAGCAAGAAGTTTACAATTAGCAATGGATGCACCTGTTTTATTAAAATTAAGTCCTGAAGAGGAAGAAGAACTAAATTATGATGTTATGAAAATTGCAGAAAAAGAATTAGAATCAGGAGTTTTACCAATTACTGTTAAAAGACCCTTACCTAAAAAATCTGAAAAAGAAATTAAAAAACTAACAAATAAGGAGATTAGAGAACAATTAGAAAAAAAAGCTGAACAAGATGAAAAAGAAATGAAGAAACTAGAAGAAAAGAAAAAAGAGATTGAAAAACAAGATGAAAAAGAGATTGAGGAAGAAGGAGAAATAATGAAGATTGCTAATCCTGATGATGAAGAGGATGAATTAGAAGAAGAAGAGGATAGTAAAGAGATTTGATTGATTTTGTTTCTTAGTATCTTACACAACTAGGAGGATGGTTAATTCTTTAAAGCAAGAGAGGTCTTGCGTGTTATTTTTATAAGTTACTAAAAAAATATATTATATCTGAAAGTTCATTCTAAACTTCCTGTAAAATCTTCTAAAACAGCACTAAAAGGTATTTTCTTTTTCTTTGTATATTCTCTTGCTAAAATATAAAGAATACATCCAATTGATTTTGAAGATTTATTATTACAAGGAATTATTTTTGTTATACCTTGAGTATAATTGTTTGTATCACAAAGAGATATTATTGGTTTTTTAAGTTTTATAGTGTCATATAATGCATTTTTATCAATCCAAGGATCACAAATTATTGTTAATTCTGATTCAAAAAATCCTTCAAGTTCTAGATTTGTTGTTATTCCTGGTGAATATTTTTTTGTAAAAACTCTTATTCCAGTTGTTTCTTCAAATTTTTCAGTAGCTTTCCAACCAGCTTCTCTTTTACAAGCAAGATATATATGCTCTGGAGCATATCCTGCTAAAAATTCAATTGCATCTCTTAATCTTTGATCAATAAAAATAGTATTAATAACTGCTAATCCATCTGCTCTTCTTTTGTATACAAATTTTTTCATATGAGGAGTTATAACTTTTGTTCCAAGATGAACTGCACATTTAATATAATCTTCAATAGGAATCAAAGTTTCTTCTTTAGGATTAATTGATTTTTTTTCTTCTTCAATATCTTTTATTGTAATTTTTTTTGAAGCTTCCTCAATTTCTTTGTCTGAAACATCTTCAGGAATCTTTTTTGAAAATTTCTCTTTTGAAGCAGTTTCTATATCTTCTTCTGATTCTTCAGAAGGTTTTTCAAATCTATCTTTTCTTAACTTAGCTTTTAATTCATCTGCTAAGCTTTTAAAAGTTTCTTTAGATTTTTTTTCTATCATAAGAATTTATTGGAGGATTGGTTTATAAAGGTTTCCTTCAGAAACCTTTAAGAATAAAATACTTAAGAATCTTCGTCCTGGAATCCGATGTGTGCCCTTCTCCATTGAGCTAAAGATTCTCTTTCTTCTTCTTTACTTAATACACATTTTCTTCCTAAAGGATATTCTAAAAGTTGTCCATAAACTTCGCCTGCTAATAAGAAAAGTCTATTTCCTTTCTCATAATAAGCATTATCTAAAACAACATAACTTTTCCTATCAAGAACTTTTTCTATTCTTTTTTGTAATTCTCTTACTTCTTCAAATGCTTGTTCATAAGATAAAAAAGCTCCTCTACAACAACACATCCTCATTAAGATAAATTGCATTGAATATTCATCAAGAGCATTTTCTAATCTTCCTTTAAAATCAGTCACAAACTCTCTAGCTCTATGATTTTCCATCCATTCTTCTTGTAATTCTGCTATTCCTATTGCATCATGTCCCTCAGGAGTTTCTATACTAAAAACATCCTCTTCTCCTGGAAGAAGAATTAATTTAGTTTTAGGAATTATTATTGAAGAGGGTTTTGTCATAGTTTCTGTAAAATAATCTAAAAAATTAAGATGAGTACATGCTCTCATTGCATTAATTGTTGTATGGTATTGCCTAAAAGAAGTAGGTCTTTCATTATCTTCTAATTTATATCCTTGTCTAAGTAAAAGATCTTGCAATTCATGGTCTGTTAAAAAACTTTCCTTAAATTCTCCTGCTAAATTATGCAATGCTACAACCTTTTCTAAGCTAGCATCTCTTAACCTAAGAGGATATTCAGATATATCTCTTGGCATTTTAACAAGACCTTAATTAGTTATTTAAAGATTTATATTCTCGTCGTCAATTTTTTTTCTTTATTAACGAAACCTTTATAAAGGTTTATTATCATCCTTGTTCATAAAATGTTAATGATATTAACTGGGATGATTACCTCAACGAAGTTTTGGTAGGATGTAGAGTAGTCATACTAGTTGTATAGAAAATTTTAATTAATTTTCAATTAACTCGTCGTTCTTTAGAAAATTTTAAATTTTCTAATAAGAATTTTGATAAAATTTCCTTCGGAAATCTTATGAATCAAAATTCTATTTAAGATTTATCTTAAGACAAAAATACTAATATATTTATAGCAGAATTGGAGGAAGTGTAGTTATTAATCATCTATTCTTATAATTTAATGTAATCATCCTAAATTATTTATTATGATTTTATAACATCAAATCCAGTTGATCCTGCTGGCGGATGCGGCTATCTGGTTTATAATTAGGCATGCAAGTTTCTCGCGAGAGAGCGAACTGCTCAGTAACACGTAGCTAACCTAACCTTAGGTCGAGGATAACCTCGGGAAACTGAGGATAATACTCGATAGAAAATAATTACTGGAATGTATTATTTTTGAAATTCGAGCCTAAGGAGGGGGCTGCGGCTGATTAGCTAGTTGTTGGTGTAAAAGACTAACAAGGCTATGATCAGTAAGGGTTTTTAGCGAAAGAGCCCTGAGAAGGAATCTGAGACACTATTCCTAGCCTTACGGGGTGCAGCAGCTGAGGAAATTTTACAATGCTCGAAAGAGTGATAAAATAAACCAGAGTGTTTTTCTATGAAAAACTTTTATCTGATGCAAAAAGTCAGATGAATAAGGACTGGGCAAGACCGGTGCCAGCCGCCGCGGTAATACCGGCGGTCCGAGTCGCATCCACATTTATTGGGTCTAAAACATTCGTAGCTTGTTTTGTAAGTTTCTTGTGAAATCTCATGTCTCAAGCATGAGGCGTGCAAGAAATACTGCATTACTAGAGACCGGAAGACGTAAGGAGTATGATTAAGGTAGTGGTAAAATACGTTAATCTTAATCAGACTAACAATAGCGAAGGCGCCTTACGAGTACGGATTTGACAGTGAGGAATGAAGGCTAGGGGCGCGAAAGGGATTAGATACCCCTGTAGTCCTAGCAGTAAACACTGCACACTAAACATCAGTATCTCTTCGAGAGGTATTGGTGCTGTAGGGAAGCCGTAGAGTGTGCTACCTGGGAAGTATAGTCGCAAGATCGAAACTTAAAGGAATTGGCGGGGGAGTACTACAACGGGTGACGCGTGCGGTTCAATTAGATTCCACACCGTGAACCTCACCAGGAGCGACAGCAGAATGAAGGTCAGTCTGAAGGGCTTACCTGACACGCTGAGAGGAGATGCATGGCCGACGTCAGCCTGTGTCGTGAGATGACCTGTTAAATCAGGTAACAGGCGAGACCCGTATCCATAGTTGCTATTTGCACACTATGGAGACTGCCCGGGTAACCGGGAGGAAGGCGCGGGCTACGTTAGGTGAGTACGTCCCGAATCCCCTGGGCAACACGCGCGCGGCAATGTTATATACAATGAGATGCAACTC
>JBDRMT010000062.1:0-23222 GCA_043811855.1 archaeon | reverse complement strand
AAATTTTATTATTAAAAGAAAAGATAAAATGACCTGGGTTATGCTCTTTATATTTGGAATAATATCCTGGGCAGGATTACTAACAACAACAATTTTATTTAAAAACTGGTTATTAATAATTTTATCTTTAATTGGATGGATGGTATTTGTAATCGGAATGCTTATGCCAATTAATTATTATTTAGAAAAAAGCTATAGAGAATATTAAAAAAAATCAATAATTAATCTACTAATCTTCTCTTTAACAAATTTAAGTTCTGAAATTAATACATTATCTAAATTAAGAACCTTAACCTTATTATCTTCTTTTTCCAATATAACCGGCTCTTTAATAATACACTTTTTCATCTCAATAAAGTTTCTTCCTTTAAATTCACAGTTTCTTTTCTGAATTCCATCATAAAATATTCTTCCTTTAATAAATTCATCAATATTATAATTTGTCTTACAATCCTTCCATTCCTCGCAAATATCTTCTTTATTTAGACTTAATCTAGATAACTCTCCTTCTATTAAACAGATTTCTCCACATTCACCAACATCTTCAATTCCACCTCCTGGTTCAGATGTTACTTCAGAATCAGATTCTAATACTTCCTTACAACCTTCTACTCCACAAACATATTTAATAGCATTTCCACTAATTGAACTATTAATTGAACTATTAAAAAAACCAACCCCTATTATAACTAATAAAACAATTAACAAAGAAACCAATAAAAAACCTTTATTTTTTATCTTACTTTTTATATTATCACTCTTTTTAGGCCCGCTTACAAATCTTGTCTTTACCTTACCCTTTTCTCTATAACTTTCATAATAATAAGGACCAAATACTTTTCCATTTCTTTTTATGTATTTCTTATACACCATCTTTTACAACATTTGTAATGTAACTCAAGAATATTGGAAGAAATTAGTTTAAATATATTCCTATAATAATTAACTTACTTAAAAAGTACTATTTTTATCAATCTTTCATCTCTATTTTAATAGTAATATTTCTAGGAACATACATTCTCATAACTGCATGTAAAACTCTATCATCTGCAGGCATATCAATTACTCTTGAATGAATCCTCATCTCATAATTATCAAATGTTGCTGTCCCATCTCCACAAGGTGATTTTCTTGTAGTAATTTTAAGTTTTTTAGTAGGAAGAGGAACAGGACCACTAATAGGAACACCGAGCTTACTAGCTATTTCTTTTATCTCTCCACAGATTTTATTTAGCTCTTCAATCTGCATACTTTTTAACTTGATTCTTACTTTTGACATTTTTTGTATTCATATTTTAAAAATGTCAGATTTGAAATTTTAATTTCATTATTTGACATTTTTTGTTTTTATATTGTTTTTATATGGAATTAATTGAAAAAATAGCTTTAAAAAGCTTGCTGTAAACATAATAAAATTAAATTTTGACTAATTTTCTATATTTTCTGATTCAGGACCTTTTCCTTGAAAAACCAAAACCTGCCTAGCTTTAATAAATGCCTCACATAACTTAAGATTTAAAGGACATTTTTTTTCACAAGCTTTACATAAAGTACAATCATAAACACTTTTTTCAATAAAATCATGATCTAAAATAACTGTCCTTCCTCTTGGAGAAACATTTTCCTGCCTCATAACCCTTAAAACAGGACAATGAGAATTGCACATTCCACATCTAATGCATTTTTCAACAATTTCTTTTATTTCTTCTTTTGCATTATATTCTTCAACTCCCATTTTCCTTTATTTTTTGTTTAATTTTTTTAGTAATATCCCAACTTACTCGCTTGACTACTCTGGCTAAGCATTGTTATAAACTACTAATACTTATTATCCTTCCTTACCTCCTCATCTTTATCATTTTCTTTTTTAAATTTATTAGTCATAATACTATCAATTAAACTCTTTTCTGAATCTGAAACTCTTCCACGAACTTCTTTTTTTTCATTATTAACACCTTTTTCTAGATTATCAATCATAGTAACCTTGCCGATTCTATCTTCCTCTCTAACAATATTCCTAGAAACTCCTCTTGCAAAATCTTCAACATTCTTGACCTTTTCATCAGAAAGTTCTGACTTAAAAGTTCTTTCATAATCTAACAATCTATCTTTAACTTTTTCCTCTTCTTCACTCTCAGCTTGTTTAATTAACCTATATATTTTTTCTTCAGGAGTTTCAAATAAAAGTTGATTTTCTTCTTTTTGAAATTTATTTGTTATATCTAAATATCCCTCACTATCCTGGCTTGAATCTAATCCTTTTCTCTGATTATCATAAGTATTACTAATAAAATTATTTTCTACTTTAGGTTCTTCTTTTTCTTCCTTAATATTCTCAGTAAACATAATCTCACTTCTTTTCTCACCATCCAAAGGTCTGCTTTTTACTTCAACACCCTCAGATTCAAAATCTAGAACTTTTCCTCTATTAAATTTATTAAAAGGATCATATCTTAACTTAACTCTTTGAAATATTCTTCTTTGCAAATTATCAATCAATTTTTTTCTCTTTAAACCAAAACCATACTTAGCAAATATCCCTCCTTTTGCTTCAACAAATTTAATAATAGAAATTCTTTGAAAATCATCCTTAAAAAAAGGAAAAACAATTCCATTAATTAAATCGCAAAAATAAGAAATATTAGAATCTTCTAAAAACAAAACAAAATCAGAAATCTTATCATAAAAAAATTTAATATCCTCACTTTCATAAAATCCTTTTAAATAAAAATGATAGTATTCTTTTTTTAATTTATTAAAAAGATATGAAAAATCATCTCCTTTAATTTTTCCCCTATCAGAATCAAAAAAAATAATTAAATTATATTTTTCAGGAAATCCTAATAAATTGGACACAAAAGGATTATAAAGCTTTAACATAACAACTTCTTCTTCTAATCTTAATCTTTTTGTAATTAAGAAAACCTCTTCAAAATTATCTGACTGAAAAATTGATGCACTTCTTTTTATAAGAGGAATAATCTTAATTTTTACTTTTAAAATCACTCCACTAATTCCTTCCATTCCACAAACATCTGATACATCTCCTTTACTTATATTAACTAACTCTCCTCTCCCATTAACAAACTCAATTTCCTCAATCCACTCCTTAATACTTCCATATCTCCCAAGTGAACTTATCTCTCCTTTAGCAACCATACCTCCAATAGTAGAAATATCATTAGTGAAAATAGGAAACTCAAAACCTACTGCTTTTAATTTTTCATTTAATTCTTTAATTGTTACACCTGCTTCAGCAAAAACTGTTCCTGATTTTAAATCAAAATCTAAAACTTTATTCATCCTCCTCATATCTATAACAATTGAACCTTCTTTTCTAGGAACACAACCTCCTACTAAACCACTTCCTCCTCCTCTAGGAATAATATCAACATCTGAATTCCTAACTATTTCCTTAATCTCTTCTACACTCTCTGGAAAAACAACCTTAGTAACCCTTCCAACTAATCTTGATGCATCTGTTTCATAACAAACATTCTCATTTTTATTTATTTTCATTGTATTCATTTTTTACTTTTTTATTAACCTTACAATGTATTCGCTTGAACCACTTTAGCTAAGCATTGTTTAAACATTACTAAGATTCTTCACCTCCCTTTTCTTCAGTTAAAACTTTTTCTTCACCTTCAATTGGCTCTTCAGAAATTGCTTTTTCATCAAGTCTTTTAATACCTAGTGCATGAGCTAATACTTCTGATAATTCAAAGATTTCTACTTTACTATCTCCTATATTTTTCTTTAGTAAATCATAATTTTTAAAACCAATTACAATCATTTTTTTAATTCCAATTCTTTTAGCTTGCAAAATTCTTTCCTTAGCAATCTTATTTGCTAAATCTGGATTTGTAAAAACCAGACCACCACAACTTCCACAACAAAAACTATCTTCTCTTGAATTATCCATTTCTTTTATCTCAAAACCTATTAACTCTAATATTTTCCTAGGTTCTTCATAAATATCACAATAATTTCCTAAATAACAATTATCATGAAAAGTAACAACCTCCATTAACTTATCTTTTATTAAAGAATGTCTCTTTAATATTCTATCTAATAGTAAAGTCCATATATTTTCAACATTAATATTCCAATCTGGAATTATTTCAGGATAATTTTGCAAGAACATTTTATAACATTCAGGAGATGTTGTTATAATCTCTTCAAAACCATTTTCTCTTAAAATTTCAAAATTTCTTCTAACAATTTTCCTAGTCTCAGATTCATGCCCTGTTTCCCAAGCATCTAATCCGCAAGACATATTTCCAATTCCAACATCATCACTTGATATAAATTTAATGCCTAACTTAGAAAAAATCTTTTTATAAAGTTCATATCCTTCACTATATTTTTTATAATCACATCCTTGAAAATATAAAACATTCTTACCACTAAAAAAGTTAAATAACCTCATTTTACACCTTACCAAATAAAAAATTATAACTTTTAAAGCATATATCATTTAGAAAATATGTTTTAGAGGGTATAGATTGTTAAGTTTAATAAAAAATAGTATTTTAGAACACAAAACTTAATAAACCCCTATTCATAAAAAAAGATATGGAAAAAGATATAGGAAAAATTAAAAAAAATGAAATAACAGATATTGTTGTTAGAATTGACGATTTTGGAGGAAAAGTAGGTCTAACAATAAGGGAATTTACAACTTCTGACAGATACACGGGATTTACAAAATCAGGAACAAGAATCCCTGCAGAATCATTTCCTGAGTTTAAACAAATGATTAATAGTATTGAAGAATCAGAAGTTAAAGCAATGCAAGACCAAGCTGGAACCTCTAAACCTGATTCATCAGAAAAACCAAAAGAACAAAAACAACTAACTAATAAAAAAGATAATTCTAATTCTGAAGAAATTGAAGAAGAAATTTTTTAATTAATAGCTTAAGCTTAAGAGATTGGACTTGCTGTTTGTGTAAAATAATACCAAGCACCTACAACGATTATTACAATTATTAACCAAAACCACCATCTCTTAAACAATGATTTCTTTTTTGGTTGAAGTTCTCCTACACCAGCACTTACATTTGCAGGTTGCATTGGCTGTTGAGCCATAGGATATTGAGCTTGTTGCCTAGGTGGAGTTTGTTGCACAGGTTGACTCTGTCCAGTAGAATGATTTTGTTGTGTTGGTTGAAAACCGTTTGCCATTTCAATAACCTTTTTTCTTAAATATAAAAAGAAACCAACATTAATAAAGATTGCTATAATTTAAAATGTTAAATAATCTATCAATAACCCATATAACTACAAGAAATACCTATCAATCTAGAAGAGAAGCCTAACGTGTTAAATTATAAGATACTAAAAGGTTTCAAGCATTAACTTTAAATTACTTCAAATCTTTACATTTACATGAAACCTCTAACATCAGCATCAAAAAAGAAAATATTAAACCAACTTAATCAGCAATATGGAATTTCAACCTTACCTTATTTATTACTACAATTTGGAAAAGAAAAAATAAGATTATATTCAGGTTTACTCTCAAATCAAGAACTTATTGATCTTGATAAAAATATAAATATAGAAACAATTGGACTTTACTCTGTAAATCAACCTACAAATCAAGACCAAATTAGGCTTACTTTAGATGGAACTCAACTTTTTAAGTCTCAAATAACAAAAAACATTCTTGAAATTAATAACAAACAATCAGACCAATGGTTAAGGGGTAGTGATTTAGATATTCAAACAGATAATAATTTTAAAATTCTAAGTAATAATAATAATTTTTTAGGTTGTGGTAAATCAACAGGTGAAAAAATAACAAACTTTATCCCTAAAGAAAGAAGGATTAAGTAGTCCCTTTTTCATAAATATAACAAGTTTCTAAATATTTTTGATAATAATGACAAACAAATTCAAGACCCCTGGGCTTTGCATAATGTTCAATATATTTAAGGGCTTTCCTGTCCAGTCTACTAACTGCCTTTCTTCTTCTTTTATTAGTTTTTAACCTCTTTCTTTTTTTTGCAAATCTCTCAAATTTATTAAAGAATAATTCATCCATAGTGTAATTGTTCTCATTTTTTTTAACAACCTTTGCCCTTTCACCTGGTTCACCAACAAAAGTAATTTCTCCAATTTTTATTAAACCTTCACTATATCTAAAACAATCTCTTGCATAACTTATTAACTCCTCGCTTGTAAAACAAGCTAACCTTTGTTCACCTGATAGGACCTCTTCAAAATCACCAAATTTAGCTATAGCTACTTCTTCATATCTCTTTAATTTTTTAATATCCTCATTTGTAGAAATAACTCCAGTCTTAAATCTTTCTTCATCACCCTGAACCTCATATTTTCTACCAAACATTTTTAAAAGTTTAAACTTTAAATACCTTAAAACCTTATGTATACCATGAAACAAGAAGAAATCCAGTCCTACAAAGAAGCAGGACTTATTGCTCAAAAAATAAGAAAATATGCAAGAGAAATAGTTAAACCAGGAGTTCCTTTAGTTGAAATTGCTCAAAAAATACATAAAAAAATTAAAGATTTAGGTGCAGAAGCAGCATTTCCTGTTAATCTTTCAATTGATGATATTGCAGCACATTTTCATCCAGCTTTAGATGACAAAACAACTGCTAGTGGATTAATTAAAATAGACTTAGGAATCCATATAAATGGATATATAGCAGATACTGCTCTGACAATAGATTTAACACCTGATAATCAACATAAAGAACTAATTAAAGCATCAGAACTTGCACTAGAAAAAGCATTAAAACTCATAGAAAAAAATCCTTCTTTACATGAAATAGGACAAACAATTCAAAAAACAATTGAATCAAAAGGATTCTCTCCAATTGTTAATTTATCAGGACACTCTTTAGATCAACATACAATTCATGCAGGATTAACAATTCCAAATTATGCAAACAACAATCCAGTAAAATTAAACAATGGAGGGTTTGCAGTTGAACCTTTTGCAACAACAGGAGAAGGAAGAATTTATGAAGGTCCTCCTGGAAATGTCTATGCAGTAATAAACTTTAAAGCTCCTCGTTCTCCAACTGCAAGAAAGATTTTAAAATATGTATATGAAAAATATAAAACCCTTCCTTTTTCACTTAGGGAAATTCAAGAAAAATTTGGATCTATGTCAAGAATAGGTTTAAAAGAACTAGAAAACCAAGATATAATCCAATCTTACTCTCAACTAATTGAAAAATCTCATAAACCTGTTGCCCAATCAGAACACACTTTTATAAAAACAAAAGATGGAATTTTTGTAACAACAAGAGAATAATGAAACTAAAGTTATATCTTCAGAAACTTGAAAAAAGAAAAATAATAACAAAAAAACCAAATCCTATTTACCCATTCTTACTAGCAATACTTTCATTAGCTCTATGGTTAATAATTACTCAAACAAACTGCACTTCTTGTCAATATGAAACTATTTTAAAAAATTCATTATTAATACTAACAATCTTTGCCTTTATTTTTGCAATTCTTCATTTGATTGTTGTAAAAGTTTTAAAAAGTTAATTTTCTATTAAAACATTTCAATAACCTTATCCATAAAATCTCTAATATAAGGATGTAAATCATCTCTAATCTCTTTATATTTTTCCTTACTAACTATCATAGGTTTTTCATGTAACTCATCTAATCTTAATTCTCCTTTTCCTTTTGCAAAATAAACAAAATTTATACTATCAGTACCCTTGCCATGTCCAAAAGGATCTGTTTTAAAAAAAGTTCTTGCACAACCTAACCCTTTAATATCTTCTATCTCTAATCCACACTCTTCTTTAACTTTTAATCTTAAAGAATCTTCAACAGAATATCCTCTTAAAACCCTTCCACCAATTGGCCATAAAATTCCTTTTGCAGGAAACTCTTTTCTTATAACAAGTAAAATCCCATCATTATACTCTATAAAAATATCATGACAAAAAATTACCAAACTCTTATGAGCTTTAATATAATCTTCTTTAGGCATTTTTTCTGATTTTAAATCATCAATATCAACCACTTCTCTATCTTCAAAAAAATATTCTTTCATTTTCTACCAGTTCTAGAATCAGTTCTATTATCTAACCATCTTTCTGAAGAAGATCTATTATCCTTTACTCTCCCAGAAAATTCTCCTACTCTATCTAAACTCCAATCTGCAACCCTACAACCAACATAGAGTGATACCATTGCAATAGCATCAATAGCTAACATACCTAAATAATCCTTAACATTGGGATTAGAATTTTGAGAATACTGAGAAATATGGGTTATAACCCCTGCAACAGCTGTTCCTGTACCATAAACAATACTCTTCAAACTTACCATTAAAACAAATAAAAAACTTATTATTTAAAGTTTATTATAAAAATCAAATACAAGATTATAAACTATTTTTTTCTTTTTTTATTAAGAACTTTCTTAGTTTTAGAACTTTTAGCTTTTTTAATTTTCTTTTTTGGTTTAGATTTCAGTTCAACCTTTTTTTTCATATTTCTCTTATGTACCATAATAAAAGATGCAAACACTCCTACTAAAAAAACAAGTGCACCTACTATTCCTAAAATACTTCCAACATTTTTTGCTACTGAACTAACAGAATCTCCAGTTATGCCTGCTCCTGTTGCTAATAACATTAATCCTATCACTACTGCACCTATTGTTAAGATTCCTGCAGTACCACTAGCCACTCCTGAATTTCTTACTTCTGCATCACTAATATTCATTAAATCCTTAGCCCTCTTAATATATCTTTTTGCCATATTAATTCCTCTTTTTAATTTATAAACTTAACAATTTAAGATATAAAAACATTTCTATTAAACTAATTTTTAACCTTTCCATTAACTTTCATAAGTAATTCTTTAGCTAATAATAAATACTGCTTTATTACAACAAGATCAAGAACCTGAGTTCCAAGATTATCAGACATAATAACTACTTTATCTCTTTTAACAAACTCTATAGCACTTTTCTTATGTTTTTTATTTAAATTAATAATCTCCTTTATCCTCTTAATTTGTTCATTACTTAAAGAATAATTCTTTGCAACTTTAATAAAAGTATCTAAATTACTATCATAATCAGAATATAATTTAATTCTTTTATACAAATATTCATAATTTAATATAGTATTAACACAAAAAACAATTGATAAATAAATTTCATCAAAAATCTTTAACAATAATCTATGTTCATTCACAAGTGGAAAAGTTACATAAGTCATATGATCTGCAATTTTCAGATGCTTAACAGCATCTTGCAAGTTTTTTTCAAATTCTTCCATTTTTAGATTTCCTTAAAAATGGAATGACTTGAAAATTTATTTTCATTGTCTTCAACCATTTTCTTAGGGATAAATTTTACAAGGTATCAGCTCTAAAAATACCAAGAAATCATGATTAATAAGATTTTGTGTATTTGAATACTCAACTCAACTCTAACAATGCCTCTGTCAAATCACCATTAGCCTTCTCAAGTGCTAACCTTGCTTCTTCTTCTAAACAACTGCACTTTTCCATTATTGTTTTAACATCTTCTTCTGTTTTATCTTCTTCAGGTCCTTCTTCAGATTCTTCTTCACTATCTCCTTGCCCTTCCTTTTCAACTTCACTTATATCTCCAGAAATCTGAAAGTTTTCCTGACCCTGCATATTAATCTTAACAACACTTGGATTATTAATTATAATATCCTTATCATCACATTCAATTATAACTCTATTGGCATCAATTTCTTGCTGAGCTATGCCCATCTGCTTCATCATTGCTTGCATTTTTTTTGGATTTATTCCAGGAAACATCTTAAATTATTGAATAATAAAGCATATTTAAAGATTTTGTAAGTGTGGGGGCAGAGAACCTGGTTCATAATTAGAATCATACTTAAAAGAACAATTAATCCCTCCACTTATAAAATAACTAAGAAAAGGGCATCTCCTATTTACTATACATGACCCAGTAAGAGGCCTATAACCTTCACACACCAAGTCTACCCTATCTCCCTTATCAACAGGAACAAAATCTAAACATTCTAATAATAAACTAAATCCTCCTAATCTATACTCTCTTCTCAAACGCATAGACTCTTCCCAATCACTTTCAAGTTTTTCAGGAAACAGTTTTTTTAAATAATCAGTAAAAATAACATCACCCATTCTAAGAATCTATCTAAAAAGTATTTAAAGATTATTATCTTAAATAAGTATCCATAAACTCTTTTGGTGAAGATAATTTATAAGTTAATGATTCAGGATAATGAATTCCATTTAAATGACCTATGCTTAATCCGCCTAATCCACGCTCTCTTCTATCATATAAATCTTCAAGAGCCCAATTATTACTATTAACCTCAGATTCTAAAAATAAATCCTCTATAAAACTTGTCATGTTCTTAAATAGCAATTGGCCACAAAAGTTTCATAGTAGCAACAAAAGCAACTATAGCAACTATAAATATGATTACATGAGTAGGGCTCATTCTAATTGAACTCTTATATTCTTCATTATACCTCATCAAACCTCCAAAACTTGAAGGCATGCTTATTCCTTGGTTAGCCATAGTTACAATAGAAACTAAGTGTTTTTAAATCTTTTTATAGAAAGTTTTAAAACCCTTTTACACTTAAAATCCTTATAATATGACTAATAAAAAACAATACAATCCAGCAGAAACTGAAAGTAGAATTAGAGAGTTCTGGGAAAAAGAAAAAATCTACAAATTTGACCCAAATAGTAAGAAAAAGATTTACTCTATAGATACTCCTCCACCAACAGTTTCTGGGAAAATGCATATTGGTCATGCTTTTTCATATGCTCAACAAGATTTTATAGCAAGATATAGAAGAATGAAACAAGGAGTTTTTTATCCCTTTGGAACAGATGATAATGGCCTTCCAACAGAAAGATTAATTGAAAAATTAAAAAATGTTAAAAGCAAAGATATGTCAAGAGATGAATTTATTAAATTGTGTTTAAAAACTCTTAAGGAAATAACCCCTGATTTTATACAAGATTGGAAAAACATAGGAGTAAGTTGTGATTATAACATATATTATTCAACAATTGATGAATTAAGTAGAAAAATGTCTCAAAAATATTTTATAGACTTGTTTAAAGCAGGAATTGCTTATAAAAAAGAATTTCCAACTCTTTGGTGTCCTGAATGTCAAACAGCTATTGCTCAAGCAGAACTAGAAGATAAAGAACAAGGAAGCTTATTCTCAACTTTAAAATTTAAAGCAAATAATAAAGATTTTTTAATTGCAACAACAAGACCTGAACTACTGCCTGCATGTGTGGCTGTTTTTGTAAATCCAAAAGATAAAAGATATAAAGATTTAATTGGCAAAAAAGCAACTATCCCTTTATTTAATTATGAAGTTCCAATATTAGAAGATAAATCTGCAGATATTGATAAAGGAACAGGAGTTTTAATGGTTTGTTCTTATGGGGATAGATTTGATGTTGATGCCATAAACAGACACAAATTAAAACCAAAGCTTGTGTTAAACCAAGATGGTACTTTAAACGAAGAAAAATATAAGGGATTAACTATTAAACAAGCTAGAAAACAAATACTAGAAGATTTAGAAAAAGCAAATCTAATAACTGAACAAAAATCTATTTCTCATATTGTTAATACTCATGATAAATGTGGAACAAGTATTGAATTCATAACAACAGAACAATGGTTTATTAAAATATTAGATAAAAAAAATAAATTAATTGAACAAGGTAAAAAAATAAAATGGTATCCTAAACACATGTTTAAAAGATATGAAAACTGGGTTAAAGGTTTAGAATGGGATTGGAGCATTTCAAGAGATAGACATTTTGGTGTACCCATTCCAACATGGTATTGTAATGATTGTAATGAAATAATTATTGCAGATGAAAAAGAACTTCCTATAGATCCCTTACAAGTAAAAAAGAAATGTCCAAAATGTAATAAACAAGCTATTCCTGAGAAAAAAGTTTTAGATACATGGGCAACATCATCTCTAAGCCCTCAAATTACTTCTAGTTTAATTAAAAACAAAATAACAGTTCCTTATTCTCTTAGACCACAGGCTCATGATATAATAAGAACTTGGGCTTTTTACACAATTATTAGATCTTTATACCATGAAAACAAAATACCATGGGAAAATATTATGGTTTCTGGTTTTGTTACAATGGGTAAACAAAAAATGAGCAAATCAAAAGGAAATGTAATTGATCCTCAATCTGTTTTAAAGGAATATGGGGCAGATGCATTAAGATTCTGGGCAGCAGGTTCAAAACTTGGAGAAGACTTAGATTATCAAGAAAAAGATCTTGTTACTGGAAAAAAATTCATAACAAAACTATGGAATGCAACAAATTTTGTTTTTATGAATCTCAAAGATTATAAAAATCAAAAATCAAAAAAATTAGAAAAAATAGATGAACTTTTCCTAGCTAAACTAAATGATTTAATAGAAAAGTGTACAAATGCTTTTGAAGAATATGAATATTCAAAAGCAAGATTAGAAGCTGAAAGGTTTTTCTGGAGCATGTTTTGTGATAATTATTTAGAAATAATAAAGAAAAGAATTTACAATGAAAAAGGAGATAAAAAAATATCAGCCCAATACACATTATACAAATCTCTTTTAACTATCTTAAAACTAATAGCACCGATTATGCCTTTTATAACAGAAGAAATTTATCAAACTTATTTCAAAGATGAAAAACAAAAAAGTATTCATCTTACAGAATGGCCAAATGCAGAACAAAAAACTAGCAAAACAAAAGAGCTTGACTTATTCTTAAACATACTTTCAAAAATAAGACAAGAAAAATCAAATGCAAAAAAACCAATGAACTCTGAAATAACCTTAACTCTACTAAAAGAAGATAAAACAACTTTAAAAGATATGTTAGAAGATCTTAAAGATGTTGCAGTTGCTAAAGAAATTAAAGAAGGAAAGTTTAAAGTTGAGTTTTAACAACTTAAATATATTATAAAGCTTCTCTTACTAAACCATCAGCACAATGCTTAGCTGCTCTTTTTAAATCTTCATATAAAGCATCTCTTACTAAACCATCAGCCCAATGCTTAGCTGCTCTTTTTAAATCTTCAAGATCATTTCCTAAATCAAGATAACCTAATCTATCATAAAACTCTGAGCGATCTCCTTCAAACCCTACCATATCTAAATAATTATCTGCAAACACTCTTACTCTCTCTAACAATCTCTGGTCCTTCCCTTCCCTATATAAATTAACAACTTCATCTAGCGTTAATTTTGAATAATCCATATTAGATTTCAAAATAATAAGTTTAAAAACTATTCTATATAAGAATATTATCTTAGTAAAAGTTAAATACCCTTAAATTTGTTTCTTATTATGGCATTATATGTTATTTCAGTAGGAGGGTCATTAATTGTTCCTAATGAAATTGATACTGGATTTTTAAAAGAATTTAAACAATTTATTGAAAAAAGAATCAACCTAGGAGACCGTTTCATTATAGTTACAGGAGGAGGAAAAACATGTAGAAAATACCAACAAGCAGCCTTAGAAGTTGGAAATGTTGATGATGAAGAAAATGATTGGTTAGGTATTAGAGTAACAAGATTAAATGCACACCTTGTAAAATCAATATTAAAAGATAATGCTAATCCAAACCTTATCAAAGATCCTGAAAATGATTTGATTGATTTTAAAGAACCAATACTAATTGGTGCAGGATGGAAACCAGGATGGAGTACTGATTTTGATTCAGTAATACTAGCAAAAAGATTTAATTCAAAAAATATTATTAATCTCTCTGATGTTGATTATGTTTATGATTCTGATCCAGATAAAAACCCAAATGCAAAACCAATAAAGCATATGTCATGGAAAGATTTTAAAAAACTTGTTGGAGATAAATGGAAACCAGGACTTTCAGCTCCTTTTGATCCTATAGCAAGTAAAGAAGCAGAAGCTTCTAATCTCAAAGTTGCAATTCTTAATGGGAAAAACTTAGATAATCTAGAAAACTATCTTGATAATAAAGAATTTATTGGAACTTTAATTGAAAACTAATTACAACCCATCATTCTTATAAATTAAATGAAATTCAGGACTTCCAGTTATACTCCATAATATAACAAAATGATGAACTAAGTCAGATAAAATAAATCCAATGCCTAAATTAAATAAAAACACAAATCCATAAAAATAAGACACTAATAATATTATAACACCAAAAAATCCATGATGAAAATGAATAAAATATCTTGCATTTAACTTTTTTAATATCTTGAAATAATTCTCTTTTGAACTTTTCTTAAATACAAACCTTCCAAACAAAGTTATAATCTCTATTATAATTGTAGATATAATAACTAAACTCCAATCTATCATTCTAACACCTTTTACAATTAATACACTAAGAATAAATATAAAAAACTTTGTATGATTAAATTCAGAAACAATTAAAAACACCCTTCTACTTAGAATTTTATGGATAATACAAGAGAACTAAAGGGAGCAAATATGGACATAGACTTAATAACAAATCCAAAAAATATTAAATGGAAACAAGATAAATGCCCTTGGAATGAGAATGAGAATACTAATAAACATAAATGTGCTGTAAAAAATGTCTCAGTTTGTAAATACTTCAAAGGTATTAAAAATCTAGATACTATTCTTTGTAGTTATAAAATAAAAAATGGCCTTGAATGAAAAACAAAAAACAGAAATTGAAGATTTTATTGAAAAAATGAAATCAAAAAAAGCTCGACATACCGAGCTTATAACAGTCTTAGTTCCATCTGGATTTGATATAAATCTAATTACAAAACAACTTGAATCAGAAAAATCAACAGCTGCAAATATAAAGTCTACAGCAACAAGAAAAAATGTTCAAGAAGCTTTAGAATCTTTAATAAGAATCACAAAACAAATGAAAAATACTCCTAAAAATGGAGTTGCATTATATGCAGGAAATGTTTCTGAAGTAGAAGGTCAAGATGAAATGATAGTAGAAACTTATGAACCTCCTGAAGAATTAGGAGTTAGATTATATAGATGTGATCAAAATTTTGTTTTAGACCCTTTAGAAGAAATGCTAGAAGTAAAAGAAGTATATGGCCTTATAACTATTGAAAGAAACGAAGCAACAATAGGCCTTTTAATTGGGAAAAAAATAAAAGTCTTACAACATTTTGATAGTTTTATTCCAGGAAAAACAAATAAAGGTGGTCAATCAGCTGCAAGGTATAGTAGAATCAGAGACAACATGGCAAAAGAATTTTTTAGAAAAATAGCAGATGTTGCTAAACAAGAATTTTTTAATTTAAAAGAATTAAAAGGGATTTTAGTTGGAGGGCCTGGCCCAACAAAAGAAGACTTTCTAAAAGAAGGAAATCTAGTAACTGCTCTGCAAAACAAAGTAATAGCTGTTAAAGACATTGGATATGCAGATGAACATGGATTAGACTTATTAGTTGAAGATTCACAAGATGTTCTAGCAAATCAAGAAATCACTAAAGAAAGAAAATTATTAGAAAAATTCTTTAATATGTTAGGTAAAGATAAAGATAAAACAGCTTATGGGAAAAAAGAAGTGGAAAAAGCTTTAAGTATGGGAGCAGTTGAGACTCTTTTCCTAAGTAAAAAATTAAAAAAATCAGAAATTAAAGAACTTGAAAGAAGAGCAGGAGAAACTTCAACAAAAGTTGAAATTATTTCTACAGAAACAGAAGAAGGAATACAATTCTGGAATTTAAGTGGTATTGGAGCTATTTTAAGATTTAAATTAAAATAAAATTTATTAAAATTATTTTTTAACAAAAATTTATCAAGAATATCAGTATCTCCTATAACTGCAAGAAATAACCTACTAGTTAGCAAGAGAAGTCTCGCGTGTAAGGTTTAAGAATTACTAAGAAATCTATACAATATAAATTACTCAGATTTTAATAACTAACGCTTCTCAACATTTTCCTTAGCTAAACAAACTATTAACTCTGCAATCTTCTCAGGATTATGTCTTAATAAATCTTTTTTCTCCCATAATAGTTTCTTTTCTTCAACATCATCTAAAAAACTTCCTAAAAAAATCCTAACACCTAATTTCTCAAGTTCATCACAATCATTTTCAACTAAAAAAGCATTTTCTTTTTTATAAGACTCTAATAAATCTTTAGAAGGCTCATTATTATTCAAAATAACAAAATCCAACTTACTATTTAGGTATTTTAAAATCTCTTTAACATGATCACTCGCTTTAAGACCATGAGTCTGAGAAACCTGAGTCATAATATTACAAACATAAATCTTCTTTGCTTTAGAATTATCTATTGCTTCAGAAATTCCTTTAATAAGTAAATTAGAAATAACAGAAGTAAATAAACTTCCAGGACTTAAAATAATTAAATCAGCTTCTTTAATTGCTTTCAAAGCTTTTTCATTAACTCTTGCTTCAGGTTTATGAAAAACCCTTTTTATTCTAGGTCTTAAGTAAACATAATCATTATGCCTATCAATAATACTATCTTCACTTTCAAGAATCTTGCCATCTTCTAATTCTGCACAAATATTAATATTATCAAAAGTAGCAGGTAAAACCTTTCCCTTAAGATTTAATATTCTTCCTGCTTCTTCAACTGCTTTTTCAAAACTACCTGTCAACTTTGTTAAAGCAGCAATAAATAAATTACCAAAACTATATCCTTCAAGATTACCATCTTCAAACCTATATTGAAATAAATCACACATTAACTTTTCAGAATTTGCTAATGCTAAAAGACAGTTTCTAACATCTCCAGGAGCAGGCATATCTAACTCTCTTCTTATCATTCCTGTGCTTCTTCCATTATCCGTTACAGTAACAATAGAAGTAATATTATCTGTATATTCTTTTAAACCCTCTAAAAGTGAAGATGTTCCAGTACCTCCTCCAATTGTAACAATCTTTAAATTTATTTTTTCCTTGCAACCATTTCCATTTGAATTATTAATTTTATTAATAACCTCAAAAATCTCATTTAGATTATTAATAACAAAGTCTGGTTTTTCTAAATCAGATTGTGGTTTTAAAAGACTATACTTTCCAAAATTAAATTTAACAGTTTTCATACCTGACAAATTTCCAAGTTTAATTTCTTTATCAATTCTATCCCCTACTATTAGCATCTCTTCTGGTTTAAATTCTAATTCCCTGATTTGTTCAAAAGTTTCTTCTTTTTTTTCAACAGGAGCAAAAAATATCTCATCAAAAAAGCTCTCTATCCCAAGAGCATTAATTTTTCTAACTTGTTGTGATTGTTCTCCTTGTGTAAGTAAGAACAATTTATAGTTATTTTTTAATTTATTTAAGACCTCTATAACTCCAGGAAATATATCTAATGAATCAAATTCTGCATCCCTGTAATATCTTTTAAGACCAATATCAACAATATCTTGTTTATTAGGACCAAAAAAACTTAATAATCTTTCAAACTTATCTTTTTCTTTAATTATTTCCTTAAATTTTCTTAATCCCTCTCCTAAAGTACAATTTAAACCAGCTTTTATCATCTCCTCAACAGCTTGTTTACCTGCTATTTCTGAAAGTTTTTCAGTATCATAAAGAGTATTGTCCAAATCAAAAATAATTGCTTTTATTACCATATTAGATTCACTGTTTTACAAAAAACATATAAGAAGTTTATAAAGATTGTTGAGATAAATAACACTATCTGCAAAATAATCTACAAAACCTTTAAAATCCCTTTCTCCTTATCTAATCCATGAAAAAAGAAGAACAACCAAAAGAGGAATCTAATCCTCACATAACCTCACAAACAGTTCAAGAACTAGATGAATCAAAAGAAGTTGAAAACTTAAAAAAAATAGAAGCAGCTTTCTTTTTATCTGCTCGTTATTTATCATTAAATGAACTTGTCCTTTTAACAGATATTAATCCATTAATGTTAAAAGAATTAATTGAAAAATTAGCCCAAAAATATAATACAGAAGAATCAGCCATGGAAATAATAAGCAAGGAAAATATGTGGAAAATGGATGTAAAACAAGAATATGTATCAATGGTCAATAAATTAGCAACAGGAACTTCTGAATTTACAAAAGCAGAACAAGAAACCTTAGCAGTAATTGCTTATAAACAACCAGTAAAACAATCAGTTATAATAAAAATAAGAGGAAACAAAGCTTATGACCATATAAAACATTTTATTGATATTGGATTAGTTCAAGCAAAAAGAGCAGGTCATACAAAAGAACTAAGATTAAGTGATGATTTTTTTGACTATTTCCATCTTCAAAAAGGTGAGGACGGAGGATTAGTTGAATTAAAACCAAACAATCTAGAAGAACCTCCAGAAGAAGATAATTCTAACTAATTTCCTTTAAAAATAAAATAAAGTAAAACATCAAATAAGATAATCTGAACAACTAATCCCATAGCTACACTAAGATCATTTTGAATTTTTGCATGAAATTTTAAATAACCTCTAAAAGGCCTAAACTTCATTAAAGGAGTAAAATAAAACAATTTGATAATATCTGGAACTAAAGAAAAGAAAATCCCAATAGAAACAAGATTAACAGACATAAATAAAAAATAAAAAATAAGAAAAAGAACAAATAATATATTAATTACATGAACAATTCTTATTTTTTTAGATAAAACCCTTTCAAAAATATTATTAGAAGGATTTCTAACAAGAATCTTAGTAGAATAATAAGCAAGATAAAGAGTTAAAAATATCATAATCATTAAGAAAAGCGAATCTAGTTCTATGCTTGTAAACATCCAACTTCCTAATCTTGAAAAAAGCTCACTAGGTCCTAAAACAAAATAATAAATAATAAAAAAAGTAATAATAGCATCAATTAAGTGAACTATTTTTACTTGCATTGATAAAACAGCTTTTCCTGTCTTACTAAACTCCTCTCTATCAAAATCCCCATCCCAATGAGGAAGTGCATCAAAAATAAAATGAAAAAGTACTGCAAGAAAAATAATTAACCCTGTTGAATCTAGCTTCGTGCCTAATAATACCCCAAACAGAGCATGTATTGTCCAAAACATGAATTAAAAAGAATTTAAACCTATAAAAGCATTGTGAAAAAGAAAAACAATAAAGAAAACAAACAAATCTTTAAATAATCTATAATTATATTATTACAAAATGGAGTGGTTAGTATGGGTTTATTTAGTATATATGTTTGTAATAATATACATCTTAACTTTGATTATTTTAATATTCTTAAGAAATAAAGATACCTTCTATTCTTACCCAGAAGCAAAAAAAAGATATAAAATAAGCTTTATTGTTCCTGCTTATAATGAAGAAGGAACTTTAAAAGAAACAATAAAACATATTCAAAAGATAGATTATAAAGATATTGTTGAAATTATAATAGTTAATGATTGCAGTAGTGATAATACTCTAAAGATTGCAAAAGAACTAAGAAAAAAAGATAATAAAATAAAGATTATAGATAATCAAATCAACCTAGGCAAGGCAGGAAGCATGAATAGGGCACTAAAATTAGCTAAAGGAGAAGTAATTGCAATTGTAGATGCAGATTCTTATCCTGCAGAAGATTCAGTAAAAAAAATGGTTGGTTTTCTTGATGATCCTAAAGTAGGGGTTGTTACTTGCCAAATCCTTGCAAGAAACCGTGAAGGATTTCTTGGAAACCTTCAGGGCATTGAATATAGGTCAATTGTTTTCACACGAAAATTAATGGAATATATTGACTCAATTTATGTTACACCAGGCCCTTTAGCATTATACAGAAAAAAAGCATTAGAAGAAATTAAAGGATTTGATGAAAAAAACATGACTGAAGATGTAGAAGCAACATGGCATTTAGCTTTAAATGGATGGAGTAGAAAAATGAGTGCACAAGCAACAGTAACTACAACAGTTCCAACTAAATTTAAAGATTGGTGGAGGCAAAGAAGAAGATGGACAATAGGAGGATTACAGACTTTATCTAGATATTTCAAATACATAGGGAAAAAAGGAATGTTAGGAGGATTTATAGTTCCTTTTTTTGCATCAGGTCTTTTTTTAGGTTTAATAGGATTATGCATATTTTTCTATCTAGTTATAAAAACAATAATATCAAGATATTTAATAGCAAAATATTCCTTTATTAGTAGCACATCTGCATTAACTCTTAATGAATTATATATAACTCCTGATTTTTTAAATATTGTAGGAATAACCTTATTCATATTTAGCTTTTTTTACACAATAGTCATTCTTAGTTATCTTAATGACCATACTCCTAGAAAACAGAAAATTTTAAATATCTTATTTTATTCAACCCTCTACTTACTGCTATATCCATTTTTTATAATAGACGGAACATACCATTTTTTCAAAGGAAAAGCTAAGTGGAGATAAAAATGTATAAATCAGAAAAAAATGTATTTTGGCAATCACTAGTAGTGACTCTTGCTATATTTTTAATAGGAATATTCTTAGGACTAGTACTTGAAAATTGGAGATATAATAACATAGAACAACTAGCTAAAGAATCTGAAATTGATTTAATAGATATAAAACTGCAAAGTGAAATTTATTCAGAAGATAATTTTAATTGTGAATCTGCTATTAGAGAAAATATAAATTTTGCAGAGAGAATATTTGAAGAAGCAAATTTATTAAAAAAATATGAAGATGCAAGCAGACTAAAAGAAGATATAAAAATACAACATAAAAAATATGATATATTAAGAGCAATGCTCCTTATAAATTCAAAAAGAATAAAAGAAAAATGTAATGCAAATTACCATGATGTTGTTTATTTTTATCAATTTAACGAACCTTCAATAGAAACAAAGGCTAAACAAAGAACATTCTCAAATGTTCTAATAGATTTAAAAAATGAATTTGGAAGTGAAATATTATTAATTCCCATGGCAGGAGATAATGATATAATCTCTATAAAATTAATATTAGAAACTTATGGCATATCTGAAGAAGATCTTCCAATAATTGTTATAGATGAAAAAATAAAAATAACAGAGGTTACTAATGTAAATGACCTTAAACTAGTTTTAGAAAAAAAACAAGATAATATAATTAAATTATAGAAAATGATATATAGATTGAATCATTTGCTATATTCGAGAAACATAAATAAGATTAATCAAACATTTATGTTTGTCGTTATATGATTTAATTGTTATTTCCCACAACAAATAATAATAAAAAGACTTCTTTTATTTAAATAAGATGGAAAAAGGAGAACAACTGCGGAGTAGCTATCTAAGGGAAAGATACATCGAAGACATCAAAAATCTGTTTGATTTTTGTGTCCCTGAAAATCAAAAGATTTTCAGAGAAAACCGTAGGTTGTCTTAGATTATGGAAACATGTGAAAGATGTGATATTGGTTCAGAAGAGGTGAAACTTTTTGATGCTATTTATGAAGGAAGAATGGTTAATCTTTGTGAAAGATGTTCTATAGTAGAAAATATTCCTATAATAAAAAAACCAGATGCTTCTCAGTTAAAAGAATCAGAACAAACAATTAAAGTTTATGACAGAATGAAAAGAATGTCTGGATTAAGAGACCCAGAAAAAGAAGATACTTACTTTCAAGAAGATAGATTAAAAGAACTAGATAGTAATCCTAAACTTGAACTTCCTGAAAAAAACAAATTAAACTTAATAGAACATTTTCATTGGGAAGTTATGAAAAACAGAAGAAGAAGAGGAATGTCTCAACAACAACTTGCTAAATCAATTGGAGAATCAGAAATTGCTATAGAAATGATTGAAAAAGCTAAACTTCCTGAAAATGCAGAAGCTATCATAAGAAAACTAGAACAGATATTCCAGACAAGATTAAGAAAAATAAGTGAATATGAAAGATTAAGATATCAAAAAGCAAAAGAACCTGTTTTACTAGATGAAAAAGGGAATGAACTAGAAATAATTCCAGATGAAGAACCAATTATTATTGAATCAGAAGATGAGGAAGAAACAAAAGAAGAAATAAATAGCAAATCAAGATTAACTTCTGAAAAAGAAATAGAATGCAGAATAAAACCTTTTAATGCGGAAAAGCAAAAAATGACTTGTGAAACAGTTGAAAAACCAAGATTAGATAACTCAGGATATTTAGATATTAAAAAAACAAATACTAATCAAGTAACAATTGGAGAATTAAAAAAAATCCATGAAAAAAAAGCTGAAGAAGATAAACAAAAAGAACTTGAAGAACAAAAAAAGGTTGAAGAAAGAAAAAGAATATTATTAGAACTACGTGAAAGAGATAGATTAAAATATGAACAAAAAAAACAGCAAGAAATTCTTGAAAGACAAGAACAAGAACAAGAAAAAAGACAACAACTTGAAAAAAAACAGCAAGAATTAGAACAAAAAAAAGACAGAGAATTTAAGGATATTGACAAATATTTAGGAGGAACAGAACTTCTAAACAAAAACAAAGAAAAATCAACTTCTATTGAAAATTCAAAAAGTGTAAAAGAATTTGATGATGTTTTAAGATAACCTTATATTATATATTCTTAATATTGATTAGACTTAATAATAATTTTAATCTACTAAAAAGATGGTATTAGAAGATGATTTAAGAGAACTTAAAAAACGTGCTACTCCTAAAACTTGTTTTGAAGATCCAGTTTTAACCTCTTGTAAAGAAGGAGGATATAGACACATTCCTAAATCATTAACACCTGATAAAGGGGGATATTATACTTGTAAAGATTGTAAAGTTCAATATAGGGATGCTTGTTAGTATTAAGGTAAAAGGTAAAAAATGATGGGAATTTTTAAAGGAGAATATTCTTCTAAAACTATTATATCTGTCCAAGCTAGATGTCAATATGAAAAGGTTCATTATTTTATTGGATGTGATGGTCCTAATGGAGATAGGGGTTGTGGTTGGATAGGTGACCTCAATGATGTTAATCGAATAGTAAAACTTTATGAAAGAGAATGCAATCCTACTTCTTTAAATGTTAGAATTCATAGTTTAGAAGATCCTGATAATTCTGAGAAACCTTTTTGGAGAGATTTAAAAAAAAATGAATGGGAACAACTTGGTGTTTAATATAAACTTTTCATCTGTAGTATCCTGTTATTATTTCCCAACGATAAGTTAAATTGATTCTTCATTTTTTTAGTTTTCTTATAAATGCTTGTGAGGGTGTTTCTAGTATATCAAACTTAAGAGATCTATGAGGTCTTCTATCATTATACCATT
>JBDRMT010000061.1:0-4841 GCA_043811855.1 archaeon | reverse complement strand
ACCAACCAAAACTATACTATCAACAAAACTATTAAGATAAACTGCCCAAATTGTATCAACATAAGCAGCTGCTAATGATGCAATTAATCCAACTATAGAAAGTTTAGCAATATTTGTAAAATTATACTCATCTTTTTGTTTTCTAACTAAAATTCCCATAACATTTACTTAACCTCTTCTTTCTTAATCAAACTCTTAACCCTTTTTATAGCTTTCTCAGGTATTTTTAATATAGACTTTACAAATCTTTTTGTCCAATGATCTTGAAGATAAACAGCATCATAAGGGCACATTTCAACACAACAAAAACATAAGATACAATCTTTGTTATTACAAACAGGAAAACCATCATTTGTTTCTAAACTAATAACTTTAACAGGACAATGATTTTCACAAATATTACATTTTTTACATTTTTCTTTATCAAAACTTATTCTAGGATTTGGAAATAATTTATTTAAAGAAACAATAACTGGATTAATAAAACCACTAGGTTTTTTAAAATTCATCTTTACATCTTCAACTTTTTCTCCAATAACTTTAATATCTTGTTTTTTTATTCCTGATAGGTTGTTTGTTCCAATAAAATTAACATCAAATCCCATTATTTCTGTTCCAATTATATCTACTGCAAATATATTTTCAGAAACAAGAACTAATTTAGAATCAACTTTTTCACCTGAAGCTGCAGGACCATTTCCTTCAATTGCAACTATTGCATCAATAAAATTTAACTGTGGTTTAATTATTTTATTTAACTCTATTAAAATCTCTGATAATTTACCATGCGTCTGATTAAGTTTATGAAAGTAATTTTTCAATTTTCCAGGAATACATCCATAAAGATTTTTAGAACATAATGTTACTCCTGTAAAAACATGAGTTTTCATTTTTGCAAAATTAATTATTAAATCTACTTCAAATAAAATCTTAGGAAGATTAACTTTCTTACCTTTTATTTCAAATGTTTTAAAATGTTCTTTATCAAAATCTAATATCTTTGCATATTTTGAAAGAGTGTTAATCTTACTCACTTCTAATACATTTTCTGTATCATGACCTGCACTATCACCAATAAAAATTTCACAATTTTTTCCTTTTAATATCTTGCATAACTCTTCTAATATTGCTGGATTAGTTGTTATTGCTTGTTCAGGTTTAAATGCTCCTAAAAGGTTTGGTTTAATTAAAACTTTTTGATTTTCTTTGAGTTTATAACCTATATTTTCTAAACTTTTTTCAAGAACCTTTCTTAGTTTTTCTGGTTCATAAGAATCACATTTCTCAACACTTACTTTATATACCATTTTTATTTTATCATTTGTTTATCTTAGTATCTTACAAACCTAAAGGGTAAGAGTTCTCTTAAATCTGTGCTATATCTCCTTGTAATTATATAAGTTACTAACATCTTATTTCTCCACAGCCTTTGTTCTTGTATATTTTAATCCTGATTTTTTAATAATATCTACAACTTGTTGTCTTTGTTCTGACTTTCCACATCCTTTCCAATCAACTAAAATTTCTTTAACTTGTTCTAATGTTTTTTCTTCTGCTTCTTTAAGCATTACATCACTAAGAGGTAAACCATATTCAGGAATTATATGTCCAATAGCATAATTACTATTTAATTGTATTTTAGTAAAATTTGGAGCATAATGAGGACCTCCAATACCTATGCAAGGAATCCATTCTTCAAACTTTTTCTTATCTAAATCTTGCAAACTTAAGATAGTTTTTGCAACAATATCAGCAGCTTTTTTATCTGTCCATTGTTTTTCATTACTTCCTAATTCAATAAAACAACAAGGCATATCAATTAGCGGGCCGTGATGAGTAACTTCCAAGGTTAGATTATATTCTTCATTTAACTCTTTTTTTGTTTTATTAAAATTCTTTTCAAATTCTTTAAATAAATATTTTAAAACATAAGCAGAAGTATTACAAACTTTTCCAGCTTGACCACCTAAATCATTTCCCCTCCAATTTCCAGGAGCATGAAGACATAAACTAGGAAATTTTTTTTCAGATTTATGAGTAGAAGCAAAAACAATAAAATCTACATTTTTTAATTCAGGATATTTTTTATCAAAACCTTCTGAATAAATTGTTTCCTTTTTTAGTTCAATAATAGGCACTTGAGGATTAAATCCTAATTTTTTAAATCTCTCAACTATGTTTTTCCCTGCTATATTATCTTTATAATAAGCTATTGCAAATCTCATATAAATTTAAAAATATTAAAGGTTAAATAACTTTGGGATAAATAATAATATAAAATAAGGAGTAATTAAGCAGCATTATTTACTGAATCTGCAGGCCATTCACGATCTTTTCTAAGGGCTAAAAATGCACCCAATCCAGTTGGTTTTTCTTGAGCTGGTTCTTTATCTCCTAAAAATAATATTAACCCATCAGTTTTTGGAACATCTATTTTAAAAGTTGTAGTATATCTTACAATTCCAAGACCTCCAGTAGATCCACATATAATTCTTCCTTTAAATCTTCCGCCTCTTGTATCACTAACTTCTACTTCAATCTTATAAGGTAATTCACGTTCGTCTCTACATCTTTCATTATAGACTATACAATCTTGAAGTTCTTGAGGAAGTACTTTTAGATCAACTCCTATATTTGCTAATTGTTCATTATAGTTTGTCATTTTATTTTTCTTTTAAAAGGTTTAATTAATATTATATAAAAATTAGGCTTTTTAAACCTTTTGGTTGTAACTACTAGAAAAAGGTAAAATATAGCAGAATAATGCTAGTTTATTTATTAAATAAAACCTTAAAAACCTCTTTTTTTATACTAATAAATGGCTGAAAAAATAATCCGACCTAAATTTAGAACAATTCCTGTTGCTTACAAAGTTATAAGAGATCCAAAATTAGTAGGACTTGGAATGTGGTGCAAATTCTTTGATGAGATAGGACTTGCTCCACCTACTCCAGATCAAGGAGGTTCTTATGGAAATTTATGTGTAAGACATCAAGAAAACCAATTTTTTGTTACCTTATCAGGACATAGTTTAAGAAATGCTTCAAATTATGATCAATTTGCATTAGTAACTGGTGTTGATTTAGAAGAAAGAACTATTTCTGCAGTTTTACCTAGAAAAGGTGTTGAACCTTCTTCTGAATCATATTTATATTATATGGTTCTAGATGCAGATCCAGAAGTTAATGCTGGTTTTCACGGACATTGCAAATTAATGACCCAATATGAAGATATCCTTCCTACAAAATTTAATATACCTGTTACAGAAATTCAAAGAGAGTATGGAACAATAGAATTAGCTCAAGATGTTTTAAAAGCTCATGGAACTCATAATCTTATACAAGCAAAAGGTCATGGAATTTTTTCATTTGGTCCAAATATGGGGGCTGCTGGACGTGCTGCTGATATAGCTAATACTCTTGTAAGAAACTATCATGAATCCTTAGCTAACGATTCAACTCCTTCTTCCCTTCTACCACTAATGTAGAAGGTTTTCCACTTAAAACACCTTTATCAACTATAACATCAACCTTGCACTTAATTTTTTCAGGAATATCACTTGTCTTAGTAACAAAAGGTTTACCAGCTAAGTTTACAGATGTTGTAACAAACGGAACCTTGGAATTTTGAATTATTTTTGTAAAATAAATATCAGGAATTCTAACTCCTAAACTATCTCCCTTACTAATATGTTTTAAAAAATCTTTATTTTTCTTTTTTAAAATTAAAGTATAAGGCCCTGGTAAATATTTTTCCAAATCAAATCCTTTATCAATAATAAGATTTTTTTTAATCCATTCAATTGAAGGAGCAATAACAGATAAAGGTTTATCTTTATCTCTATTTTTTATTTCCTTAATTTTATCAACAGCTTTAACATTTGTTGCATCACATCCAAGTCCATAAATTGTATCTGTTGGATAAATAAATATCTTACCTAACTTTATATTCTTAATAATATCTTTCTGATTCATAAGTTTTAAATACAATCAAGACTTAAATAATTAATGATTGCAAAACCTATGTTAGAAAATAACTTAAAATGATACAAAACATACTATACACATTATTATTAATAGCAGGTTTTCCTGCTGGATTATATATAGCTAAGCTTACTAAAGAAGAACTTAAAAATTGGAAAACAAGATTTATTGCAATAATCATAATATTTTTTATCATAGCAATCTCACTTTTATTTACATCTTTTGAATTTAAAGTTCCAATAATAGTAACTTTATTTTTTGGAATAATAGTCTTTTTAACACTAATATGGAAAAGCAAATAAACTTAATATCTTATTAATATTTACTTTAATTAATTTTCAGCATTTTTACAAATAAAAATATGAAATTATTTTCTACAATAACTTTAAAAAGATTACTTAATCCTTTAAGATATGAAAAAGAGAGGATTATATGAATTATTTTTAGGTGTAGCATTTGTATCCTCTTTAATCAGTGGATCACTTGAAGAATTTAAATTACAAAGACTTGCTGAACATTATGTAGCACTGGAATTTGGGAATTGTAAACCTCCTTTAGAAAGAGGTGAAAGAAAAGCTTGGTACAATTCTCCTGGATTTGCTAGACCAAATCTTGAGAAATATTTTAGAAATTATATTAATAATAAATCAAATCAAAAACCTTAAGTTTTATTAACTTATTCTTCTATTTAATATAATGTTAAACATAATAGGTCTTGGATTAAATGAAAAAAGCATTTCAAAAGAAGCTAAAGAAGCAATTAAAAAATCAAAAAAATTATATTTAGAAACTTATACAGTTGAACTTCCATATCCTGTTAAAAATCTTGAAAAAAATATAAACAAAAAAATAATTCAT
>JBDRMT010000060.1:0-5940 GCA_043811855.1 archaeon | reverse complement strand
CAATCAACCCAAATGTTTAAAAACCAAAAAATCACTTAATTCTTATGGGAAGATATAAATATAGATTCATAAAAACAAGATGTCCTGCTTGTAAAAATGAACAAATCATATTTGAAGGAGCAACAACAAAAGTAAATTGTTTAGTTTGCGATGCTATTTTAGCTGAACCCAAAGGTGGAAAAGCAGATATAAAAGCAAGAATTGTTGAGGTTTTAAACTAATTATTTCTATTTCAATATCAAAACCTTTATAACCCTAAAAACTAGTATTTTTCTATGGTAATCTATGATTTAGAAGAAGGACAAATTGTATTATGCACTGTAGACAAAATAATTGGAACTACTGTTTTTGTAAAAATTGAAGACAATGGAGAAGGAACAATAACTACTTCTGAAATATCTCCTGGAAGAATCAGAAACCTAAGAGATTATGTTGTACCAGGGAAAAAAATTGTATGTAAAATATTAAGAATACAAGGAGATAAAGTGAATTTATCATTAAGAAGAGTTAAACAAAATGAAAAAAAAGAACTTTTAGATAAAATATCAAAAGAAAGATCTTATAAAGCAATATTAAAAACAGTTTTAGGAAAAGAAGAATCAAAAGAAATAATTAAAAAAATAACTGAAAAATACCCTATAATAGATTTTTTTGAAAATTTAAAAAATGACTCAAAATTAATCCCATCTTTTTTTAATAAAACAGATGGAGAAAAGATAATTAAAATTCTAGAAACAAAAAAAGAAAAACCAAAAGAAATAAGACACATATTCAAGCTTTCAAATAAATCATCATCAGGAATAAATATTGTTAAAAATATTATAAGAGAATCTTGTAAAAATACTAGATGTAATGTATCATATCTTGCAGCAGGAAAATATAGGTTATTGATAACAGGCCCTGATTTTAAAGAAATAAAAACAGAAGTCAATTCAACATTAACAAATATTGAAAAACAAGCTAAAAAAAATAATTGTGAATTTGAACTTGTTAAAGGTTAGACACTTCTAATTAACAAATCACAATAATACTTTTAAACTAGTAACTTTTTTATTATAAATGGATAATATTAAAAGAGCTACCTTTCAAAGAGAATTTCAAGGTGAAATAGGTGATGGGTTAGGAGATAATTCATTTCGCCATTCTGCAGAAGATACTATTGTAAGAGATTTGACCTTAAAATGTTTAACAATATGGGGTGATCATGATTTTGATCATTATCAAACAGGACCTCAAAGGGGGATAATTGGTGTAACAAGAGTGGGAGTTTCAAATGAAACTGCCAATCAAACCTACACTCGAACAGTAACTCTTCAAACAACATGCCTTAATAACCACCCTCCAGAATTATTAGGTTTATTAGAACAACATAAATATACTCCAATTACTAAAGAACCTAAACCTTAATTAAAACAATTTTTTCTGCTTTTCATAAACAATATTTTCTTTAATCCTCTTTTTACTAACTTGTTTGTCTTCTTCATCTAAAACAGCCTCACCATAAACTCCATCATAACCAGGTTTAACATTTATTTCACCTTTTCTATTTTTAAGAATCAAATCAACTAATAACTCATTATCCAAAACCCCTTTTAACTCTTCTTTACTAACTTTTAATAAAATATTAAACTCATTTTCAAATTTTTCAATTAATTTATTATAAACATCCCAACATTTTTTAGTATTCATTCCAACCCCTAATCCTAAACTTAGAATTTCATGTAAAGGTAATAAAGTATAATACTTTTTTTTATTTTCATAATTAGACTCATCTGAAGCTAACTCATCAACTCTATAATCTACTCCAACAGTTAAACCTTTTCCACATTTAGGACAAATTCCCTTTAACTCTTTGGTTTTTTCAGGACTACAAGAAAAATTACAATTTCTATGCCCATCAAAATGATACATCCCATATGCAGGGTCTGTTTCAATAGTTCCAATAAAACTATTTTCCCTAATCTGATTAACAATCATGTCATAACTTAACCCTTCTTCATCTTTTAATTTAAAGATTGTAACTTCTCTTCCTAATCTCCAAGGCCAAAAACTATGAGAATCAGAAAAACTAACAATTCCAATATTTTTATCTGCTAATTCTTTTATCCTCCAGTTCATGCCAGGGTCTGAACTTATTCCAGTTTCAATAGCATGAATTCTATCTAATTTATCTTCAAAAGCATCTTTTAAATTATCATAACCTCCTTTACTTCCAAAAAGTCCAAACCATGGAGTCCAAATATGAGCAGGAATAACTTCTATTTTATCATCAATTTCTTGCATCTTAGCTACAAAATCTCTACATGTAATCTTAAAGATTGGTCTTCCATCATAATCTCTTCTTCCAATACCATCAAGCCAAGAATTAATCTTATCAACAGATTCTAAACTAGGTGCAAAATAAACTAAATGAACTCTTCTACCTTTTCCTTTATCAGTATAAACTAAACTTATCTCACTTGTTAAAATAAATGGAAATTTTCCTTTCTCTTCAGTATCTTTAGATCCTGAACCTTTTATCTCATCTTCAAACCATAAAATTCCATTTTCCTCTTTAAGTTCTTTTAATTCAGAAAGCCAAACATTATGAGTAAAATCTCCTGTTCCTAATAATCCAATTCCTTTAACTCTTGCCCATTTAACTAAATTAGGAATAGTTAATTCCTTACTACATGCTCTACTAAAACGTGAATGTATATGTAAGTCAGCAAAAAGTTCTTTTTTCTCATCTCTTTCTTCTATCATTAAATCAAAAATCAAAAACCCTTTTTATAGATTGTTATGATAATCTTACTCATCATCACAAACACCTTTCTCAGTTACAAAAAAAACACATTCATTATCAGGTAAATTAGGACTATCAATTAATTTAGCAACTCTGCTTCCTTTTTTTCCACGACGAATATACAATCTATATGTTGAAGCATGTCCAACTATATTCCCCCCAATAGCAGTTGTTGGATCTCCAAACATCATAGCAGGATTTGACATAACTTGATTAGTAACATAAACTGCTAAATTAAACTGCTCTGCCATTTTCATTAGATTATGTAAATATTTATTTAACTTCTGTTGCCTATCTGCTAACTGCCCTCTTCCACTAAACTCTGCCCTAAAATGAGCAGTTAAACTATCAACAATAACTATCTTAACTGGCTCTCCATTTTTTATTAGTTCTCCAACTTTATCAATTAATAAAATTTGATGGTCTGAATTAAATGCTCTAGCAACTAAAATATTTTTTAAAACACTATCAGGATTCAAACCTTTTGCTTCTGCAATCTGTCTAATTCTTTCAGGCCTAAAAGTCCCTTCTGTATCAATATAAACAGCTTTTCCTTCTGCACCACCTTTTTCAATAGGAAGTTGAACATTTACAGCAAAGCTTAGCCCTAACTGAGTCTTTCCACTACCATAAGCACCAAACGCTTCTGAAATAGCTTTTGTTTCAATTCCCTTTCCTCCTAATAAATTATCAAATTCCTTACTTCCAGTTGTAATATTAACAACTTCTTTTCTCTTATCAGCAAATTCTAAACCATCTTGAAAACCTAAATCCATCATACTTCTTGAAGCTTGAATTGCTTTTCTAGCAGCAGCTTCACCTAAACCAGCCATTTCACCTAATTCTTTAGGACCTAAAACCGCAACACCCATTAAATCAAAGATTCCTGCAGCTTCAAGCTTTTCAACTGCAGCAGGGCCTATTCCAGGTAAATCAGAAAGCTTCATTTCAGGTTCTTTTTTTTCAATTGTTTCTTCTCCTTTTTCCTTTTTAACAACTTTTTTCTTTTCTTCTTTTTCTTCAGTATTTTTCTTATCAATCTTTTTTTCAACCATAAAAAATCTAGCAAATCATTCTTTTTAAGAATTATCTATATTAGGTATATATATTAAAAAGTTCTATATCTTAAAAGTCCAAAAGAGGTAAATCTTTCATATAAAGAAGGAAATCTAGATTCAATAAAAGTAGCACAAATATGATAAAAAGAGTCAGCTAATTCTCCTAACTGAGCTCTTGAATTAACTCCTGATGATAAAAAACATCTAGCTCTTCTTAATTCAAGTTCTAATCTGCCTTGAGGATTTCTCATATCTGGCAAATCCATATCAATAACATCCATTTCATCTTTCATAATATCATTAATCATTACTTCTATTTAAATATTATCATACTAAAAATATTAGTAACCCCTATAACAAAACAGACTTGCTTATCTATTCAACACAAAAAAAATCCAATCTCTTAAGTGTATAAGATACCAAGAGCTTTACCAAACCAACATCATACTAATAAATACTAAAACATCTACTCCTATTAAGATAAAAAAGAAAATCTCTTCAAATCTTCCTCCAGAACGAATAGGACCTTCACTTCTCCAACGAAAAGGCCAAAATGGTTGTATACCCTCCTTAGTAAAAGAATCTATAATTAGATGAATAGAATAACCTATAAAAAAACCAAAACTAGCTACTGGCCAAAAAACAGCAATTATAAGTGATAAAACCACTGCAGTTGTAAAACTATGAATAAATCCTCTATGTTTAACAAAAACCTGCAAAGGTCTAAAAATTGAATGTCTTCCATAGCTTGAATGTTTTGTATCTAAATCAGGAATAATAGTTGCAACAAAAACCATTATAATAAAAATAAACTTATCACTAACAGAACCTACAAAAATTAATATCATTAAAATTGAGAGCATAAGATGGGTTCTAAGTAACATTTCAATTTCCTCTTTTAAACAGTATAAATAATAAGAAACTATTAATAAACCTTACTTCTCTAACTCTTCAATTAAATTATCCAAGTTTATTTCTTCTAGTTCAGAAACAATAAAATCATTGCTATCAAACATCTGATTTTTCCTAACCTGTCCTTTAAGAATCATTTCTTTTCCTAAATAATCCTTTTTCTTAACAGCAAATAACTCGCTACTTTCTAATTCTTCTCTTGTAAAAATCTTATCTAAAACTTCTGAAAAAATAGTTGCTCTAATATTATCTGTTCCATCATCAATTACTAAACTTAATAAGGCTCTTTTTTCAGGAAGAACTTTTCCATGATCATTACATTCTCCTGACTCACTAACTTTCCTCCTACATTCAGGACAAACCTCAAAAAACTTTGGTTCAAACATATTTACAATAAAAGCTCTTGTTGCTACATTATCATTTGCATTAAAATGAATAATTTCTTTTTTTGCAACAATTTTCTCAGTGATAATGTTATCAATTTTTTTATTACTAATCTTTATCTCAGAAAAACTACCTAAATGAATCTCTCCATTTCTCATACTTGCATTTTCAATTTCAACAAAAGTATCTTGTTTTATTTCTCCTTTTAAAATTAGATTAATATGATTTTCATCCCATAAGACTGTCCTTGTATTGCTTGTATCATCTGCTAAAACAAAACTTCCTATTTTTCCACTTCTTCCATTTTTATTATATTCTCTTACAGGAAACAATTCAATAACCTTTCCAATTAAATTAACCTTTCTCATACCTGGAACTAAATGAGATATTTTAACTAATTGTTTATCAAAATTAACATTTAATTCAGCAGCAATAACTTGTGCAGCCCCTTCCTTACTTATCAAACCTGCAAGCTTAGCCTGCTTAGCTTCTATTTTCTTTTCAATATCTTCAACACTTACTCCAGAATTATCTGATATAAATTGAATTAATTGTTGATAATTTCCCTCCATTCAATTTCCACCTTTTTTAACCATCTACCATAAAACTTACTTTGATTTATAAGAATTATGGTTAAGTAGGATATGTTTTACTCCTCCCAACTGTAGTATCCTGTTATTATTTCCCAACGATAAGTTAAATTGATTCTTCATTTTTTTAGTTTTCTTATAAATGCTTGTGAGGGTGTTTCTAGTATATCAAACTTAAGAGATCTATGAGGTCTTCTATCATTATACCATT
>JBDRMT010000059.1:0-4020 GCA_043811855.1 archaeon | reverse complement strand
CATAAAGGTCTTTAAAATTAAAAATTCCTTTTTGTTTTACTTTTTCATTAAAAACAAAATCTTTTTCTGTCATTTTCCACTCTTTTATATTATATACAGAGAAATAGGTTATTTAAATGTTTTTTGAAGGTTTGTTTAGTTAATATCTTCTAGTTCTTCCTGACATTTTTCACAAACTAGTTTTCCATCTTTATAGTATAATAAATCAAACCTTTCACACTTATCACAAACTCCTTCTTTTATTACGTTTCCAACTTCATGTTTTTCATAACCATGTCTTGCTATATCAAATAATTCTGGCTGGATTCTTAAAATATCTTTAAGTGTTAAGTAACCAATCACCTTCTTTTTAATAACTACTGGAAGTCTTCTGAATTTGGATTTTCTCATTACTCTTACTGCATCATAAACATCTGCTGAAGGTCTTATTGTTGTTATTTTTCTTGTGCAAATATCAATAGATTTAATATTTGTAAGATCTCTTTTCTTACTTAATGCCCACATAATATCTTTTTCTGTTAAAATTCCTTTTAAAACCCCTTTATCTTGTAAAATTAAAGAACCTATTCTTTTTTTAACCATTAGTTCAACAGCCGCTATAACAGAAATCTCAGGTTTTGCTGAAATAAAATTTCTTATCATAACATCACCAACCTTTATTCCTAGTTTGATGTTATCATTTTTCATAACTTTTTAGGGATATTATAACTTTTATATTTAATTATAGTGGAGAATAAGGTTAGTTCTATATTAATCCTATAAAAGTTTAAAATATATATTCTATCATATATATTACTTTTGATTAATACTTTTAAATGGATTTGATTGTCTTCAATCTATGTCAGACAGACAACCTATATTTATTTTACCTGAAAGTACTGAGCGAACAATGGGAAAAGATGCTCAGAGAAACAATATTTTAGCTGCAAAGCTTGTTAGTGATGCTGTTAAAACTACTCTTGGGCCTAAAGGGATGGATAAGATGTTAGTTGATGGTATAGGGGATATTACAATTACTAATGATGGTGTGACTATTTTAGAAAAAATGGATATTGAACATCCTGCAGCTAAAATGATGGTTGAAATTTCTAAAACTCAGGAAGACGAAGTGGGTGATGGGACTACAACTGCAGTTATGTTAGCTGGAAAATTATTAGAAAATGCAGAAAAATTATTAGATAGTAAGATTCATCCTACTGTTATAACTAAAGGTTATAATATTGCTTCTGAAAAATCAAAAGAATTTTTACAAGAATTAAGTATTGATTTTGATAATAGAGAAGATATTTTAAAACATATTGCTATGACTGCAATGAATGGCAAGGGTGCTGAAACTTTTAAAGAAAAATTTGCAGATATAATTGTTCAGGCAATAAAACAAGTTAGGGAAAATAAAAAAGTTAGTTTGGAAAATATTAAGATTGTTAAGAATAAAAGTAATGGTATTGAAAATACTAGGCTGATTCAAGGGGTTGTTATTGATAAAGAAAGAGTTAATATGGATATGCCTTTAAAAGTTAGTAATGCAAAAATAGCTTTAATATCTGAAGCTTTAGAAGTTAAAAATCCTGATGAAGCAAAGATTTCAGTTACTAGTCCTAGTCAGTTGCAGGAGTTTATGGATAGAGAAGAAAGAGTTTTAAGAGGGATGGTTGAAGTTATTAAGGCAAGTGGTGCTAATGTTATTTTTTGTCAAAAGGGTATAGATGATGTTGTTCAATATTATTTAGCTAAAGATAATATTTATGCTTGTAGAAGAGTTGCTAAATCTGATATGGAAAATTTAGCAAGAGCAACTGGTGCAAGGATAATTACTAATGTAGGTGAGCTAGTTGGAAATGAATTAGGTAGTGCAGAAATTGTTGAAGAAATAAAACATGGTGAAGAGGCAATGACTTATGTTCAAGGTTGTAAAGATCCTAAAGCTCTTACTATCTTAATTCATGGAGGTTCAGAACATGTTATGGATGAACTGGAAAGAGCATTAAAAGATGGGTTAGGAGATGTTGCAGCTGTTATAAGAGATGGAAGAATTGTTGCTGGTGCAGGTGCAATTGAAATGGAACTAAGTAAAAGATTAAGAGAATTTTCAAATACTTTATCTGGAAGAGAACAATTAGCTGTTAATGAGTTTGCAAATGCTTTAGAATTTATTCCATTAACTTTAGCTGAAAATGCTGGTCTAGATCCTATTGATATTTTAACAGAATTAAAATCAAGACATGATAAAGGTGAGAAAAATGCAGGAATTAATATTTTTAATAATAAAGTTGAAGATAGTTTAAAAGCTGGAATTATTGAACCTTTAAAAATTAAGACTCAAGCTATTAGTAGTGCTAGTGAAGTTGCTACAATGATTTTAAGAATTGATGATGTTTTAGCATCTAAAGGTGGTGGTTCTGGTGCAGGAAGAGGTATGCCTCCAATGGGTGGACACGGTATGTATGGTGGAATGGATTAGAAATCTAAACTATCTACCTTTATTTTTCATCTTTTTTCTTCGCTGAGCTCTTTTGCTTCTTGCTTTGACTTTTCTTGTAGGTTTTGATCTTGGCATCTTATAATTAATTAGGAGTCTTTGTTTATAAAGTTATTTGATTGAGTTTTAGTAATCTATAATTAAGAAGCAAGTCGGTTTAGTTAAAGAGATATATATGTTGTGTTGTAAGTTACCAATGTTATTTCCTTTTTTTTAAGAATTCTTTAAGAGCTTGATAAAATAGTTTATTGCAATCTTGATTGTTTTTGCAAATTTTTGATATCTTAATTAAGATATCTGATGGCAATTCTACTAAAATCACTCCTTTTTTCATAAAACCATTAAAAGATTTTTATATTTAAATATTGTTACATTTCAAATAATGTTTTTTAATATATTATTTAATCAAATTCAAAAGTAAAAACTTAAAAACTTGATATTGCTTACTATTTTATGAATACAATAAGTAGAACAATAACAGGATGGGCAATGATTATTGTAGGAGCTGTTTTAATAATTGCTGGATTTTTTGTAATTATTCCTCTTTTTTATGGAATTCCTATTTTAATTTTAGGTTTTTTTGTTTTGTTTAATAAAAAAGAAGATGATATTGAGGAAATAAAAACTAAAAGGTCAGGAGGTAAAAAATAATGGAAGATATGATTGTTACAACTGGAAATGAAGTTCCTGGAAAAAGGATTGTAAAAATTCTTAGGGTTGTTAAAGGAAGCACTGTAAGAGCAAGAAACATTGGAAGAGATATTGGAGCTGGTTTTAAAAGTATTATTGGTGGAGAAGTTAAAACTTATACTGAGATGACAATGAATGCTAGAGATGAAGCTTACAATAGAATGGTTAATGAAGCTGTAGATTTAAAAGCTGATGCTGTTATTGGTGTTAGATTTACAACTTCAATGGTTATGCAAGGTGCAAGTGAGATGCTTGCTTATGGAACTGCAGTTAAATTAGGATAGATTTTTATATAAAGTTTTAAAAACCCTTATAAGTAGGGAGGGGTATGGATGAATATGAAGGAAATAGTGAGCAACCTGTAGAAGACACTAAATATGCTAATCCTAGTGGTGATCCTTATCCTTACTCTATTGTTGTTGAAAGTAATGGAAATGTAATTCCAGGGGATTTAGGACATTTAGAAACAGCTTTAACCAAAGCAGGATATGTTTTTGAACATAGTTTGGATGTTTCTAGTCTTGAAGATCTTCAAAACAAAGAAAGTAGAGGGATTAGAGGTTTTTCAACTGTTAGACTTCCAGAAGGGAATAATATTTTAGCAGATATTTTAAGAAGAGAAGATGAAAGTTTTTTTAGATTAATGGTAAGACCTTGGGCATTAGACACATTAGGTGAGTTTGCAGAAAATTATCATCCTGTTCTAAGGAATCTGTAGTATCCTGTTATTATTTCCCAACGATAAGTTAAATTGATTCTTCATTTTTTTAGTTTTCTTATAAATGCTTGTGAGGGTGTTTCTAGTATATCAAACTTAAGAGATCTATGAGGTCTTCTATCATTATACCATT
>JBDRMT010000058.1:0-11742 GCA_043811855.1 archaeon | reverse complement strand
CTGTCCAGGGCATATTTTATTCATGGAATGTTGTTAAAATAATTAAAAATTTCTCTTTTTGGTCTAAAAAGGGAAAGAAACGGGAAGGTTTATAAAAAGAATTCTTAATAAGATTAAGATGGAAGAAACAGAAAGTGTAGATTATTGGTTACAGAAGATGAAGAGCTTGAGATATGATTGGAAAGATGAAATTCCTGTAAGAATATTACATAGCGATTCTAGGATAAAATCAAAGGCTAGGAAAGGTTGGTTTGTTGGAATCAGAGCAAATGGAGAAGAAATAAATAATCTTGGACTGATGGGAAAAGCATCTTTTCAACTATATGGTGAATATTTAGAACACTATGAAACTGAATGGATTCATAGAAATACTAAACCAGAAGATATTGAACAAGGAAATAGAGTTTTAGATTCTATCATTCAAGATTTAGAATTGGCTAAGTAAATTATTTTTCATCCACAAAAGCGAAAAAAACCTAATTCTTTTACACATAAAACTTCTCAAAACTTTCTTCTTTTTGTATGAAAAGAGAAACTTCCATCACCAATAATTATTTAAATCTATAAAATATTAATAAATTATGGAAAACAAACAAATTGATCTTAAAGATGTTATGGAAAAACTAAACCAGATTCAGATAGATATAAATATTTTAAAGCAAAATTCTGTTGATTTTGATACTGTTTTATCTGAAGATGACAAGGTTGCTATTAGTGATTATGAAAAAGAAAAGGCTGAAGGCAATCTTATTTCACATGAAGATTTAAAAAAAGAGTTAGGTCTAAATGTATGAGGTTAAATATTCTAATCAAGCATTGAAATTTCTTAATAAATGTGATAAAATTCAACAAAAAAGAATTCTTGAAAAAATTGAAAAATTAAGTGAAAATCCTTTTATTAAAGATACAAAAAGAGTTGAAGGAACAGATTACTATAGAGTTAGGGTTGGAAAAAATAGAATCATGTATGAGGTTGACAAAAAAGCAAATATTATTGGAATAGTTAAGATAGATAAAAGACCAAAGGTCTATGATTAACATGTACTAATTGGGTCATTGTTCTCATGAGCCATTTAATGTAGTCCCTAACTTCTGATTACATATTTTTTTAAAGCGAATAACTCTAAACGAAAGGTTTATAAACCTTTTTATTGATATTATTTTAACTATTGATAAGTTGTTAAAGGAAAATCTAAAAATTATTTTGAAGAACTAATCTTTTGACATAAATACCATAAATTATGTGTAAATCTCTACACTTAATACTCATTAAAATGCATGTCCTAGAACCAAAACATACTAAATTAAAGACTGAAGAAGTTGAAAAACTAGTTAAGGACTTAAATATTTCTTTGATACAATTACCAAAAATTAAAGTTACTGATACAGCATTACCTGAAAATTCAAAGGTAGGTGAGGTTATCAAAATTGAACGTATAAATGATGAAGGCAAGAGTATGATTTATTATAGAGTTGTTACTGTTTAGCTTTTTAATTAAACTTATTAATTATTAACCCTCAGAATGAAACTTGAAAAATCCCAGCAAAAAGAAGAACACTTGTTAGTGAGAAAGTACTTACAAGACCATAGTTTGATTGAATCAAACATTGTTAGTTTTAATAATTTTGTTAATCACAGAATGCAGGAAATTATTGAAGAGTTAAATGAAAATATTAGTGATGATGAAATTGAAATTAAATTAGGTAAAATAAAAGTAGGAAAACCTCAGATTGTTGAAGCAGATGGAAGCAGTCATTTTGTTATGCCTTCTGAAGCTAGAATAAGAGGATTAACTTATTCTTCTCCAATTAATGTTGAAATAACTATAAAACAATCAGGCCAATTAGAAAGTCATGAAGTTGAGATTGGAAAGATTCCAGTTATTGTGAAAAGTGATGTTTGTAATCTGGCTGGTTTTGATAGAGAAAAACTAATAGAAGAATATATTGATCCAAAAGATCCAGGTGGTTATTTTATTATTAATGGTAATGAAAGAGTTATTGTTATGGCAGAAGATCTTGCTGAAAACCAACCTTTTATTGAAAAATCAAAATCTGATGTAATGCTAAGATTATTTTCAAAAAGAGGAAGTTATAGAATTCCAATCTCAATAACTGATACTAACGAAGGTATTGTTGAGGTTAGTTTTTCAAGATTTAAAAATATCCCCATTATTGTTATTTTAAAAGCATTAGGATTAACAAAAGAAAGTGATATTGCAAAATATGTAAATAAAGAAAATGATAGTTTAATTGTTAATTTATATGAATACACAAAGCTTCAGACAGAAGAAGATGCTATGATGGCTATTGCTGAACAAACTTCTTTACAAGGAACAAAAAAAGAAATTTTAGATAGAATAAAACAAAGATTAGATAGTTATTTTTTACCTCATATTGGATTAAAAAAAGAGCATAGAATTGAAAAAGCAGTTACTTTGTGTAAGTTCTTAAAGCAGTTTTTTGTTGCAAAAGAAAATCCTGAAAACTTGACAGACAAAGACCATTATGCAAACAAAAGAGTTAGAATGAGTGGAGATTTGTTAGCTGATTTATTTAGAATTAATATGAATATTTTACTTAGGGATATTCAACATTCACTACAAAAAATTCAGAAAAGAAAAAAATTTTATTCAATAAAAACAATTGCGAAATCAACTTTATTTACCCATAGAATTGAATCTGCAATTGCAACAGGTAATTGGATTGGTGAGAGAAGTGGGGTTACTCAGAATATGGATAAAACAAATTATTTAGCTATTATGTCTCAATTGCAAAGAGTTTCAAGTATGTTGCCTGGTGAACAAGAAAACTTTTTAGCTAGAACATTACATCCAACTCATTATGGAAGGTTTTGTCCTATTGAAACTCCTGAAGGAACTGAAATTGGTTTAAGAAAAAATTTAGCTTTACTTGCAAAAATTTCTACAAGATCTTCTTGGGATAATGAAAAATTAATAAAGATTCTTAGTAGCTTTGATTTAAATAAAGAAATTGAAGGAGAAGGATTTGATGTTTTCTTAAATGGTAGATTTATTGGACATGTTGATAATATTAAAAAATTTATAAACAATTTAAAAGAAAAAAGGAGAATTGGAGAGCTACCTATTGAACTTAGTGTTAGTCATAATAAAGCATTAGACAATATTCTTTTATCAACTGAGATTGGAAGGGTTATGAGACCAGTTATAATCCTTGATAATGGAAATCCAAGATTAACAGAAGAGCATAATAAATTGTTAAGAGATGAAACATTAAAATGGGATGATTTAGTAAAAGAAGGAATTATTGAATATTTAGATGCTGCTGAAGAAGAAAATGCATTAATAGCTTTAACTGAAAAAGATATTACAGAGGCTCATAGTCATCTTGAAATTGATAAAGTTGATTTCTTAGGGGTTGTTACAAGTCTTGTTCCTTATGCAAATTATGACCAGTCATCAAGATTAAACAGAGGAAGTAAAACACAAAAGCAAGCATTAGGTCTTTATGCTGCTAATTATCCTTGTAGAATTGATACTGATGTAAATATTTTACATTATCCTCAAGAACCAATTGTTAAAAGTTTTGTTTATGATACTTTGGATGTTCATCCTGCAGGACAAAATGTTGTTGTTGCGATTATGACTCATGAAGGTTATAATATGGAAGATGCTTTGGTTTTAAACAAAGGTTCTCTTGATAGAGGTTTAGGAAGAAGCACTTATTTTAGACCTTATACTTCTGTTGAATTAAATTATGCAGGTGGTTTGAAAGATGAAGTAACTATTCCTGAAAAAGATGTTTCAGGTTACAGAACTGAAGAGAGTTATAGATTTTTAGAAGATGATGGTATTGTATTTCCAGAAGCAAAAATGCAATCTGGAGAAGTTGTTATTGGTAAAACTTCACCTCCTAAATTCTTATCAGAAGTTAGAGAAATTTCTATTAAAACAAAAAAAGAAGCAAGTTCTGTTATTAGGCAAGAAGAAGAAGGAATTATTGATGCTGTTTTTATTACTGAAGATGGTCAAGGAAATAAGGTTATTAGGGTTAGAACAAGAGATCAAAGAATTCCAGAATTAGGAGATAAGTTTGCAACATCACATGGTCAGAAAGGAGTTATTGGAGCAATAATTCCTGAAAATGATATACCTTTTACTTCAAAAGGAATAAGACCTGATCTTATTTTTAATCCTCATTCTATTCCTTCAAGAATGACTGTTGGTTATTTAATTGAATTATTATCTGGAAAAGTTGGATGTTTATCTGGAAAAATAATGGATGGAACTGGATTTTCAGGACAAAAAATAGAAGATCTTGAAGGTCAGTTAAGAGGACTTGGATTTAGAGCAGATGGTAAAGAAACAGTTTATAATGGAATTACTGGAAAGATGATGAATGTTAAGATTTATGTTGGTGATATGTATTATTTGAAATTAAAATATATGGTTGGAAATAAAATGCATGCAAGAGCTAGTGGTAAAGTTACATTACTAACTAGACAGCCAATTGAAGGAAGAGCAAAAGGTGGAGCTTTAAGACTTGGAGAAATGGAGCAGCAAGCATTAGTTGCGCATGGTGCTAGTTTATTATTAAAAGAAAGATATGATTCAGATAAAGTTGTCTTGCATATTTGTAGTAAATGTGGAGCAGTTGCTATTGAAGATAATATTCGAGGAAAATTAACCTGTCCAATGTGTACTTCTCAAGATATTGAACCTATTGAAATATCTTATGCATTTAAGTTATTAGTTGATGAAATTCAATCACTTCATATTAAAACTAGATTTAATCTAAAAAATAAATACGAATAAAATGGTAAATAGAGTAAATGGATATGATATAACTGGACATCAAATCTTACGCCCTGGTGATGATCCTCTAAAAACAGATATATGTTCAACTTTTAGACCAGAGGATTGGTTTGAGGGTAGTACATCTGAAACTGAGCATCCTGATAAACCTTGGTATGAAACATGTTATTTAGATGGAGGTTGCGAATAAAATGGTAGATACTGGAATTGTCGATGTGAAGATAGCAACAAGAGAATTTTGGGATGGAGTTTCAGATTCTCCAAGGGCACAGCGTTTATCTTTAAGAAGAATTGAAAAAAGAGATGTCCATATAATACCAGCTCATGTAGCATTTGCATTTGTTAGAGGTGAAAGATTAAAAACTGAAACATATGAGGTTACTCCTAATTATTCTGAAAGTGATATAACTGTTATTGATGTAAGAAGAATTGGAGGTTATAATTAAAATGCCACATAAACCAATAAGAAAACAAGTAGCAAGTTTACAATTTACTTTGCTTAGTCCTGATGAGATTAAAAAAATGAGTAAAGCTAAAATCATTACTCCTGAATTATATGATGTTGATGGTTATCCTGTTGACGGAGGTTTAATGGATTTAAGATTAGGTGCTATTGATCCAGGAGTTAGGTGTAGAACATGTGGAGGAAGGTTGAAAGAATGCTTAGGACATCCAGGAAGTATTGAACTTGCAAGACCTGTTTTTCACATAAAGTATATACCTATTGTTGAATTATTTTTAAGATGTTTTTGTTCTGAATGTAATAAATTAATGATTAAAGAAAAAGATCTTGAGAAATACAAAACAGTTAAAGACAGATTAAAAAGAGCTAAAGATACAAAAAAATGTCCTTATTGTGGTGCTGAAAACGAAAAAGTAAAGCTTCAAAAACCAACTTCATTTAAAATTGGTAAAAGAAGATTATTTGCTGGAGAAATTAGAGATATTTTAGCTAGAATTCCTGATGAAGAAGCAAAAATTGCAGGAATTAATCCTGAGATATTTAGACCTGAATGGTCTATATTAACATTATTGCTAGTTCCTCCTGTTACTGTTAGACCTTCAATTACTTTAGAAAGTGGAGAAAGATCAGAAGATGATTTAACTCACAAGTTATCTGATATTATAAGAGCTAATCAAAGATTATGGGAAAATCTAAATGCTGGAGCTCCTGAAGTTATTATTGAAGATTTATGGGATTTATTACAATATCATATTACAACTTTTTTTGATAATTCTATTTCAAAAATTCCTCCTGCAAGACACAGATCAGGACAACCTTTAAAGACAATTACAGAAAGAATTAAAGGTAAGGAAGGAAGAATCAGACATAATCTTGCAGGTAAGAGAGTTAATTTTTCTTCAAGAACAGTTATTTCCCCAGATCCAGCATTAAAACTTAATGAAGTGGGAGTTCCTTTTGAAATTGCGAAAATCTTAACTGTTAATGAAAAAGTTAATACTATTAACCTTGAAAAACTTAAGAAGATAATTAAAAATGAATCTTATCCAAATGCAAATTATATAGTAAGACCTGATGGAAGAAGAAAAAGAATTACAGATGATTTAAAACCAGAAATTTTAGAAGAGCTAGAGGTAGGTTATGTTGTTGAAAGACAGTTAATTGATGGAGATGTTGTTCTTTTTAATAGACATCCAAGCTTGCATAAAAACAGTTTAATGGCTCATTTTGTAAGAGTTCTTCCTTATAGAACTTTTAGAATTCATCCTGCTACTGCTCCTCCTTATAATGCAGATTTTGATGGAGATGAAATGAATATACATGTTCCTCAAACAGAAGAAGCAAGAGCTGAAGCTAAAATTTTAATGGATGTAAATAAAAATCTTATGTCTTGTAAAGATAATAGTAATTTATTAGGATGTATTGTCGATGCTGTTACTGGAAATTATGTTTTAAGTAAGTCAAGTTTATCTAGAAATGAAGCAAACCAATTATTATATCAATCAGGAGTTAATTATGAATTTTCAAAAGCTAATATTGATGGAAAGGAGATTATTTCATCTATCTTACCTAAAATTGATTATAAAGCAAAAACAAAAGAAGGAGAACCTTTTGTAATTAAAAATGGAAACATAGAGTCTGGTTTTGTTGATGAAAATGTTTTTGGTGTTGAATCTGGAGAGTTACTTAAATATATAGATAAAGTAAAAGGAAGAAAAGAAGTTATTGATGTTTTGGAAAGTTCATTTTTAATTGGAACTAATTATCTTTCAAATTATGGATTTACAATTTCTGTTGATGATTTAAATGTTAGTGAAGGTGTTAGAAAATCAACTGATGCTGTTGTTAGGGATGCTGAAGAAAAAACAGAAGAAATTATTGATAAATTTCACAAAGATACTCTTGAGATTATTCCTGGTAAAACTTCTGAAGAAACAAGAGAAATAAAAATACTCCAAACCTTAAATGGAATTAGAACAAAAATTGGAAAAATTGTTGCAAAGGAAATTCAAAAAAGTAGTTCTGTTAGTACTATGATTGATTCTGGTTCTGGAGGAAGTGTTCTTAATATAACACAGATGGCTTGTTGTGTTGGTCAACAAGCATTATGGGCAAAAAGAATTGGGATTGGATATAGTAATAGAACATTATCATTTTTCAAAGAACATGATTTAAGTCCCAAAGCAAGGGGTTTTATTTATAGTTCATTTTTAGGAGGGTTGCAACCTTATGAATTTTTCTTTGGTGCAATAACTGGAAGAGATGCATTAATGGATACAGCTTTAAGAACTCCTCGGTCAGGTTATTTATATAGAAGATTAGCAAATGCTTTACAAGATATAAGAGTTGAGTATGATAAGACTGTTAGAGATGGTTCTGGAAGAATAATTCAGTTTAAATATGGTGAAGATGGAAAAGATGTTTCAGGATTACATAAAGATACAGATATTTCTCCAGGAGAAGCAATTGGAATTGTTACTGCTCAATCATTTGGAGAGCCATCAACACAAATGGCATTAAATGTATTCCATTTTGCAGGTGTTGCTGAGATGCAGGTTACTTCAGGACTACCAAGATTAATTGAAATTTTTGATGCTAGAAGAACTCCATCAACTCCTGAAATGGAAATCTACTTAAATAAAGAGTATAGTAATGAAAAAAGTTCAAGAATTATTGCAGAGAAAATTAAAGAAGTTAAATTAAGAGATATTATAAAAGAGATAAAAATTAATTTTTCAGATAAAAAAATTGAAGCTCTTATTGATAATGAATCAGTTAAAAGAGTTCATTCTTCTATTGATACAATTGTGAAAAAATTAAATGATACAGGTAAATTAAGTAAAAAGTGTAGATTGAGTGGTGGTTCAATTATATTTGATGCTAAAGATCTTGATTTTAAAGAAATTTATAAATTAAAAGAAAAAATTAAAGATACTCAGATTTCTGGTATTAAAGGGATTAGTCAAATTTTAGTTGTAAATAGGGACGGTGATTATGTTATCCTAACTGCTGGAACAAATCTAGAAGAGATTATTAAGTTTAAAGAAGTTGATTCAAAAAGAACAATAAGTAATGACCTTCATGAGGTTGCAGATATTCTTGGTATTGAAGTTGCAAGAGCTACAATTATTAGAGAAATTGCTAAGGTTTTAAATTCTCAAGGTTTGGATATTGATAAAAGACATTCAAAATTAATTGCAGATGCTATGACTTCTGAAGGAATTGTAAAAGGAATTACTAGAATGGGAATTATTTCTCAGAAAAGCAGTATTTTAGCAAGGGCAAGTTTTGAAACTCCAATTAAACACTTTGTTAATGCTACATTAAAAGAAAATAAAGATGAATTAAACTCAGTTATTGAAAATATAATCTTAAATCAACCTGTTCCTGTTGGTACAGGATTGCCAGGTTTAATGGTTGAAGTCACAGGTCCTTTAACTGATAAAAAACCTAAAAGAGATAAAAGTGTTGCTCATTTAACAAAGAATGTTAAAGACAGTTCAAGCAAGACAAACAAACCTATTGAAGAAAAGGTTGGGAAAAAATAGAAAAATTAAATTCTAAGCAAACAATGTTCAATAAGTATTAGTATCTTACACAATTACAAGATATGTCTTCTGTTATCCATAAGATAAAAAAAGTTTTGAGTTTTAGTTTTTAGAGATACTAGTAGGGATTATATAATTCTTAATACTTTATTTATTAAATTATAACTATCTGCCCATTTTGCATATGCTTGCCATCCTTGAAAACTATTAATTAATTTTTCTTTTAATATAATTCCTTTTTTATGCTCTTTAATGATAAAATACATATTTTTAATATTTCTCTTTCTTAATAACCTAAAGTGATAATAATTTCTAAAACCAACAAAATCTATTCCTTTTGATAGAGGAATTATTTTTGATTTATCTTTATGTAGTTCAAGTTTTAATTCTTCTTTTAAGAATCTATCAACTTCCTGTTTCCAGATTTTAAGTTGTGATTCTGAAGAATGTAAAATAACAAAATCATCAACATATCTTATATAATATTTTGCTTTTAATTTATGTTTTATAAAAAAATCAAGTTCGTTAAGATAGATATTTGCAAAAAATTGAGATGTTAAATTTCCTAATGGCATTCCTTTTTCTTTATTACTATAATTTTTTATTATCTTAGTAATTAAATTAATAACCTGTTTATTTTTTATCTTTCTTTTAATAGTATTTAATAAGATTTCATGGTCAACTTCTTGAAAATAATGTTTAATATCTGCTTTTAAAACAAAACAAGGATGGGTGTTATTTTTTGAAACTTTTCTAATAAATTTTTCAAATCTTTTAATTGCAAATAATGTTCCTTTGTTCTTTCTATTTGCACAAGAATCATAAATAAATATTGGTTCAAAAATTGGTTCTAATAGATTATATAAACCATGATGAACAACCCGGTCTCTAAAAGCTGATTTACTTATTTTTCTTGTTTTAGGGTCTTTTAAAATAAAAGTTTTTAATTGTCTTGGATAATAAGTTTGATTTTTTAATTCATCATGCAATAGTTTTAAATTATAAGCTAAGTTTTCTTCAAACTTCTGAATATAAAATTTTTTTGTTTTCCCTTTTCTTGCTTTTTTATAAGCAAGAATTAAGTTTTTTAAATCATATATTTGAGTGTATAAATCTTGTTTATTCATTATTATAAATATAAATATGCCTTGACTAAAGCCATTTCGAAAGCCCTGTTATTGTTATGAAGGTTCCTGTTCCTGCAATTAAGATCAGAATCATCCTTAGGTCTATTGAACCACAGAGACTTGTAGCCATTTATGCCTTCATTTCACTGAAGTTTTTCGCAAAAAACTTTTGTATTTTATAGCTTAAAATTATTTAAAATAAGCATTAACAAAATAGCGTGTGGCCTTTTAACTGTTTTTAACAAAACAGCAGTCAAGGCAGTTTTATTAAAAAATATTACTTTAAAAAATTATTGTTTTCTAAGTTTTTCTAAAACTCTTTTTTCTAAAGTATTTCCAACTAAATCTATTCCTGCTGGAAGTCCTACTTCAGTTAAAACATCAGGCAGTGCTTGTGAAACAGCATCGCTAACCTTAGATAAAGTATATCCAGAATTTTGCAAAGCGCCTTCGGCGCTTTGTTTCAACACCCCGAAAGCCCCGTTAAGGTCATGAAGGAGCCTGTACCTGCAACCAAGATCAGAATCACCCTCAGGGCCATAGAACCACAGATAATTGACAGCACATTTGTCTTCAGATAAATCATCTGCTGATAAGTCATATAATTTAATCTGCTTATGATTAAATCTTTTAAAATATTCTTGAGTAGTTTTTCCTAATATAAACCTTGCATCATCCATTTCAGGTGTTAAATCATAATCTCCATTAATTGAAAGAGCATGAACAGTTCTATCTTCTGGTTCTAGCGATTCTTGTGTTATTGCTTGTTGTTTTAGAGCTTCATAAAATTCTCTTGGTAAGGTTGGATATTGACCATTTTTATGAGCCGTTTCTGCAATAACTGCTAAATTAGCATCCATAAATACAGAAGGTTTAGATAAAATTGTATTTTCTCCTTTAACTGCAACTGGAGATATGCAGGTTCTTGTCCAATCATTTGAAACCCCTGCTAGCCTAATTCTTGCTGTTTCTTCAGGGGTTACAAGATAAGGATGTATTATTCCCTCATTTGCTAATGCAGTTATTGAATCTGATAATGAAAAATTAACTTGGTAAACCATTCCTAAATCTTTAACTTCTCCTACTTGTGTTGCTTGATATTCAGGGTTTTTCATTGATCTTAATAGGGTTTGGTGTTTTTAAATCTTTTTATTTTGTTACTTTTTTGTAAAAGTAACAATGCTTTTTTCAACCAAAAAACATATAACTTCTAATTTATTATTATAATTATCTAAAATGATATTAATTTATGTAACAAATCCAAGCAAGCAAGAAGCTGAAAAAGTTATTAATCATCTTATTGATAAAAAATTAATTGCTTGTGGAAATATTTTTCCAATTACTAGTTGTTATTTATGGAAAGGTGAAAAAGAAAATAGTAATGAGTTTGTTTGCTTATTAAAAACAAAAAATGAAAATTGGGAAAATTGTTGCAAAGGAAATTCAAAAGATTCATTCTTATGATATTCCTTGCATTATAAAGATTAATGTTGAAGTAAATAAAGAATATGATGATTGGATTAGTGATGAAACAGATTGATTTATGAATTTATTGAGAACCCCTAAACAGATAATAAGTAGAGAGTTTAAGCGTTTAAGTTTTAAAATTACTAAGGATAATTCTTATAAAAAAGAAATCATTTTACGTCGTAAATTTTTTAGTAAGGTTTAAATACCCAATTACAATTCAATTATTATAAAATCTAAATATTCTTTGAAAGGTAAACCTAAGATGATAAAAGTTTTGGACATGCAATTTATAAGATATGCAAACTTATTTAATAAAGTTACAAAAATAAGAAGCAATC
>JBDRMT010000057.1:0-41132 GCA_043811855.1 archaeon | reverse complement strand
ATGAGACATGGAAGTTTGCAATTTTATCCTCGAAAAAGATCGAGGAGAATCTTACCTAGAACTAGTTGGAAATCTCTTTCTGATAAAAGATCTGATGTTGGTTTGTTAGGGTTTATTGGTTACAAAGTAGGAATGAAGTCTGCTTATGTGAGGGATAATCTCGGAAGCTCCTTAACAAAAAACCAGAGGATTACGATTCCGGTTACAATTATTGAGTTCCCTTTTATGAGGATTTTTTCTGTTAGATTTTATAAAAATAATAAGGTGGTGGGTGAGGTTCTAAGTTCTAGTTTTGATAAAGAAATAAAAAAGAAGGTGAAATTACCAAAAAATACTGAGGGCCACAAAAAGAAAATAGATGATTTTAAAGAAGGAGATTACGAGGATATAAGAGTCATTGTTTATTCTCAAGTTAAAAAAACAGGTATTAAGAAAAAACCAGATATTCTTGAGATTGGTTTATCTGGAAAACTAGATGAAAAATTAATTTTTGTTAAAGAAAACTTAAATAAAGAGTTAAGTGTTAAAGATTTTTTAAATAATAATGTTATAAAAGAAGATCACGGATTAGTTGATGTTAGAGGAGTTACTAAAGGAAAGGGATTACAAGGTCCTACTAAAAGATTTGGTTTAACCTTAAATATCCATAAAAAAGAAAAAGGAGTTAGAGGTCCTGGAAGTGGAGGTCCTTGGCATCCTGCAAGAGTTGAATTTACACAACCAATGGCTGGACAAATGGGTTTTTTTACAAGAGTTGTTTATAATAATAAGATTTTATTAGTAAATAATATTAGTGAAAAAGATATTAATTTTAAAGAAGGATTTAAAAAATATGGCAAAATAAGAGGAGATTATCTTATTGTTTGTGGAAGTATACAAGGGTCTAGTAAAAGACAGTTATTAGTTACTCTCCCTTTAAGGCCTACTAGAATACAAAGTAAAAAAAATTATGAATTTTTGGAGTTAAGATGAAATTACAAATACTAGATAAACAAGGTAAGAAAATTAAAGAAAAAGAAACAAAATTATTTGAAGAACCAGTTAGACAGGATATTATTTGTAAAGTTATTGAAGCTGAAAAAAATTGGCAACCATGGTCAAATAAGTTTAGATCAGGAATGGATATAAGTGCTAGTGGAAATGTTACTCATAGAAGACATGTTTGGAAATCAGATAGAGGAAGAGGATTATCTAGAATCCCTAAAAAAGCTTTTTGGAGAAGAGGTACTCAATTTTCATGGCAAGGAGCAATTGTTCCATCTACTAGGGGAGGTAGAAGGGCTCATCCTCCAAAAGGATATGTTAATGATAAAAAAATAAATAAAAAAGAATTATTAAAAGCATTAAGAAGTGCTTTAAGTTATGTTGCAGATAAAAATGAAATAAAAAAGAAATATGCTTCTTTAGATAAAGTTGATATTGATGTTCCTTTAATTGTTGAAGCTTCTGTTTTAGGTTTAAAGACAAAAGATTTTTTAGAAAGTTTGAAAAGTATTTTAAAAGAATTAAATAAGATTGCTATTCAAAATAAAACTGTTAGAGCAGGTATTGGAAAACTAAGAGGAAGAAAATATAAGAAAAATGCAGGATTATTATTAGTTATTGGAAATAAAGAAGATAAAAAAGTAAAGGGAATTGAGGTTGTTAGGGTTAATGGATTAACAGTTAGTGATTTAGCATCTAATGGTGCTAGATTAACAATGTTTAGTGAGAAGGCTATTGTTGATTTAGAAGAAGTTTTATTTGGAGAAAAAAAGAAAGTTGATAAAAAGAAAAAAGAAAGGAAAGATATAAGAAAAATTAAAAAAGAAAACGTAAAGAAGCTTAATGAGAAAGCTAAGAAAAAGAAAGCAAAAAGTCTAGATAAATCTAAGGAGGATGAAGAAGATGCTTAAACCAGTAACATCAGAAAAAGCTGTAAGATTGATTGAACTAAATAATACCCTAGTTTTTGAAGCAGATAGAAGAGAAAGTAAGACTAAAATTAAAAAAGAAATTGAAGAGGAATTTAAAGTTAAAGTTGAAAATATAAACAGTTTAATTAGAAAAAACAAGAAATATGTTTATGTAAGATTAAATGCTAAAAATCCTGCAATTGATGTTGCAACTAAGCTAGGAATGATTTAAATGGGAAAAAGAATAACACAACAGGCTCGTGGAAAAGGAAGTTTAACATTTAGAGTTAGACCAAGATCTTATAGACATAAGATTAGTTATCAACCTCTGAGTTATAATGGTCTTGGAAAGATTGTTAAATTAATAAATTCTCCAGGCCATAGTGCACCTCTTGCAAAGATTGAAGTATCTGTTGAAAAAGATAAAAAGAAAGAAAAAATAGATTTTATTATTCCTGCTGCAGAAGGTGTTTATGAGGGGCAAGAAATTTATATTGGAATAAGACCTGAAAATAAAAGTCTTGAACCAGGAGATATTTTAAATTTAAAAGATATCAAACAAGGAACAAAAGTCTTTAATATTGAATCTGTTCCAGGAAATGGTGGTAAAATATTAAGAAGTGGGGGAAGTTCTGCAATTATTGGAATTAAAGAAAATAAAAAAGTTGAGATAATTATAAAAAGAAGAAAAATCAAATTAAATGAAAACTGCAGAGCAGTTATTGGAGTTGCTGCTGGAGATGGGAGAAAAATAAAACCATTGGTTAAGGCTGGAAAACAGTTCTACAGGATGAAAGCTGTAGGAAGAAAATGGCATAGAACTTCAGCAATTAAAGTAAATGCAATTGATCATCCATTTGGTAGTGGAAGAGGAAAAAGAATTAAAAGTAAGATTGCAAAGAGAAATTCACCTCCTGGATTAAAAGTAGGACATATTAGACCTAGAAAAACTGGGAGAAGGAAAGGAAGATAATGGCAGAAGAAACACAACAAACTGTTGAAATAGAAAGACCAGGATATCAAGATTTAGAAAGTTTAGAAGACCTAAAATTACTTGTAAAAGGAGATTTAGTTAGAGCTAAGCTTAAATCTCGTAAAGATATGGTTAAACCTTATTGTGGACCTTTATTTTTTTTAAGACAAGATGGAAATAATACAAGATTTTTAAGAAGAGGAGAAGGATGGGATATTTTAGAAATATGTATTGCACCTCATCAAGTTGATATAGAGGATAATAAAGTAATTCAAAAGCCTGGAACAAGACTAGAAACTATTATGTGGCTACCAGGATCTATTCCATATGGTGGATGGGATGGAGAATTAAAATCAGGTTATGATCAATTATTAGCAAAGGAGTTATCAGCATAATATGGAAGAAGAAAATAAACCAATTGAACATAAGAAAAAAGAATTCACTTATAGAGGTAAAACTATTGAAGAATTAAAAGGGCTTGATACAAGGGAATTTGCAAAACTTCTTAAAAGCAATGAAAAGAGGACAGTATTAAGACAATCTGATGAATTACAAAGTTTTATTGTAAGATGCAATAAAAAGGTTATAAAGAAAAAACAAATAAAAACTCATTTTAGGCATCTAGTTATTGTTCCAAAAATGGTTGGAATGAAAATTAATGTTTATAATGGAAAAACATTTGTTCCTCTTGTTATTGAAAAAGAAATGTTAGGACATAGATTAGGAGAATTTTCTGTTACTCGAACTAAAGTTAAGCACGGATCAGCAGGGGTAGGAGCTACAAGATCTAGTGCATCACGGAGTGTGAAATAGTAAAATGCCACAAGAAAAACAAATGATGGATCAAAAACTTGAAGAAAAAAAGCTTGAAAAGCCAGTTGAAAAAGAAAAAATAGTTGAGGTTCCAAAAGTTGAAAAACCTAAAGTTCCTGCTAGTGAGAAACCTATTCATAAAGATGATAAATCATTAGATAATAAGAAAAAAGATAAAAAGGCTTCAATAAGATCAGGTCCAAAGAAAACAGATGCTGTTGTAAATGGAAAGGATTTAAAAATTTCAAGAAAACATGCTGTTGCTATTTGTAATTATATTAAAAATAAAGATATTGATGTTGCAATGGATAGTTTATTTGAAGTTGGTAAAATGAAAAAAGCAATACCTATGAAAGGAGAGATTCCTCATAGAAAGGGGATGATGTCAGGGAGATATCCTCTTAAAGCTGTTGCAGAATTCATTAGATTATTAAAAAGTTTAAAGGCAAATGCAATTGCTAATGAACTAGAATTAGAAAAATTTAAATTATTTTGTGTTGCAAATATTGCATCAAGACCTCCTAAAAGATCTGGTCGTCAAAGATTTAAAAGAGCTCATGTTCAAATAAAACTTATACCTATAACTAAAAAAAACAAGGAGGATAAGAAATAATGGCAGAAATAAAATGTAATGATTTTGCATGTCCAAAACATGGACAAATTAGCCTTAGAGGAAGAATTTTTAAAGGAAAGGTGATTAAAAAGTTTCCAAAAAGAATTGTAATTGAATTTGAAAGAACAATTTACATTAAAAAATATGAAAGATATTCAAAAAGAAAAACAAAACTCCATGCAAGATTATCTGAATGTATGGCAAAGGATATTGAAATAGGAGATTATGTTGAAATTAGAGAGTGCAGACCTATTAGTAAAATAGTTCACTTTGTTGCCTTAGGAAAGGTAAGTGGTGCAGGAGAAAAACAATGAAAGGATTTGCAGCAAAAGCAACAAGAGCACTGAATATTGGAAGTCATGTTAATGCTAGTGATAATAGTGGAGCAAGAATTGTTAAGATAGTTAGTGTAAAAGGTGGAAAGACTAGAAGAGGAAGACAACAATATGCTAAGATTGGAGATTGGGTTAAAGTATCTGTTAGAAAGGGAGATCACAAAATGAAGGGAGAAGTTTTTGATGCTGTTGTAATTAGAGTTAAAAAACCATATAGAAGAAATACAGGAGAAAGAGTTGCATTTACGGATAATGCTGTTGCCTTATTAAAAGATGAAAAAGGAAATCCAAAAGGAACTCAAATTAAAGGGCCTATTGCTAAAGAAGCAGGAGAAAGATGGCCTTTTGTAAATAAAATAGCGAGGTTTGTGCTATAAGATGGCAGAAAATTACCAAAAATTACAAAGAGTAGGACAAGAACATGTAGATGTATTAGTAAGAATGATGCATGAAACTAGAGGTAAAACTAAACAAGGAGTGACTTTAAAGGGAAAATCTTGGCTAGAAGTAGATGATGATGGAAACAAGGTTATTGGGCAAGCATATGATAGAGAAGGAAAATATAGATATGGATTTACAGTTACACGTATTGGAACACCAGAGGATAATTAAAAATGAAACAAGAAGGATTAACAGATGTGCTAGAGAAAGTTGATAGACAGATAGACAGAGCATTTTTAAAAGGAAAACCTAAAGAATATATTTTACCAATTGCTGGAGCAGTTGTCAGCGCTGGATTAATGTTCGCTGGATATAAAACTGATAATCCAGTACTGTTCTTTACGGGAATTGCTTTAACTCCTGTTGTTATAACATCCTTTGGATATTTAGGAACTATTAGTATATCAAGATATTTAGGAAGGAAGAAAAAATGAAACAAAAATTTTCAATTAAATGGAAGGCAAGTAAACAGCCAAGAAAGCAGAGAAAATACAGAACTAATGCTCCGTTACATCTTAGAAGAAAAATGATGTCAGCAAATTTATCAAAAGAATTAAGAAAAAAATATTCAAAAAGAAACTTTCCAATTAGAAAAGGAGATACAATCAGAATCATGAGAGGAGAGTTTAAGAAAAGAACAGGAAAAATTGAAACTGTTGATTTAAAGAAAATGAGAATAGGTATTGAAGGAATATATAGAACTAAGAAAGATGGAACAAAAGTAGGAGTTTACTTTAATGTGTCAAATTTACAAATTAAAGAATTAAATTTAGAAGATAAAAAAAGAAAAATTGCTTTAGAAAGAAAAGCAACTGAAGAAAAAAAGAAAGAAATTAAACCAAAACCTTTGCCAAAAGAAAGCAAGAAAGATGTTAAAGAGAAAGATAAGGAGGCAGAAAAATGAATCATGTAAGAACAGATGGGAGATATGTAGAACCAGCACCTCATTATAAAAACCTTGAAACAGCTGAATTAGGTATGAAAGCGTTTAAAGATATTAGAGAAATGCATGGAGCAGGTGGAGATTTTGCAAAAGGAAGCACAGCAGAAAGAGGTTATAACTATGCAAGAAGACAACATGAAAAACTAACTGCAAAAATAAGACATAATGCGCAATTACGACAAGCAAAGGCTTCTTTAGTGGCTAAAACAAGAGGAGAAAGAAAATAAAATGACACACATAAATAGACAAAATATTGGAAAATCTTGGCCAATACCAAGAAAAGGAACAAAATACTTAGCAGTAAGTACTCATAATAAGACTAGTTCAATACCTCTTGTAGTTGTTATGAGAGATGTTCTTGATTTAGTTAAGACAAAAAAAGAATTACAAAAATCTATTAATGAAAAGCAAATAAAAATAAATGGAAAAGAAATAAGAGAAGGAAATTATCCTCTTGGATTATTAGATATTCTAAGTGTTGGAAAGAAAAACTATAAAGTAGGGTTAAATGAACATAAAAAAATGTCTTTTGAAGAAGTTTCTGAAAAAGATGCTCAAACAAAAACAATAAAAATTGTTGGAAAGAAAACATTAGGAAAAGATAAGTTTCAGTTTAATTTAATAGATGGTAGAAATATTTTAAGTAAAGAAAAAGCAGATACAGGTGATTCTGTTATTTTTAATTTTAAAGATAAAAAAATTGAAAAGATTATTAAAATGGAAAAAGGAGAACAAGGTTTTGTTTTTGAAGGTAAGCATGCAGGACATAAAGGAAAAATTGAGGAGATTATTGAGAGGGGTGGAAAAAGCCTTGCAAAAGTTATTGATGAAGAAGGTAAAAAAATAAATGTTTGGATTAAAAACGTAATTGTTATGGAGAAATGAAAATGAATGAATTAGAACAACCAAGAAAAGAAGAAAATATTAGTAATATTAAACAAGATAAGGTAGATAAGCCATTAAGCGAGAGTAGTCAAGAAAGTAATAGTGTGAAAGATACTAAAACTAAAAAAAATAAGACAGATAACAAGATGAGAGAAATTGAAATAGAAAAAATGGTCTTACATTGCGGTGGAACAGAAGAAAAACATGAAAAATCTGTTCAATTATTAGAGATGATAACAGGAAGTAAGAAAATTTATATTGTTAAATCTAAAAAAAGATTTCCTGCATTTGGAATAGCACCTGGTAAGAAAAGTGGCTGTAAAATAACACTTAGAGATAAAAAGAATATTAAGTCATTATTAGAAAGATTTTTTTCTGCTATAGAAAATAAACTCAAGAAAAAACAAATTGCTGAAAATCAAGTTTGTTTTGGAATTCCTGAATATATTGAAGTTCCTGGATTAGAATATGACAGAGATATTGGTATCTTAGGATTTGAGGTTATGCTTGTTTTTAAAAGAAAAGGTAAAAGGGTTAAACTAAGAAAAATAAAACAAGGAGATTATCCTAAAAAACAAGAAGTTACTAAGAAAGAAATTATTGATTATTTAATTAAAAATTTTGGATTGGAGGTTGAAGGAAAATAAAATGACACACCATCCTTGTTGTTGGCAATCATCTGAACTAAGAGAACTTGTAGCTTCAGGTTCCTTAAAAGTAAGAGATACCATTGAAGTTCAAGGTGGATGTGGTTATCATCCTTGGATAGAACGCCACATGGTTTTTGAAATAGATCCAGAATTACCAATTGTAAGAACAATGATTTATGCTGGGCAAACAGATGAAAGTTATTTTGAAGATATTGAGTACAATCTTGAAGGAGTTAGGTGGAGAAGAAGTTTAGGAACTCACAGAAGAGGAACCCAACCTCATCATAGTTTATTAGATCAATTACAAGAAGTTCAACCGGAGGTAACAAGATAAAATGACAGCAAGTGATTGGAGAAAAATGTTAAAGCAATTTAGAAATAGGCCTGCAATGAGAGCTAGGTATATCAAACATAATAAACCAAAAGACAGAACAACAGGAATAACTAAGAAGAAATGTGAGAGATGTGGTCGATTTGGTGCAATGATAAATAGTTATGATCTAAATCTTTGTAGACATTGTTTTAGAGAGATTGCTGAAGATTTAGGATTTAAAAAATTTAGTTAGGAGTTAAAATGAGTCAAGATATAGTTGCAGATGGATTAAACCAAATAATGAATGCCAAGAGAGCAAAGAAAACAGAAGTAGTTTTAAACAAACATTCAAAACTATTGAGAAATATCTTAGACATAGCAAAAGAATCAGGTTATTTAGATTATAATGTTAATGGTAATAAACTTAAAATTGTGATAAAGGATTTAAATATGATTTTGGCTGTTAAACCAAGATATACTGTAAAAAATAGTAAAATTAATTTTTATGTTAGAAGATTTTTACCTGCAAAGAATTTTGGATTTGTTATTGTTTCTACAAATAAAGGATTAATGAAACATGATGAAGCTGAAGAAAAGAATTTAGGAGGATGCTTAGTTGCATATATGTATTAAGATGGAAGAAGGCAAAACAAAAACTAATAAAAACAGATTATATGAAGAAATTGAAATTCCAGAAGGAATAATTGCTAGTATTGAAGATGATATTTTAATTATAAAAAAAGAAGATAAAGAATTAAAAAGAAAATTAATATCTTTGCTTGATATTAAGGTTGAAGGAAATAAAGTTCTTCTAAGTGCGAAAAGACCTAGAAAAATTGAAAGAAAATTATTTGGAACTTTTAAAGCACATATAAATAATATGATTAAAGGTTTAACAGAAGGCTTTACATATAACCTAACTATTGCAAATGTTCATTTTCCAATGAATGTTAGTTTTGATAAGGGAAATAATGAAATAGTTGTTAAGAATTTTTTAGGTGAAAAGAAAGATAGAAGAATTAAGTTACTTGAAGGAGTTGATGTTAAAGTTGATAAAGATACTATTGAAATTAAAAGTTATGATATTGAAAAAGCAGGAGATTCTGCAACTAGAATTGAAAAAGGAACTAAAGTTAGAAATAAAGATAGAAGAATTTACCAGGATGGAATATTTATAACTGAAAAACCAGGGAGGGTTTATTTATAATGGTGAACAGATTAAAAAACACCGGATTTGAAATTCAATTAGATAGAACAGACAAACATATTGATCCTTTATTGTTTAGAAGAGGAGATACAATAACTATTAAGAAGAGAAGAGAGATGGTGATCTGTTCATCAGAAGAGTGCTTAGCTACCATAAGAAAATTTGGATTGGTTATAGAATATAGGGATTACTTAGTTAAGGGAGAGGGTGATAAAGATGGATCTGTTGATTTAAGTAGCCCTAAATTAACAGAATATAGAAAATCAGATGAATTATATGATAAATTTAATAGAGAATTAAGTGTAAGACAGGAGAAATCAAAATGAACAAACCAAAATTTCAAAGAACAAATGCTCATAACTATTCAAAATTAGGAGTAAGAAGAAAGAAAAAGCAGATTTATAGAAAATCTAAAGGAAGAGATAACAAAATAAGATTAAGTATGAAGGGGCATGTTAGAAAAGTTAAAATTGGATTCAGAACTAATAAGAAGGAAAGAGATTTAATTAATGGAAAGAAAGTTGTTATGGTATTTAATGTTCAAGATTTAAAGAAGATTAAAGAAGATAGGATAGGGGTTGTTGGAAGTGTTGGAAATAAAAAGAAAAAACAAATTGCTGAAGCATCTGCTAAAGATAAAGTTAAATTATTAAATCTAGATTATGAAAAATTCTTAAAAGATTTAGATGAAAAAATAAAAAAAACAAAAGATGAATCAAAAGAAAGACAGGATAAGAAACTTATTAGAGATAAAAAAGCAAAAGAAAAGGCTGATAAAGAGAAAAAAGAAGCAGAAGAAAAAGAGAAAAAAGAAGATAGTAAGAAAGATGAATCAAAATTAGAAGATAAGATTGAAGAGAAAAAAGAAGAAGAAAAGACAGAGGATGTTAAGGATGATAAAGTAGAGAAGAAGGAAGAAAAGGAAGAAGAAGAACCTAAAGTTCAAGAACCTAAAATTGAATCAAAGGATGTAGAAGATACTAAAATTAAAGATAAATCTAAGGGGGAAGGAAAATGAATGATTTATTTCATTTTGCAGTAGAATTAGCAGGAGATGCAGGAGTAGAAGATCCCTTATTAAGAGGTATGGCTGAAGATATTATAGATCAAGCAATGACAGGCCCTAAATGTTTATCAGGAGATTATAGAGAGCAAGCAAGATTATCTCCTTATGGGGTAAACATTAATAGGAGTTTAGTAGAAACCGGAGGTAAATTATAATGAACTTATCTAAGAAAAAAGCATTAGCAGCAAAAGCATTAAAAGTTGGAAAAGGAAGAATTAAGTTTAATAGTGAAAACCTGGGGGAAATTAAAGAAGCAATTACAAAACAAGACATATTGGGCTTAAAACAAGAAGGAATAATTAGTATTAAACCTGTTAAAGGAAGGAAAAAAATAGTTAGAAGAAAGACAAGAAGAGGTCCTGGAAAAATTAAGAAAACAGTAAACAAAAGAAAGCAGATTTATGTTAAAATTACAAGAAAATTAAGAGCCTATTTAAAGGATTTAAGAGCTAAGGGAGTTGTTGATAGAGAATTATACCAGGATTTAAGAAATAAGATAAGAATGAGATATTTTAAAAGCAAATCCCATTTTAGAGATTATCTAAAAAATATTGAACTTAATTTAAATAAAAAGATTATTAGTAAAAAAACTAAAAAGAAAGAAGAAAAGAGAGTTAATAAAAAGAAAGTTGAAGATACAAAAAAAACTAAGGAGAAAATAAAATGAGTTTATTAAAAAGTATTGTAGATTATGTGAAAAATGTTGGAGAATATTTAAGTAATATTAGAGATGTGAGAAATGCAATAGGATTAGTTGAAGATGCTGTAGCAAGAAAAGATTATCTTAGTGCTCTTCAAAGCAATAGAAGAGCTTATGAATTAGTATCAGCGAATCATTTAATTTTAAAGGAGATGGGATTTAATCCCTCTGATGAAGTTGAAACATTAGAAAGGATTAAAAATGAAAGGGAATCTTTAGCAATGAGGGTTTAAGGTATAAATATGGCAAAAAGACAAGGCAAATTAGATAAGAAAAGAAGACAAGAATCAAAAACAAATTATACTAAGAGAGTAATCTTACTTAAAAGTGGATTTCCAAGACTGGTTGTAAGAAAAAGTAATAAATATTTAATATTAAATATTGTTGAAAGCAAAAAAGCTCAGGATAAGGTGGTTCTTACAATAAGCACTAAGAATCTTTTAAAATATGGATGGCCTGAAGATAAAAAAGGAAGTTTGAAAAGTCTAGCTGCTGCTTATTTAGCTGGTTTATTATTAGGTAAAAAAGCAAAAGATAAAATAAAAGAAAAATTAATTTTAGATTCTGGATTGATTCCAAACACAAAAGGTTCAAGAATCTATGCTGCTGTTAAAGGAGTTAAAGATTCAGGAATTAATATTAGTGTTGGAGAAAAAATCTTTCCTGATGATGAAAAAATAAAGAAATATGATTTTTTTGATGATGTTAAAGATAAATTAGGAGGAAAAGAATAAAATGCCAGCACCAAGAAAACCAATGCAAAGGGGTCGTGGAGGTCAAGGTGGTCGTGGAGGTCAATGGGGCCAAAGAGACCAAAGACCTCAAAGAAGTAAAGAAGAAATTACAAAGTTAAGAGAAGATAGAATCAAAGAACAACAAATTAAAGTACTTGATGATTGGAAACCACAAACAAAATTAGGAATTTTAGTTAGAAGTGGAAAAATTAAAGAAATAGACAAGGCTTTAACTTATAAGATTTTAGAACCTGAAATTGTTGATTCATTAATAAAGGTTGATTCTGATATTTTAAATATTGGCCAGGCAAAAGGAAAGTTTGGTGGTGGTAAAAGAAGAGCTTGGAGACAAACTCAGAGAAAAACTGCAGAAGGAAATGTTCCTACTTTTTCATGTATGGCTATTGTTGGAAATAGAGATGGGTATGTTGGAGCTGGTTATGGAAGAGCAAAAGAAACTTTGCCTGCTAGAGCAAAAGCTGTTCGTTATGCTAAACTTAATATTATGAAAATAAACAGAGCTTGTGCAAGTTTTGATTGTACTTGTGGAGAACCTCATACAGTTCCATTCATTGTTGAAGGAAAAGCAGGAAGTTGTAAGGTTAAATTAATGCCTGCTCCTCAAGGTACTGGATTAGTTGTCGGAGATGAATTAAAAAAGATTTTAAAATTAGCAGGAATCAAAGATGTTTATAGTGTTACTAATGGTAAAATAAGAACAACATTAAATTTAGCTAAAGCATGTTTAATTGCTTTAGAAAAAACAAAAGGAATGTAATACTATGAAAATTAAAGATATTCAAGCACTAAAAAACTTAAGGTTTTTGGTGCCCAAAAATTCCAAGGGAATTTTTAGGGCATTTAAATCCCAAGAAGGAATTTAAATATGGAAGCAAGAAAATTTATCAGATTAAAGAAAGAAGAATTTGGAATAAAAGAATATATCCGAAGAGATCTTGGAAAAGGTAAGATTTCAAGATTAGATATAGAATATACTCCTGTTGGTGAAAAGATTATAGTATCAACTAGCAAACCTGGATTAGTAATTGGTAGAAGAGGAGAAAAAATAGAAGAATTAACAAGTGTTTTAAAGAAAAGATTTAAGCTTGAAAATCCACATATTGAAATTAAAGAAATTGAGAATCCTTTATTAGATTCACAACTAGTTGCAGATGATATTGCCCTTGCTTTAGAAAGAATGGGTAATCTTAAGTTTAAAGTAATTGCATATAGAAAACTTCAAGAAATAATTAATGCAGGTGCTTTGGGATGCGAATTAAGATTAACAGGAAAATTACCAAGTGAGAGAGCAAGATCTTGGAGATTTGCAGAAGGTTATTTAAAAAAAGCTGGAGAATCAAGTAAAGAAGTTCATAGATCTCAAGCAACTGCACTAACAAAAACAGGAATCATAGGAGTTAAAGTTGCTATTATGCCTCCAACTGCTAGAATCTATGATAGAATTGATATTAATGATGAATTAAGGGCAATAATTAGGGGAGGAGTTTTAGAAGATGTTAAAGAGCTTGAAAAACCAAAAAAGAAAGACAATGTTAAAACTAAGAAAGAAGATAAACCTAAAAAAGAAAAAAGAAAACATACTAAGCTAGAAACTGAAGATATTGAAGCTTCAGGACTTAAGGATGGGGATGTTATCAAAGAAACTATTGAAGTTAAACCTGAAGAAGATGGAACTGCTATGAAAATTGAACAAGAAATTGAAGAAGGTGTTCCTCAAGATATTATTAATGAAGAATTAAAAGAAGATATTAGTAATGTTAAACAGGATAATGAGAGTAAGCAAGATAAAGCTAAACCAATAATAGAAGCCAAAGCTACAAAAGGTGATAAATTAGAAGATACTAATGCAAAGGAAAAAGATAATCTTAATAAACAGGAAAAACTTGGTAAGGAGGAAATAGAATAATGGCTATTTTAAAATCAAAAGATATTGCAAAGATGTCAGATAAAGAACTAGGAGAAAAAATTAAAGACTTAAGAACAGAATTAATGAAAGAAAAAGTTAATTTGGCAAAGGGTGGGAAAATTAAGATTAGGGAAATTAAAAAGACTATTGCAAGATTACATACATTCAACAGATTAAATAATAAAAAATCTGCTGAAGATTTAAAAACAAAGAAAAAATAAACAAATGGATATATGTCCAAAATGTGGATTGCCTTTGCAAGCTTGTGTTTGTGAAGAGATTGTAAAAACAGAACAGCGAATACACGTAAGAACAGAGAAGAAAAAGTTTGGAAAACTAGTGACTATAATCTCTGGCTTTCAAGGAATAGATTTGAAAGCATTAGCAAAAAACCTTAAGCATGAACTTGCTTGTGGTGGAACAGTAAAAGAGAATACTGTTGAACTGCAAGGAGATCATTCAAGAACTACCAAAACAGCTTTGGTAAAACTTGGATTTTCAGAAGATAGTATTGAAGTAGCTTAAGAAAACAGCTCAAAAAGGCATAATAAAAGTTGGAAAGAACCTCTTAGAGGAAATTACAAGATGGAAGAAGAAACAATACAAAAAAAACAAGAAAAAACAAAAGTAGCAAAGCAAACATCAGGAGAATTATTAGCTGTAGTTAGAATTTCAGGAATGGTTAAGGTAAAAAAAGATATTGTTACTGCTTTAGATAAGTTAAGATTAAGAAGAAAATATGCTTGTGTTTTAATTAATACAAAAAATAAAGCATTAAAAGGGATGTTAGAAAAAGTTAAGTATTATGTTGCTTATGGTGAAATTGATAAAGATACTTTAACTAAATTAATCAAAGAAAGAGGAAAAAGTGTTGAAGGAAATAAACAAAAAACTGATGTTGATGTAAGTAAAGTTGCTAGTGGATTAATTGAAGGTAAAAAACTTTCTGATTTTAAATTAAAAGATTTTTTTAGATTACATCCTCCAAGAAAAGGAATTAAAAGTAAGTTACAATATCCTAAAGGAGTTTTAGGAAATAATAAACAGGATATAAATAAATTGATTGAGAGGATGATTTAAAATGAAACTCAAAAAAACAAAAAAATCAGTAGGGCATAGGGGAGGATCTACACACGGACATGGGGCTAGAAAAAAATGGAGAAAAAGTGGACATAAAGGTGGTGTTGGAATGGCTGGAAGTGGTAAAAGAGCAGATCAGAAAAAAACATTAATAACAAAATTATATGGAAATAACTATTTTGGGAAACAAGGAATAACAAGCAGAGGAACTGAAAGAAAAAAGGTTTTAAAAATTAATTTAAAAGATATAGAAAAAAATTATGATAATTTAATGAAAAAATTTGGTAAAAATGAAGTTTTAGATTTAAGGGAATACAAATTACTTGGAGAAGGAGAATTAACAAAAAAAGTTAAATTAAAAGTTAAAGAAGCTAGTAAGAAAGCTATTGAAGGAGTTAAAAAGGCTGGAGGAGAAGTTGAAGTTTTAAGAAAAAAAGAGGAAAGTACTAGTAATCCTACACAGAACAAGGAGAGTGAGAAGATTAAGCAATCAACTGAGAAGCCTAACCCTAAGGGTAATAAAATAATAGATACTAAGAAGGACAATAACTAAAGATGGCACTTAGAGATATTTTAAAGAATCTACCTGAAGTAAAGGGTCCAACAGAGAAAAAACTAAGTTTTAATTTAAAGTTAAAATGGACTTTAATAATTTTGGGTGCATTTTTTATTATGTCAAATATCTCTCTTTATGGAGCAGATGCTGGTTTTTTAGAACAATTTGAATTTTTAGCAGTAATTATGGGAACTAGTTTTGGTTCTATAATATCGCTAGGTATTGGTCCAATTGTTATGGCTAGTATTATTTTGCAGCTTTTAGTTGGAAGTCAGATTTTAGAAATTGATACTTCAACACCAGAAGGAAAGAAATTTTTCCAAGGATTACAAAAATTATTAGTATTTTTCTTTATATTATTTGAAGCTATAGTGTATGTAGCTATGGGTGGAATCCAAGCAGCACCTGGTTTTCTTTTTATTGTTATATTTCAATTGATTTTAGGAGGTTTGGTAATATTATTTATGGATGAAGTTTGTCAAAAATGGGGATTTGGTTCAGGAGTTAGTTTATTTATAGCAGCAGGAGTTGGTTGGAGATTAATAACAGCTAGCTTTGGATTTTTAGGACCTGAAGGAAGTTTTCAAGCTTCTGGAAAGATAATCTCTTTAATAGCTAGTTTAATGATTGGAGATTCACAAGGAATGTTACTTGCCTTAACTGCAATTGTTGCAACAGTTATCTTGTTTTTAATTGTTGTTTGGGCACAGTCTTTGAAAATTGAAATTCCATTAAGTTATGATAGATTAAGAGGTTATAGTATGAAATGGCCTTTGCAGTTTTTTTATGCATCAGTTATTCCTGTTATTTTAACATCTGCTTTAATTGCTAACTTACAATTATTTGGAGGTTTATTACAAAACTGGTTAGGACATCCTACATTTTTAGGAAATATTGTTAATGGGCAACCAGTAAGTGGTATTTTATATTGGATTCATTCAACAAACCTGATACAAAGAGTAATTCAAGGAAGTTTTGAAATTAATTTATTAGGTCAAACTATGGGACATATAATATTTTACATGTTTTTCTGTGCATTGTTTAGTGTCTTCTGGGTTAAAACAAGTGGAATGGATGCAAGTGCACAAGCAAAAAATATTTTAAAATCAGGATTGCAAATACCTGGATTTAGAAAAGATCAAAGAATATTAGAATCAATTTTATCAAGATATGTTATGCCTTTAACTGTAATGGGAGGAATGGCTATAGGTCTTTTAGCAGCACTGGCAGATGTATTAGGTGCTTTAGTTGGAGGAACTGCATTATTACTTGGAATTATGATAATATTCCAGCTTTATCAGAATATTGCACAACAACATGCAATGGATATGAATCCTGCAATGAAGAAGTTTATGGGCAGTAGTAGTTAAGCTCAATAATTTTTTATATTAATAAATATATTAATTCAATGAAAATGGATGTTCAAGTTGTTGTATTAAAAGAACAAATTAATTGTTCATATGAAGACTGCTCAAGGCCTATAACCGAAGGACTTGCAGAAAGGGTTAATGGAAGTGATGATTATTTTTGTTGTGGTCAATGTACTTTTTTAAAATGTGTTGAGATAGTTCTAGAATATCCTAGTAAAGTAGGAAATCCTTTAAGTACAGAGATGGTCAGAATAAGATATGAATAAATTTCCTAAGGAAGTTCTGTATAAGTAGATTAGATAAACTTCGTGTATAACAAGGTGACATATGTCACCTAGGAGCACATAGATAAACTTCTAAGTTAGCTTTAAAAACCTCTCTTAACTATTTATATTATATACTCTAAAAGGTGAAAAATGGGAATAACTGAATTTATGCAAACAAATCCGTATTTATCTATTATTACTATATCTTTTCTTGTTTCATTTTTTGTTACAATTGTTAGATTTTATATGACTGATAGAGAAAAAATGAGGGAAATAAAATCTAGGCAAAAAGAATTAAGAAAAAAAATAAAAGAGCATAGAAATAATCCTGAAAAAATGATGGAGTTTAACAAGCAGATGATGCAAGACATGCCTGAACAAATGAAACAATCTTTTAAACCTATGATAATAACTATGATTCCTGTTTTAATTTTATTCAGGTGGTTATGGAGTGTTTATGGTGATACTCCTTTATCAAAAGTATTTATATTTTTTCCAGCCTGGCTATGGTGGTATATTATAGCATCTATTGTCCTAAGCTTACTCCTAAGTAAGTTGTTTAAATTACAGTGAATTTATGGTTATTTCTTAAAACAAAGGCCAAGATAAATTGTACTTGCTGTTAATGCTCCTGTTGAATCTGTAAAAATATCATATAAAGAAAAGTGCCTTCCAGGAACAAATAACTGATGAATCTCGTCAGATATTCCATATAAAGCAACAATTATTATTGCCATAAGAATAAGATACTTGTTTACTTTTCCTTTAATCATAGATATTGATAAAAAAGCTGCTAAAAAGAAAAATGCAAAAAAATGATAAAATATACTTAGGTTGCTTATTGCAGGAGGTCCAGGAGGGAATGTTTTTGAAGATAAATAAAAAATAGTCCCTGCAATTATGATAGTTATTGTCCATGAAATAGCAGGATATTTTTCAAACCAGTTAATTATTGTCCTCATTTTTTATAAAGATGTATAAACCCAAATATTTAAAAACATATATATTCTGGAGGCATTATGAATCAAGAATCAATTATAAAGATACAAATGATGGAGCAAGAAGCTAATCATTTTAATGAACAATTACAGATGATTGAGCAAAATATCAAAGAAATGCAGGACTTAAAGGCTAGTTTAGAAGAAATTGATAAAAAAGAAAATAAAGAAATTCTTGCGAATATAGGTAAGAAAATTTATATTCCAGTTGAAATTAAAGATAAAAATCTTATTGTTGAAGTTGGAAGAGGACATTATGTTAAAAAGACAGTAGGTGATACTAGTAAGGTTGTTGAAGAACAAATTAATAAACTATCAGATGGTAAAATTCAGATTATGACTAGGCTTGAAGAGCTACAAAACGAGATGATGAACCTAATTGGAGAAATAGAGAAAGAGTATAGAAAAGAAGGTGAAAAGAATAAATAATTTTATAAAATAATATGCCTCAAGATATAGTCTCAGATAGTGAACTAACACCTCCAAATCCTCCTTACCCTCTTTATAGGGCTCTTGAACAGGGGGTTCCCTTAGAAAATTTACTTTTAGAAGGAAGATGGTTAGAATCAAGTGCGCATGATTGTGAAGCTGAAACACATATGCATTGGTATAGAAGAGTTCTTAAAACTTATGATTCTGAAACGCAAACAGTTTTATTAAGTCAAAAAGGTTCTCGAAGATTAACTCAAGAATTAGAAACTCCAGATAGAGAATACACTTTTGAGGAACTCGAGAGAGATAATGGGATAAATGGGATGACGATAAGACCTGCAGACCATGAATTATATTAATAAATATTAATGTCTAACTTTTCTTATAAAATCACCATAAGATAAAGTTCCAAGTTCACTAACAATTCCTTTTATGTGTTTTCTTTCAATTAGTTCAAAGCTTGGATTTCTAATCTTAATTTTTAAAAAAGTATGCCATACTTCATCTTTGTTTCTTTGTTCTATTTCAATGGGTTTTGATGTGTATTTTAAAGAATCAGCAACAATATAAACAGGAATCTTATTTGCTTTTGCAATTTGTGCAAACATTCCACTTCCAACCTTATTAAAACTTCCTTTTTTTGTTATTGCGTCTGCTCCAAAAAAGACTATATCTACATCTCTTGTTTTTTGAGATCCTGTTAAAGCAATCTTAGCTGCATCATCTACAAACATTGTAATTTTAATTTTAGCTTTTTTTAATTCTTTAACAGTTATTCTTCCTTGGTATAAGGGTCTTGTTTCTGTATTGTAAACTTCAAATTTTTTTCCTTTCTTTTTTGCATAAATCAATGCATTAATTACAGAAGATGAATGGCAATGTGTAAAAACAACTGAATTATTTTTTATTAGTTTATAAATATTTTTATTGATTATTTCTTGATTATCATCAATCCTCTTAAGAAGTTGTCTATAAGATATTTTATCTGCTAATTTTAATACATTTTCAAGCATTGGTTCTGTTGAACGAAGAGAAAGAATTTTATTTTTTGTTCTTTTTGTTGGAATTAATTTATAAGCTATAAATCCTGCTTTAGCTACATTTTTAGCTCCTTGAATCTTAATAGATTTAATATCTTTTATTATTTTTTTAAATAGTCTTTTAGGTTTCATCTTCTTTTTATATTCTGATAAAGAATGGAGAGTATAAAAATCTTAGTAATATAATATTTAAAAACCTTAATTACCTTAGTTAAGGATAAAAAAGGTGACTTATTATGTTAGAAATGTTAGTAAATCCGTTGAAAGCTGAAAAAAGGCCGTGGGAAATGTTTTTTGTTGGTGCTTTTTATGCAACTATTGCTCTTCTTTTAACTCATTGGATATTTTCATCAGATCCAGTGCTTTCAAAATATAGAGGTATTTTAGTTGTTACTTTCTGTGTTATGTTCACAATTCCTTTTTTATATTTTGCATTTAAAAATGAAGAAGAAAAAGATGTTGAAATTGTTGGATATTTTAGATTATTAAAAGAACATAGTAAAGCCATTACTTATTTAATGTTCTTATTTTTTGGATTTATTGTTGCATTTTCATTTTGGTATATTGTTTTTGAAGATGGAAGCAATAGTTTTGAAGCACAAATTGAAACTTTTTGTATGATTAATAGACCTGCTAATTTTGACCAATGTACACAAGAGTATGGTATAGTAGAGAATAAAACAACTGGTTTTTTAACTGCAAAAGAAAAGATTATTAATATTTTTACAAACAATATCTATGTTTTGATTTTTACGTTGATTTTTAGTCTTGTGTTTGGAGCCGGAGCCATATTTATATTAGCTTGGAATGCCAGTGTAATTAGTGCTGCAATTGGGATTTTTTCTGAATCTAATCTAGCAAATCTACCTTTTGCCATATCAAGATATATGATTCATGGAGTTCCTGAAATAGGTGCTTATTTTATTGCTGCTTTAGCAGGAGGTATTATTAGTGTTGCTTTTATTAAACATGATGTTCGTTCAGAAAAATTTTGGGTTATTTTACAAGATTCACTTAATTTAATAATAATAGCAGTTGTAGTTTTGTTTATAGCTGCTTTAATTGAGGTATTTATAACTCCTGTGTTATTTTAGAAAATGGCAAAATATGTGTGTAAGAACTGTAATTATAGATTTGATTCAGAAGATGCAGATGAATGTGGTTTTTGTGGAATGAAAAGTATTGAAGTAGAAAAAAATGCAGAAGAATTAATAGATGAAATTGAAAGAATATTAGGTTAATTCTAAGTTTTTTATGAAAAAAGTATTAGTAATCTATGAACAATGTTTAGCAGGAGTAGTTCAAGCGTGTAAGTTTAAAAGATATCAATTTTATTCAAAGAACATATATCCTATTCACCAAAGATAACTTTAAAAAGTTATTATTATAAAAGAAATAATGGATGAAAGGGATGCTGAAGATTTAATAAGAGTTGAAGAGAAGAGTGTTGAAAGGGTTGAAATTACTAGTGATGGTGTTGAAGATACTAAAGTTACAAGAACAAAAGTAAGTTATTCTTCTGAACCTAAAAGATATGAATCTGATGAAGAGATATTAAGAAAAAGAAAGGAAAAGTTTTTTAAAATTTTAAAGAAAACACAATGGTGGGTTATAATTTTATTAATTATTGCTGTTATTTTAGGAGCTTATATTAGAAGCATGCCAATGCATGATCATGGTGGAAAACCTGGTTTATGGGATATTACAACAAATACTTGGACATTAGGGCCTGATTTAGATCCGTGGTTGTTTGAAAGATATGCAGAAATAATTGTAGAACAAGGGTCTTTACCTGCTAGAGATTATATGAGAAATGTTCCTTTAGGATTTGATACAACTGTTGAATCTACACTCTTACCATATATGATTGACTGGACTTATCATTTTTTTAATATTTTTTCAGATACAAGTGTTATATTTGCTGCTGCTATTTTTCCTGTAATAATGTTTGTTTTAACCATAATTGCTTTTTTCTTGTTTGTTAGAGAGGTTTTTGTTAGAAAATCATTAAAAAGCAAATTAAAGGCAAATATTATTGCAATAATATCTACTTTTTTTATGATAGTTATTCCTGTTTTTATGTCAAGAACTATTGCAGGAATTCCTGAAAAAGAATCTGCTGCATTCTTTTTTATGTTTATTTCTTATTACTTCTTTTTAAAAGCATGGAAATCTGAAAACATAAAATTATCTATTGTTTTAGGAATTTTAGCAGGTATTACAACAGGTATGATGGGTTTAGTTTGGGGAGGAATTATTTATATGTTTATTCCAATGGGTGCAGTAGGCTTTATAGCATTTATTTTAAATAAAGTAAAGAAAAAAGAATTCTTAGTTTATGCATTATGGATTATTCTTTCATACTTAGTTTTAATACTTTTCTCAAACAAATACAGTGCAACTGATTTTTTCACCTCGCTTTCATCAGGATTAGCATTTTTTGCATTGCTTCTAATGATTATCCATGGAATTGTCTGGAAAACAAAAATATCACAAATAGGTTTAATTAAAAATTCAAGACTTCCAAGAACAATTGTATCTTTAATAGTTACTGTTGTTGTTGTTATAATTTTTAGTTTAATCTTTTTAGGACCTTTATTTATTAGTGAAAAAATAAGTGCAATTCATCAAACTATCTTTAAACCTATTCAAGGAAGGTGGAACATTACTGTTGCTGAGAATAGACAACCTAATTTTAAAGAGTGGAGTCAGAATTTTGGACCTTTTATAAAAAATATTCCAATTATGTTTTGGTTATTTTTTCTTGGTTCTATTTTGTTATTTAGAAAAATGTTAGCAAAATTAAAAAGAAAAGATGCATGGGTTTTAACAGGATTTTATATTTTATTTTTCTTAGGATTAGTGTTTTCTAGATATTCTGGTGATAGTGTATTTAATGGAGATAATTTTATTAGTAAGTTTTTTTATTATGCTACTTTTATAATTTTTGTTATTTCTATAATTTATTATTATAGAAAATATTACAAAGCAGGAGATAGAAGTTTTGAAAAAATAAAAATAGAATACTTATTTTTATTAGCAGTATTTATTTTTACATTATTTACTGCAAGGGGAGCAGTAAGATTAATAATGGTTTTAGGTCCAATTGCTGTAATTTTTGCTAGTTTTTTAATTATAGAGACTTTTGGAAGATTTAGAAAAACAAAGGATGAAACATTTAAGGTTATTATAGGTATAATTTTAATAATTATTATTATAGGTAGCCTTTATTGTTTTTTTATATATTATCAGGCATCAAAATCACAAGCTTATAATTTTGTGCCTTCTGGTTATAATGTGCAGTGGCAACAAACAATGGAATGGGTAAGAACAAATACTCCTAAAGATGCTGTTTTTAGTCATTGGTGGGATTATGGTTATTGGGTTCAAAGTATTGGAGAAAGAGCAACAATCTTAGATGGAGGAAATGCAATTGCATATTGGAACTATTTAATGGGAAGATTAGTTTTAACAGGAGATAATCAAGCAGATGCTTTAGAATTTTTATATAATCATAATGCAACACATCATTTGATTGATTCCAGTGATCTTGGAAAATATACTGCATTTTCAAGTATTGGAAGTGATATTAATTATGATAAATATTCTTGGGTTGGAACTTTTTTATTAGATGAAAGCCAAACACAGGAAACCCTAAATCAAACTACTTTATTTTATTCTGGAGGGGTTAGTTTAGATGAAGATCTTATTATTGAGCAAGATGGAAAAGAGGTTTTCCTTCCTAGACAAGCTGCTGGAGTTGGTGCAATGTTACTTCCAATTGATAAATCAGGAGAATTAGGAAATTATAGACAACCTTATGCAATAATGGTTTATCAGAACAGACAATACAAAGTTGATATGAGATATTTATATGTAAATAATAAGATTTATGATTTTCAGACAGGTATTGATGCTACTTTGTTTGTGTTCCCAAAATTAGAGGTAAAAGACCAAGGGGTTGGAAAAAATGATCATGGTGCTGCTATTTTTGTTTCACCTAGATTAATGAGAGGAATGCTGTCTCAGATATACCTAATGAATGATCCTCTAAATAATTTTCCTAATTTTAAATTAGTACATACTCAAAATTCTTTAATAGTAAATGATTTAAAAAATCAAGGTATGGACTTATCTGAATTTATCTATTATCAAGGTATTCAAGGACCAATAAAAATCTGGGAAATTGAATATACAGGTGAAGAACAAGTAAGACAAGAATATATTGATACAGATTATACTAAGTATATTGACTGGCAGTTGTAGGAGAAAGTTGATTATAGAAATTATTAAAAGGGTTAATTTCATAACTTATTAGTAAGATGGATACTGAAAGGAAAGGGGAAGATTCTTCAATTCAAAGAGTAAGGAATTATGGTAAGAGATCACTTCTTGTTGGAGCTAGTTTAGGAATTCTAGCAGCAACAGCCATTGCAGCAATAGTTGATGCATCTGATGGAAAAGTAGATTATCCTATTTTAAGAGGTCTTACATTTCTTATTTCAATGGGAGGAGGGGTTTATTATTCTTCTAACCTTTTTAGACCTAAGTATACAGAAGAGAAAGAATTAGTAAGAGAAATAAGAAAAGAATATCCTTCATAATTTTAAATCTATAATTACCTCTTTAAAATCATTAATATTTAAAAACTCCTGTTATTTATCTTATAAATGGAAATTACATTGATTGTTCCCTTTTTAATCACTTTTGCATTGTGTTTATATGCACTAAGAAAATGGATAAAAAAGTGCAGGCAGGTTGGTTTTTTATGGGAAGATATGAATAAAGTTAATAAAATAAAAAATGTTGCTGCTTCAGGAGGAGTCATAGTAATTGTTTCTTTTGTCTTAGGAGTTTTAACTTATATTGCAATTAGAACTTTTATTTTAGGAGGAAATGGTGAGACAATTGAAATATTTGCATTATTATGCAGTATTTTGATTTTAGCATTTGTAGGTTTTGTTGATGATGTTTTAGGATGGACTTTCAAAGGTTTATCTGTTAGATTTAGATTGTTTTTAGCCTTAGTAGCTTCAATACCTTTAGTAGTTATTAATGCAGGTTATGGAGTTATTGATGTTCCATTTATTGGATTAGTTAATTTTGGATTATTATATCCCATAGTTATTATTCCTATTGGAATTGCAGGTGCTGCAACAACTTATAATTTTTTAGCAGGTTTTAATGGATTAGAATCTGGACAAGGTATTATAATAATGCTTTTTTTAAGTTTAATAGCTTATTTAACAGGAAGTATATGGCTTGCCATGGTTGGTTTGTGCATGGTAAGTAGTTTAATTGTTTTTTATTTTTATAATAAATATCCTGCTAAAGTCTTTCCAGGAGATGTTTTAACATATTCTTTGGGTGCATTAATTGCAATAATGGCCATCTTAGGAAATTTTGAGAAAATAGCTTTGTTTATATTTATACCTTATATTATTGAAACTATTTTAAAAATTAGAGGAAAATTAGTAAAACAATCTTTTGCAAAAGTAAATGAGGATAAAAGTTTAGAACTTCCTTATGATAAGATATATGGTTTAACACACTTATCTTTGTTAATATTAAAGAAATTTAAAAGAAAAGTTTATGAAAGAGATGTTGTTTATTTGATTTTTACATTTCAGATTATTATATGTTTAATAGCTTTATTTATATTTAAAGGGGTTTTATTTGGATAAGATGAGAGATGTATTAAAAAAACAAGAAAATCTTGATTCACAAGATTATTCAGGGATGCATATAAAGAAAAAAACTAAATTTTATATGCAGTGGAAAAAGTACTTGCCAATAATTGGTATTATATTATTTGTTTATGTTTTAATAAAGGTTGATTTAGGAGAGGTTTGGCAAGAACTTTTGCAAGTTGATATTTATTATTTACTAATTTCACTAGTACTTGTTTTTATAATGCTTTTTATACAGACCTTTAAATGGCATATTATTGCAGTTTATCAAAAAATTAAAATACCTTATTCTGAATCATTTAAAATTAATTTAATAACTAATTTTTATGGATTTATAACTCCTTCAAAACTTGGAACAGTTCTTAGAGCTGAATATTTAAGAAAATACACAGGTAATTTTGGAAAAGGTTTTTTTAATTTTGTTGTTGATAAAATTTTAGATATTGCAAGTATTATTTTTACAGCAATAATCTTTTCTTTTATTTTTAAAGATACTTTAAATGTTCCTATGGGAATATTTATTAGTATATTTCTTATTTTTGTATTAGGAACATTATTTTTTATAAAAAAAGAAAGAAGTGAATTTGTTTTAAGATTTTTTCATAAATATCTTCTTCCTAAAAAAATGAAAGATAGAGCAAAAAGTGTTTTTGACTCTTTTTATGATGAAGTTCCTAAAAAAAGATATTTTATATTGTTCTTTTTACTAAACATTATCAACTGGATTATTATTTATTTAATAACCTACTTTATTGGGCTATCCTTGGGAATTAACCTTGGACTAATCTATTATTTAGCTATTCTTCCTATTGGAACTATTGTAACAATGATTCCAATTAGTATTAATGGGCTTGGAACTAGAGAAGCTACCTTGATAAGTTTATTTGCATTATTTGGAATTGGTTCAGCAAAAGTCTTTTCTATGTCAATTCTATCATTGGTTTTTTCAGGTATTTTGCCAGTAGTTATTGCTTTGTTTTTTATTTGGAGAAAGGAATAATACCTCTTTATAATATATTTTTAATATTGTATATGTTTTTTAAGTCATATTTAAATATTAAATTATGAAAAGGGTTGCAATTGTTATTCCTGCATATAATGAAGAAAATAGAATCAGTAAAACTTTGAAAACCTATTTATCTTATTTTAAAGAACTAAAAAAGAAAAAAGAACTAGATTTTGTTATTATTGTTGTTTTAAATGCATGTAAAGACAATACAAAAGGAGTTGTTAGTGGGTTTAAGGATAAGGAGATTGAGATGTTAGATTTTAAAAGGGGTGGAAAAGGTTTTGCAATAACAGAGGGTTTTAAGCATGCAATAAAGAAAAATTGGGATTTAATAGGGTTTATTGATGCAGATATGTCAACTCCTCCTAGTGCATTTTATGGCCTTGTAAGGCATATTAATGATTATGATGGAATAATAGCAGATAGATGGGATAAAAAAAGTAAAATAACTCCAAAACAAAGCTTAGTTAGGAGATTTATTAGTAGGATTTATAATATGTTGGTTAGAAGTTTGTTCTTTTTTAATCATAGAGATACTCAATGTGGGGCTAAACTTTTTAGAAAAGAATTATTAGAGAAGATAATAAGTAATATTGGTTCAAGTGAGTGGGGGTTTGATGTTGATTTGTTGTTTTATGTTCGTAGAGAAAAAGGAAAAGTTAAATCAATTCCAACTGAATGGCATGATGAGGTAGGGTCACATATTAATTTAAAAAAAACCCCAGTTACTATGTTTTTATCTGCTATTAGATTAAGATTAATACACTCTCCTTTAAGGTTTTTAGTTAGAGCTTATACCCTCTTACCTGAAAAGCTAAAGTTTCACAAGATGATTTAAGATAGTAAGGTTTATAAATCTAAAAATTAACGTTTTGGCATGGTATTTCAAGCACTAAAAAGGGCTTTTGCTATTAAACCAAAGTCGATAGATGAGTTTACTGAGGCACTTACACTTCATAATGCACAAGCAGTAACAATTGAACCTCAGTGTGTAATGTGGGATTGGATGAACATTAGGACATCCACAGTAGGTTATATTGGTAAACATAAATATAGAGGTACTTTTACATCAGAAACAGAAAGAGAATGGCCAATAATTTTTAATGAAGTTTATGGGGAGAGATTTGGTAGTGAAAGAGGGGTTGAAGATTCTTATCAAAGAAGGTTATTTTTATTAAAATTAATAGGAGCAACAAGTTATAGGGCAAAACAAATAACAAAAAGACTTCCTGAAATTGCAGTTAAAATAAAACTTCCTAATAGTATTACACAAGAAAATTATCAAACAATGTTAGAAGAAGTTGAAAGAAGAGGAATTAAGTTTTAAGCCTTTATGATTTAGTTATACTTTTACCTCACAAATCTTTATAACCTTTTTTCTTTATTTTCTTACATGAAATTTACACTGGTTATTCCTGTTGCTCCAGAAAGAGGCGCTGAGATTATAGAATCAATAAAGAAATTAGATTATCCTAAAAGTGAATTTCATGTTGTAGTTGTAAGAGGTTTAAATCCTAGTGAAAATAGAAATAAAGGTTCTGATAGAGGATTAGGAAAATATATTGTTTTTTTAGATGATGATGCTAAAATTGAATCAGATTATTTATTAAGAATTGAAGATTTTTTTAATAGACATCCTGAAATTGAAATTGTTGGAGGCCCTCAACTAACTCCTGATGATGATAAAGGTTTTGCAAAAATCTCTGGTTATGCTTTGAGTAGTTTATTTGGAGCATATAAACTTGCAAGTAGATATTCTTGTAGTGAGGAAGATTGTGATGTTGATGAAACCAGTCTGACAAGTGCTAATTTAATATGTAGAAAAGATGTTATGGATAAAGTTAGATTTGATCCTAGTTTATTTCCAGGAGAAGATCCTAAATTTATTTCAGATGCAAAAAAACAAGGGTATAAAGTTGCTTATGACCCTAAAATAAGAATTTTTCATAGAAGAAGAGCAGATTCTAGAGGAATGTTAAAACAATTTTTTAATTATGGGAAAGTTAGGCCTGCTAAAGAAAGTTTTTTTGAAACATTAAAAATGCCTTTCTTTTTTGTTCCAAGTTTATTTACAATATATCTTGTATTATTAATAATAAGTATTTTAATACGTCCAACTATAACTGGAAATGTTGTTGGAAATGTAAGCAGTATTTGGTTTTGGTGGTTTGTTCCAATTGTAATCTATATCTTATTGATGATGGTATTTTCAATACATGATTCAATAAAAAATAAAGATTTTAAGGCATTTCCATTACTACTTCCAATATATCCTATGATTCATCTTAGTTATGGTATTGGAATGATTTGGGGGTATTTTAAGAAGTTAAAATGAAAATATTAATAGGTTATCCACCAACAGAATCTGAAAAAGGAACTGCAACTTTAGGTCAAAACAGGCAGTTTCAGTGGTTTACAAATCCTTGTATAATATACCCTATTGTTCCTGCCACAGCTGCGACAATGTTAAAACAAGAGGGACATGATGTAATTTGGTTAGATTGTATTGCTGAAAAAGTTAATATGGATAGATTTTTAAGATTAATTGAAAAAGAAAAACCAGATTTATTTGCTTTTGAAACAAAAACTCCTGTTGTTAAACAGCATTGGAAACTAGTTGATGATTTAAAAGAAAAATTTCCTAAGATGCAGGTTGTTTTAATGGGAGATCATGTTACTAATTTTCCTGAAGAAAGTATGAAAAACAGTAAGGTTGATTTTGTTATTTGTGGAGGAGATTTTGATTTTATGTTAAGAGATTTGGTTAAAAATATTAAAGATAAAAAATCTAAACTTCCAAAAGGAGTTTATTATAGACAAGGAAAGCAGATTAAGAATTCTGGAGAGTTTGAATTAAAATGTAAGTTAGATGATGCTCCTTTTATTGATAGAGAGTTAACAAAATGGAAACTTTATCAAAAAGAATATAATTTAATTGGAAGGCCATTTTTTTATATTATGAGTGGAAGAGATTGTTGGTGGGGAAAATGTAAGTTTTGTGCATGGCCTAGTTTATTTCCACGTTTTAGAGAAAGAAGTGTTAAAAATGTTCTAGATGAAATTGAAATGTTAATTAAAAGATATGGTGTAAAGGAGATTTTTGATGATTCAGGAACTTTAATGACAGGAAAATGGTTAAAAGATTTATGTAATGGATTAATTGAAAGAGGTTTTAATAAAAAAATAATGTATTCTTGTAATATGAGGTTTGGAGTTTTAAAACAAGAAGATTATAATTTAATGAAAAAAGCTGGATTTAGATTATTAAAATTTGGATTAGAAAGTGCTAATCAAGAAACCTTAGACAAGCTAGACAAAGGAATTAAAGTAAAAGATATAATTGAAGGTTGTAAAATGGCAAAAAAAGCTCAGCTCACTGTACACCTCACTATGATAATTTCATATCCCTGGGAAACAAAACAAGATGCATTAAACACTTTTAATTTAGCAAAAAAATTAATGCAGTCTGGAAAAGCAGATTTATTACAAGCAACAGTTTTAATTCCTTATCCAGGAACTCCTCTTTGGAAAGAAGCTGTTAAAAATAATTGGTTAATATTTGGAGAAAAAGAATATGAAAGATATGATCAGAGAGAGCCTGTTTTAAAAGTTAAAGATTCAACTCCTGAAGAGATAGCAGCAATAACAAAAAAAATATATACTATCTTTCTAACTCCTCAATATATTTTTCAAAGATTAAAAAATATTAATTCATGGGAAGAATTTAAATTTAATTTATCAGGTGTTAAGGCTGTTTTTGGACATCTAAAAGATTTTTCATCGAAGAGAAAGGAAAGATTTATATAAAAGTGGTTCTTTAATATATTAATTTGAGGTAAGAAATTTGAAATTAAAAAGATTTGTTGCTATTGCAAGAGAATTTATGCTATAAGGTCTAGTAGAGCTTCTATTTCTAAATATTGTTCAAGAGAATGTAAACATGAATCGCTAAAAGGTAAACCCTCTTGGAATAAAGGTTTAACAAAAAAGATTGATGAGAGAGTCAAAAATATAAGCACCTCTTTGAAAAAACGTTACAAGAGATATCAAAACCCTGGTTGTGGATTTAAAAAAGGGCATCAAATGCACAAAGGAAAAAAATTAACTGAGGTACATAAAAATAAGATAAGTAAAGGTATGAAAATAAGCAAAAGATTTCAAAAGAATGTAAGGAGTTTCGAAAGATCCTTAAAATTATCGAAAGCACTTAAGGGAAGAATTTTTTCTGATGAATGGAAAAGAAAACAATCTAAAGCAAAAAAAGGAATGATGACTGGAGATAAGAATGTTTCAAAAAGGCCTGATGTTAGAAGAAAAATAGCCTTATCAAAAATTGGAAAACCTTGTCCGGAAATAACTAAGAAAAAACTCTCAATACATTGGAAACGTAGATGGAGAGAGGATACTAATTTTATTAAAAAATACAAAAAAGCTATAAATCTAAAACCTAATAAAAAAGAAACATTTTTAATTGAATTATTTGAAGGCCATGATTTCCCATTTAAATATGTTGGAGATTTTAAGGTTATTATTGGTGGAAAGTGTCCAGATTTTATTGATTATAAAAATAATAAATTAATAGAATTTTTTGGAGAATATTGGCATGAAATTAAAGAAGAACAAGAAAGAATAAATCATTTTAAAGGATATGGGTATGATTGTTTAGTAATCTGGCAAAATGAGTTAAAAGACATGGAAAAGTTATTATGTAAAATAAGAAAGTTTAATAATAGTCTTGTTCTAGAAAATAAAATATGAAATACACAGTATCTAATGAAGCAGATAAGAAAATACAAGAAGATACAGATATAATTATAAAAATAGTTTTAAAATATTGGAAACCAAGAGCAATTGTTATGTTTGGAGGTTTTGGGCATGAAGGAGGAAGTTTTAAAAAAATAAATAGTAAGCTATTACCTTTAAATGATTATGATTTATATCTAGTAAATGATAAGCCTATTTCTGGTGAAAAATTAGAAGAAGTTGGAGAAGAATGTTCAAAAGCTCTTGGAAGAGGGGGCATAGAGATTGTTGAACATTTTAATGAAGAATATGATGAAAACAAGTTTTTTCATGTTGATTTGCATTTTATTACTACAGATAGTTTAAAAAAAGTAATGCCTACTCAAAGATCTTTTGATTTAAAGACAAGTTTAGTTGTTTATGGGGATAAAAATATTTTAAATCAAATGCCTGATATTAAGGTTTCAAAATCAGATGCAATAAGGCTTTTGTTTAATAAATTAGACCATTTTCAAATTGCAGATGGAAATTCAGATATTATTAAAAGTATTTATGCTGTAAAAGGTTTTACAGACTCTGCAAGTGCTTTACTTATTTTTTATAATAAGTATGTTTCTAAGTATCAAGACAAGGTAAAAGAAATACAAAAACTAGATGTTCCTGAAGAATATAAGAAATTTGTTGAAATTGCAACAAAAGCTAAGCTTGAGAATGGATATGAAGTTAAAGAATTTGATGTTGATGAATTTTTTGAAAAATCAAAAAAATGGGTTGAATATGTTTTTAAAAGAATAATAAAAGAGCATCTTAATATTAAATCAGATAATTGGAAAGATATTTGCAAGATTATGTATAAGAAGCTTCCTTATGTTTATTTTAAAGATTATTTAGGAAGCAAATATCTTTTTTTTATGCAATACTATCTTAACCTGAAGTTTTTTTTAGAAGCTAAAAGAAAAGGAGAAAATCTTCCTAAAACCCTCTTGACTTGGAAAGATCCTGGTTTAACATTAGGAATAAGTATGATGCTTTATAGTTTTAATGAGAAAAAAGAAGCTGAAAAATATCTTAAAAAAGTAACTAGTAATACAAGACCTTTAAAAGATAGATTAATGAAACTTTATTCTATTTATTATTTACAAAAACTTGTTTGATTAACCACAAGAATCTTTATTAATAGTTTAAATTAAGAACTTTTATGAAACTTGTATTAATTGAACCAAATTATGAAGGATATGCTCTCTTGCCAACAATGTCTCTTGCTATTTTAAGAGGATATATTAACAACAAGACAAAGCATGATGCTGTTATAATAGATTTAATGTTTAATAAAAAAAACTGGAAAGAGTATTTATTAAAAAGATTGAGAAAAGAGAAGCCAGATGCTATTGGAATTTCTATTTTAAGTTTTAATTATAATCAGGCCCTTAATATAGCCAGACTTATTAAAAGAAATTTTAATATTAAGATTATTTTTGGAGGTGTTCATTCAATATTAGCTCCTGAAGAAGTTATAAAAAATAAAGATGTTGATATTGTTTGTATTGGAGAAGGAGAAGAATCTTTAAAAGAGATTTTAGATAAAAATTTTAATTTGAAAAATATCAAAGGTATTTGGTATAAAGAAAATGAGAAGGTTATTAAGAATAAACCTAGAAAGCTTGTTGAAGATTTAGATAAATATGGTTTTCCAGAATGGGATGATTTTGATCTTAAAAAATATTTTTTAATTAATAATAATCATTTGCCTATTATGACATCGCGAGGATGTCCTTATTCTTGTACTTATTGTAGTAATCATGCTCTTAAAAAAAAATTAGTTGGAAAATATGTTAGATTTAGAAGTGTAGATCATGTTATTAAAGAAATTGAATTAAGAATTAAACAGTATTATGGAAAAGGATTAAAATACTTGTTTTTTTATGATGATACTTTTGTTCTTTACAAAGATTATGTTTTTGAATTTTGTAAGAAGTTTAAAGAAAAAGGATTTCATAAGTTAATAAAATGGAATGTTAATGTTAGAGCAAATCATGTTACAGATGAATTAATAAAAACAATGAAAGATGCAGGATGTTATGAAGTTAGAATGGGTGTTGAAGCTGCTAATGACTATATAAGAAACAAGATTTATAAGAGATATATGACAAAAGAACAAATATGGAATGCTATAAATATTATTAAAAAAAATGGGTTACAATTAAGACTTCAGTTTATTTTAGGTGCTCCTTATGAAGATATTAAAATGATGGAGGAAAGTTTTGAACTAGCTAAAAAATCAAAAGCAGATTATGTTTTATTTCCTATTTTAATACCTATTCAATCTACTGAAATGAAAGATATGTGTGAAAAAGAAGGTTTAATAGAAAAAAGAGATTTAGAAAATTTTCAAGATATGTTTGTTAATCCTGTTGTTAGAACAAAATATGCAACAAGCGAGCAGATTAAAAAGCTAGTAGATAAAATAAGAAAATATCAAATGAAAAGATATATTTCTGAAGGTCTTAGAATGGGAGGTCCTGCTTTTTTAAAGGATTTAGCTATGTTTTTGCTTTATTACAAACCTAAATATGATTTAGAAATGGATCATGCTTTTAGATTTACAGTTAATAAATATAAATTAAAGAAACTGGAGAATTAATTATAATAATTCTTATAAATATATTATAAATGGTAATATCATGGTACAAACAAGAACAATAGAAGTTGATACTCACTGGCTTGGAAAGAAAACTCCAAATGGAAAGCTTAATATTAATTGGAAAAGAACTGCTAGACAAGCTAGAAAAAACCTTGGAGCTGGAGGAGTTGTTTTAGTTCCAAATGCAAGACCTGAAGGAGATCCAGATGGTGCTGAGTATAGATTTGAAGAAGCTCATTCTATGGCTCGAAGACATGGAGCAATTCCTTTGGAAGGAGGAGATGGAAAAGAAGGGGATGGAAGGGTTTTTTATCATCCTAAATCAGATTTATATTTTGTAAAAGCACAGATTATAACAACATATTTTGATGATTCTAAAGATCTTCCTGTTGTAGTTCAAATAGCTAATGTTCCTTATAGAGAAAACTTAAAAGGAGGAAGTTCTCAAGAAGTCTTAAGAGATGCATCTAATAGAGATTGTATTATTGGAATAGATGCTCCTGCTTGTATTAATAGTTTAGAAAAAATTTTACGTCAAAGGCCTGCAGAATTTGTAGATTTATTAGGTTTTGCTGATTTTGTTACAGGATTTAGTGGAATTAAAGCTGCTGAAGGATATTTAGAATTATTTAATGAAAGAGCAGAAGAAATTTATGATATGAATATACAAGGGGAAATGTTTACTAATGTTTTCACAGAAAAAACCCATAAAGTAGGTATTGCTGCAAAAAGTGGAGGACATAGGACTTTTGGTTTTCCAAGGAATTTTATTTTTGGGACAAGTATTGGGACAAGTAGTACAGAAATGGAATTTCCAGAAGAAATTTCACGTCAAGATGAATTTATGACTTGCCTTAGAAATGGATATAGAAATTCACTAGGTCTATCTGGTTTAAAAAGAAACACTCTTTATCGTGAAGCTGGGTTACATTGGTTATCCCTAAATGTAGCAGATCCTATTAGAAAAAAACTTGGAACATATTAAAAATAATAGATTAAACCTCAACTAAACTTATATATTAAATAATTCTCAAAGTTTCATGAAAAAACTAAAAATAATTATGATGGATGGTTTTAAGTCAAGTTATTTAAAACATGCTCCTTATTTAAGTTCTTTAACAGAAAAAAATCAGTATGGAAAATTAGAAATGCCTCCTGGACACTGGGGCGGGGTTGAAATGGTTTTTAGAGGAAAATCAAATATTCTTGCTGTTTTTTATAAAGGTAAAAAAAAACTTTTATTTTTAAGAAATTTTAGATTTTTAGGTGGGTTTGGGAAACTTGGAAGGATGATTGTTGATATGCTTGTTAATTTTCCAAGATTTGTAAAAGGATATGAATTATTTAAAACAGGAAGTATTCCTTTAAACAGATTATATAGATTTGATATTGCTATTAATAATCATTTTGGAAAAAGAAAAGATATTGATTATGTTTATTTTGGAGAATTAGATAGTTTTGCTCATAAATATGGTATAAAAAGCAAAGAATTTATTAAACTTATTAAAAAGATAGATAGAGAAGTTTCAAAATTAGATTTTGATATTATTCTTTCAGATCATGGTATGGTTGATATTGAAGAAAATGTTAAGGTTCCTTGGAGTAGGGATTGTTTTATCGACGGTGATATGGCTAGATATTGGGGAGGTGAAGAAGAATTAAAAGAAATAAAAAATAAACTACCCCTAGATAAAGGTAAGTTGTTAGATTGGAAAGATAAAAGATTTGGACAGCTCATCTTCTTGGCAAATACTGGAATTTTAATTTATCCTAATTTTTGGGATAAAAAACCTTCAAAAGCAATGCATGGTTATGACGGAAAGCATGAAGAAATGAAAGCTTTTTATCTTCTTAATGAAAAAGGAAAGAAAAAAGATTTAAAAGCAGAAGAATTACATGAGATATTTAAAAGAAAGTTATATGATTTTAGGAATCTATAAACAATGCTTAGCAAGAGTAGTTCAAGTGTTTAAGTTTAAGAGTTACTAAAACCAGAACAAATAAAATGGATGAACAAAAATTTGAAAACAATACCCTTGAGAATACTTATGAAAATAAGAATTTTATAACAAGAACTTATTTTAAATGGAAAATTAATAAAGCTATTAAGTTAGCAAAGTTAAGAAGGGCAGATATTATTTTGGATTATGGATGTGGAGGGGGTTGGTTAGAAAAAACATTAAAAAATTATAAAATATATGGATATGATATTAATCCTAAAAAAACATTTATTAAAGATTATAAAACAATTAAACCAGATAAGATTTTTCTTTTAGATGTATTAGAACATATTTCTCTTAGTGATATTCAGGAAATTTTAGATAATTTTAAGGGTTTAAATGAACATTTCAGGCTTGTTGTTTCAATTCCTACTGAAAACTTTATTTCAAGAAAAATGAGAAAATTTGTTGGAAAAACAGAAATTCCAAAAGAACATATTACAAAATACAGAGAAATCCTAAATATTTTAAAAAGAAATTTTAAATTGAAAAAGAAGATTAATTTTTTTACAGTAACTCATATTTTTTTGTTTGAGAAATAAGTTAAAATACTTATCTAGAATTAGAATAGTGTTGTCTTATACGCGCATAATATGCTTGTGCTCTTTCTATAACTCCATTTCCATATTCATGATTTAATGTTTCTGATACATTATTACTATGACATAATTCCATCATTCTAACTGCTACTTGTATTACCTCTCTATCTTCTGGTAATTCTCTAGTAAGTTTTTTAACTAATCTTTCATTAACTGTCATAAATCATCAACCTCTTAACCTATCTAATGCAGTCTCATTACTATAATCAAATGCATAAATAACTAAAATAGGTTTACCCTCTCTTTCATATCCTTGAACAGGTATCATCATATCTTTATGTTTATCAGGATATGCAAAAGCCCATGGTTGTTCTGCTTCATATCCTGAAATTGAATAATATTTAGGCCTTTTTTCTAAAATAAACTTATCTAGGTCTGTTTCATTTCCTAAAGGTAAGTCTCTACGATAAGCTAAAACAGGAGGATAAACAGATCTTTCTGAATAATAAGTTAACTGAGGAAGAGAACCTCCTACAATTATATCTTCAGGATTTGAATTTTGTTTTATCCACTCTCCTGCCCATTTTACTTCTTGATAAGAAGTTTTTTTAGATTCTGTTAAAGATTTTCCAAAATTATAATTAGGTATCATTAACAAGATTATTATGATTACTATAACAATTGTTGCAACCTTTTTATTAAACTTTAATTTTTTAATTAAAAAAGTCTCAACCCATAAAAATGGATAAAATGCAATTAAAAATAAGAAAGGTAAGGTTTGCATAACATATCTTTGTTCTAACTGAGGAGCTATATATCCTAAAAGTATGAAAGAGGTTATTATCCAAAATAAGATAAATGCTTTTTTCTGTATTTTTTTACTTTTAAAAATTTTATCTAATCCTAAGAACAAATCTCCAAAAAACAAGAAAAATCCTATGACAAACAAGATATAAATTGGACTAAAGGCAAATAAAGTCGTAGAACTCATCCCTCCATCCAAAATATAAGGAATATTAAGAATATAAACAAATAAATTAGATGTTTTTTCTAAACCAACTCCTACTTCTCCTGATTGTGATATTCCTTCGACACCTAAATAATAATTTGCTAAATCAAGTGCAGGGTTTCCAAAATGTGCATTATAAAGTATAAGATGAGGTATTAAAATAACAATAAAGATTATTAATGCTATCCATAATCCTTTATTTTTAAGGAACTTAAATTTTTCTTTAATTATTGCAAAAAATAAAAAAGATATTATAAACATTAGATATTGCATTCTAATTAAGATAGTTATTGCAAAAAATATTCCAAATAAATAAAAATACTTATTTCCTTTTTTTAAGACATAAGCTTTCCAAAAAAAGAAAAGAGAAATCAATAGGAAAAAAGTTGCTGGAAGATTTGTTAAAGGTCTTCCTGTGAAAAAGAAGTATATCCATGAAAATGTCATACCTATGCTTACCCATAATGCTAATTTTTTATTAAATATTTTAGATATTAATAAGTAAGAAACAAAAACTGTTCCTGTTGATAATAATACTGTGAAAAATCTTATTGATAGTTCACCTAAGCCTGATTTAAAGAACATTGCACCAATTAAAGGCCATAAAAATCCTCTTCTATAATACCACATATCAATCATATTAGGATTAAGGCCTGCCCATCTTTTTGCAGCAGCTAGATAATCTCCTGCATCCCACCACACTGCTTGGTCTTTAGTTATAATAAAAATATAAATCCTTAAAATAAAAGCAATAACAAGGATAATTAAAAAAGTTTTATCATAATTATCTTTTACCCAACCAAAAAAAAAGTCATATAGTGATTTTTTTCTTTTTTCAACACTTTTTTCAGAAGAAGTATGTGATTCAGAAGTTGATTCAGGTCTTGATTTAGAAATTTCTTCTGGTTTAGGATCTGGTGTAGAATGTGGAACTAATTGTTCTGCAGTTGGACTAATCTCTCTTTTTTCCTCATGAGCCTCATTTTCCATGTTTAAAACTAGGTATTTGAGTTTTTATAGATTATGATGTTGTTTTTTAATATAATGACAAACATAAATCCCTGAGTAATTTTATTTATGTTTCTCAAATATAACAAATGACAATATTGTTCAGTTTATTGAGTCATTTGTTATATATTGGGCTGCATCTAAAAAATCACTTGCTATGTAAATCCGGTTAGGATATTTTTCCTGTAGTTTTCTTACTTTTTCCTTATCTCCTAGCTCTTTTGTTTTAGATTCTTCAATCAAAATTCCTGTTCCTCCTGCATTTAATCCTGTTTGAACATCTGTTAACCTATCTCCTATAAAATAAACCTTACATTCAGCAAGAGTTTTTCCTAAAGATGCTGCTGCTTTTTTTACCATTCCTGGATTTGGTTTCCAATCAGGATGATTAATCCTAACATAATCAAAATTAACTGTTCTTCCTCTTTTTAAGGATTTTTCAACATAAGCAAGATCTATGTGAGAACATCCAAAAACACCATTTATGGTTGCTCCTTGTTCTTTTAATTTTTGAATCATATAATTGTTTGTTTCTTCATATCTTTCATTTGTTAGTGGTTTATATTCTTCTCCTGATAAAGCAACTCCTGATTGATTAGTGTTTATGAAAATCTTTAAATCTGATATTTGATTAAGTAGTTTAATTCCTTCAACAACTCCTGGAAGAAACTCTAGTTGTTGTTTCCAATGAGGATCTTTTCCTAAAAAGTAGTTTTCATCCCTGTTAATTGTTCCATCCCTATCAACACATACTAATATTGTCATTTTAATCTTTTTCTATTTCATCAAGTGCATCTAAAACTTCTTGAGCAGAAATACTTTTAGTTAAATCTTCATCATATTGATCACATTTTTCTGGGAAAAAATCATATAATTTAGGAGAGGTTAGTTTTTTTAATAAACCATAATCTTCAACTTCATTTGAAGGTGTACAGAAAAATAATCCAATTGTTGGTTTTTTTAATGCTAAAGCTACATGAAGTGCAAAACTATCTCCTGAAATTATTTTATTGCATACATTAACTAGTGCAAAAAACTCTTTATCAGAATTATTTGGATTATTTCTATGAATCTTTATTCCTTCTTGTTCTAGTTCTTTTGATAAAGAATCATGATAATCTGTTTCATTAGGGCCTCCAAATAAAAGTATTTCATAGTTTTCATTTGCTTTTTTTATAAATTCTTTTAAATTTTCCTTATGCCATACTTTAGAAGGCCATCTTGAGGAAGCACCAATATGAATTCCAATTAATTTTTCTTTGTTTATATTGTTTTTAGTGATAAAATCTTCTGCATATTGTTTTTCAAGATATGTTAGATAAATAGGGTGATGTTGCTTATTATAAGGAAGTTCAGCTGCATTAAACATTATTTCTTGATAGGTTTTTTTATTTGATTTTTTAAGTTCATCATCAAATAAAGTACTAAGATAGTATTCAGCTGGAAAATTAAAAGCTGATGCATAGCCTTCATCTGAATAAAATCCAAATTTTTTATCTGCATTAACTTGTTTAGCTAGTTCTGTTGCTTCATCATCAATATCAAAATTATAAAGAATATCATATTTAGGCAGTCCATATACTTGACTATCTAAAGGTATTGATAATAAGTTGTTAATATAAGGGCTTGTTTTTAATATTTCTAAAGATTCTTGTTTTGTTATCCAAGTAATTTCAGAATCAGGATATTTTTCCTTTATAGCTAAAAGTAAGGGCATTGTTCTTACTACATCACCTTTTGCACCTAATTTTATTATTATTATTTGCATAGAAAAGCATAAAAAAGGAGATATATAAGAATTGTTGAGGTTAAAACACTAAATGAAAATCTATATTGCAGGAAAGTTGAGTAATAATAGTGAAAAAGATTTTTTAGAAGAAATTACTAGATTATGTGAAGACTTAGGTTTTGAAACTTTTTTACCACATAGAGATGTTGGTTTAGCTAAAAGTTTAGATGATGTTGAAAGAATTTTTAAAGGAGATATTGAACAAGGATTTAAAGATATTGATTTAGTTGTTGCAGATTTAAATGGATTACATGTAGGTGCTGGAACTGCATGGGAATTAGGTTATGCTTATGCTAAGGATATTCCATGTATAGGAATTAAGACAGATGAAAGTGTTAAAGATGCTTTAGAATATTTAAGCAGTATTTTAATTTATTCAATGGATATTGTTGATAGTGTTGAAGAGTTGAAAGGGAAGTTAGAGAAGTTTAATCCAAAGTCTTAGTAGTTTCTGTTTCAACTTCTCTCCAACCATCTGAATAAACTTCTTGTTCTTTTAAGTCTTTGAAAGCTTTTTTATAAATTCCAAGTCTTTCTTTGTAAAGTTGCATTGTCCAACCAAACTCTTTTAAATTTTTTGGATATGCTAATGCAAAAAAAGCTCCATGTTTTACTTCATTCCAAAAGGATTTTGTTCTAGGCATGTCTGGAAATAGTTTAGTTAAATTTTCATGACCTTTTATATTTCTTACTTTTTGATTAAACCAATCTTCTTTAGTTGTTGGATTTTTAACATAAACTTCTACTTCTGGTAAATATTTTATTTTATATCCTTTTTGCCAGAATAAATAAGGAATTATTGAATCTTCTGATGCATCTAAAGGAAAGTCAGTTATTATAGATTTTCTTATTGCAAACAAATAACCAGAACATTCAAAAAACTGTTTATTATCTGAAAACTTTTTTCTTACTTTATGGATTCCTTCAAAAAGTAAGTGTGACCAATAACCATATTTAGTATTTCTTTCATCTACAGAAACTGGTCTTGCTGTTACACATCCAATTTCAGGGTCATTAAATTCTTCTTTAATCTTATTTATTGTATTATCTGAAACATGAACATCTCCATCTGTAAAAATAAAAACATCATTAAAATTACCTGGTAATTTTTCAAGTAACAAGTTTAGAGCATAAGATTTTCCTTCTCCTGGATCTAAGAAAAATCCAACTCTTTTGTCTTTTATGTTTTGTTTTAAAAATTCTTTAACTTCATGAAATGGGTCACAAACAATTATTCTAAAATCATGGTCAGAAGGTTGATTTAAAAAGGTATTTACTGCTCTTAAGGTTGCTTTTGGTTCATTATAAGAAGTTATTATAATATCTATCATCTTTAATCTAAGACACCTACGGTTTCTTCGATGTATCTTCCCTTATAATAGCTACTTTGTAGATTCCCCATTTTAATATTATTATTAATAATTAGAAGATTTTTAAGGATTATTGGGATTAATAAGGGTTATTCAG
>JBDRMT010000056.1:0-3634 GCA_043811855.1 archaeon | reverse complement strand
ATTATATCCCGGCATTCTCTCAGTAATTGCTTGCCTGATTTCTTCTTCTGTAATTAATTTTTCTTGTCCAGATCCAACACCACATGCACCATCTTCACATTCAGTATCAGAACCATACTCTGTTGTTTTTTTCCAATAACTCTGCTTTCCTGCAACAACTACAGTAGGGACTGTATCAAAAGGTACACAATATTTTGAAGCATTAACTAAACCTTCATCATCTTCAAGTTCATCTAAATAATGAATCTTAAACTTAATTTCTCCATTAAATCCTAATTCCTTAAGAACTTTTTCAACAGTTTTTTTTGTTTTTTCACAATAACCACAATTTTTTTTACCAAATTGCATAATTGTTAGATGACCATTAGGAGTAGGGTTATGTAACCAACTCATATCTCTTCCATTACTAACTCCAGCATATTCCATTTCAGCTTTTTTTCTATCCTCATAAATTTGCAATTGAGAACCATTCCACTGCTTTAAACTACTATTATATCCTACAATTCTTGTAACAACATTTAATTTATTTAAGTCAACTGTTTCTTCAACACTGTTTATGCATTCAGGATTTGAACATAACTTTTTTTCACCACCCATTACAGTTCCGCAAGAATTACATTCTGTATATGTTGGTGATATAACTAATTGAGTAGAACGTGTGTTTTCTAAAGTATTTTTTACTAGATTCCAAATAGCTTCTTTACTAGGTCTTTGTTCTCCAACCCAAGCATGGATAATTGCTCCAGCTTCAATCATATCATGAAACTTACTCTGTCCAACAATTCTATCAATAATACCTACATCTGCATTAGGAGTAAAATGAATAGAGTTTGTATAATAAGGATTTTCTTCAGTTCCTTCAATAATTTTTTTAGCCATATCATATTTTTTTCTATCAACAAAAGAAAATCTTCTTGTAGCAGATTCAGCAGGTGTTTCTTCAATAACAAACTTTAATCCTGTCATTTTTTTAAAATCATGAATTTTTTTATACATATGAGCAATAATTCTTAAACCAGTATTAAAAGCTTCTTCACTTTCATGAAGATTCTTGCCAGTTAATGCTTTAACAGACTCATTTAATCCAATATTTCCAACAATATAAGTTGATTTTTTCAATTCAATATAAGGGAATCCATCATCACTTATTCTTCCTAAATTTCTCATAGGACTTCCATCTGTTTCTAAAAGTTCTTGCATAAAAACTGCTCTTTGTTTATGAGCTTTAAGTGCAATTTCCATTGCATTATCAATTTCATCTAAAGTTCCTTGTAAATTAACTCCTTTGTAAGCTGCCTGAGCAAGGTTAATAGTAACATTTTGAAATCCTGTAAATCTTAATCTTTCAGGATATTTTAACATTGAAGTATCTTCTACTTTTTCTCTTAATCTGCAGCACTGAGCCAAAACAGCACCATCTCCTCTGTCAAACATAAAATAAACAGAACCATTTTCAGCAGAAACTTGTGTTGCAAAATCTAATAGTTTTATTTGTTTTTCATCTGTATAAGAATGCTTATCAACATGTAAATCACATTTTGGAAAATGAAAAGGTCTTCCATCTTTATCTCCTCTTCTCCATACCTCTATTAATGATTTTGCAAATTTTTGAGAAGCAGGTTCAAAATCACCATAAGTTAAAATGTGTCCTCCTTTTAAATCATCTTTTAAACCAGCATCATTTGCATCTCCATTTTTAGGATGATTAGGATCTTTTGTTTTAATTCTTGGAGCATTATCAATGCTCTTAACACTATTATCTGGCATTATAACCATATATTTTCCTCCAGGACCAATAGCAGGAACATGCTTCATATAACTTGGAACTCCTGTATGCAAATTAAAATCAATAAATAAGGTTTGTCCTCCTCTTGAAAATGCATTTTGAGATGCAGCAAAAATCAAATTTTGAGCAGTCTGGTCATATTCTTTTTGTGAAACTTCTTTTAATTCTATTTTTTCTTCTTCAATTTTAAAATAATTATCCTCTTCTTTATTTTCACTTAAAACTTTTTGTTCAACTAATTTATCATAATCATTTCTCTCTAAAATCATTTTTTTCTCATTAAACCTTCCTTTAACAATTTTAACAGGCCTGTTTAATAAAGGAGCATATAAAATATTAAGAAAACCAAATCCTAATGCACCTGCATAATGAGCTTGCATTGAAGCTAAAAATGTCTGAACATGCTGATTTAAAACAGCAGCTGAATTTGGAGATTTTGATTTTGATTCTAGATTTTCTAAAATTTTTCCTAATCCATATTTTTTAATATATTCTAATGAATGAGAACTACAATAAGCCCTTGTAGGATATCCTAAATCATGTATATGTATAGTTCCATTTAAATGAGCATTAGCAACATCATCACTAAAAATATTCCTTAAAGCCCATGGTTTTTGGATTCTTTCAGCAACTTCTAAATTAACTGCTTCAGGATTATTACAAGCAATATTTGAATTTTCACAACTTCTGCTAAAAACAATTTTATGAAAGTCTTGACTTGGTAAGCTTAATAATGCTTGTTTTTTTCTTTGAGTTTCTAAATCTTCTTCTTTTAAAACAAGATCAACTAACATTCTAATATCAGTTGTCTGAAATCTTTTGATTCCTCCTCTTTTATACAACCCAACAATACTATTTTCAACTTTTTTTGCTATTTTTTCTGCATAAGAATGAGATAAATTAGCTTCTTCTTTTAACTGTTTAATTATTCTTTCTCTATCCCACTTTTCTAAACTGTCTTTTGAATCTGATTCAATTAATAAAGCTGCATCAGTTGTACTTCTTTCTCCTCCTTTTGCCTGAACAGCTAAAAACTCTCTTACTTCTTTTCTTTCATTACTATAATTTCTATAAGAGATTGAAACAGCATTATAACCAACATCTCTTGAAACTTCCATAATTAATTCTTCAATATCTTCAATTTCAGGAATATTTCCATTAAATCTATCAGTTATTTTTTTCTTAACCTCAGAATAAATTAAATCTGTTGCTTCATCTTGATCTTGAAAAATAACAGTCTTAACAGCAGCATTAATAGCTTCCCTCATCTTTATTGGGTTAAACCTATCTAAGCTTCCATCTCTTTTTTTAATATGTTTTGGTAATAGCATTTTATCCTCTTCTTCGTATTTGAATTTTCTTATCCTCCCTTTTTAATTTTATTACAATTCTTTTAATTCTTTTTTAAAGTCATCAATGTTTTGAAAGTCTAAATAAACAGAGACAAATCTTATGTAAGCAACCTTGTCTAATTTTTTTAGCTTATTTATCACCATTTTTCCTAACATCTCACTTTTTACTTCTTTTCCTTTACTTAATAATTTTTCTTCAATATCATCAACAACCTCATCTATTTCCTTAACAGGAATTGGTCGTTTTTCACAAGCCTTCATTAGTCCTGTTTTTAGCTTATCTTTTGAAAAACTCTCACGCCGCCCATCCTTCTTAACAATTATTATCCCCTTTTTTTCAGGTTTTTCATAAGTTGTGAACCTTTTTTTGCATTTTAAGCACTCTCGCCTCCTCCTTGTCCCATCTGGTGCTTCTCTCTTATCTGTAACTCGGGTATCAGCACCACAAAATATGCATTTCATTGTATATCTCCATAATCTCTTCAATATACAATAT
>JBDRMT010000055.1:0-8928 GCA_043811855.1 archaeon | reverse complement strand
CGAGGTAATAGAACTTATTATTACATTGTAGAATCAATAAGAAAAGGGAATAAAGTAAGACAAAAAGTTATTCTCTATCTAGGTAAAGCTGAAACAGTTCTCAAAAAGCTAAGATCAAAGGCTAATTAGTACGCAAGGCCTAGATAGACTAGGACTTAATAAGAATGATATTTGTGAAGAATGAGGTAATTGTAGAATAGGTTATAGCATTAATGGTCTTATTCAAAGAAATATATTTTATAAAGGAACTCAAAAAAGAAGTTGTGATTTTAATGGAGATAGATTTAATCAGGTTAAAGAGTGTGATATTAAAGAACCTGTTATTTTAGAAAAAAAAGATAATAAAATTAGGATTCTTAATTTAGATAGGGTTTTGATTTCTGAACTTGAATTAGTTGATGATGAGGTAAGGAGGTTGGATGTGGATTTTTTTTGAAGATAAGAATTCAAGTAGATATAATATTTGTTCCAATATAATGGGAAAGTTTAAAAACTACTGTATCAATAATTATACATATGTATCAAATAAAAAACAATGAATTAAAGGTAGTTTCTTTGTTTAGTGCTAACTATAAAATAAGATTTTATCTAAGAGAGATAAGTAAGCTTTTAAAATTGCCCTTGAAAACTTGTCAAGATGTATTATTAAAATTAGAAAATAATAAAATTCTAAAAAGTAAAACTGAGGGAAAAAATAAATACTTTTTTTTAAATCTTGAAAATATTAAAACCAAACTTTATTTACTTCAAGCAGAGATTTACAAAACAGATCTTTTCTTAAATAAGTATCCTCAATTGAAAATATTTTTAAAGTCATTAAAAACTACAATTCCAATAATTGTTTTTGGAAGTTTTGCTAAATTTACTTCAGATAAGTATTCAGATTTGGATTTATTAATTATTACTAATAAAAAAATAGAGCTTCCATATTATCTATTGCCTTATAAAATTCATGATATTAATATAAGTGAAAATACATTTATCAAATCACTTAATAAGGGCGAAGAATTAATAAAAGAAGTTGAAGAAAACCATATTATTTTAAATAATCACTCTTTTTATATTGATGTAATTTGGGGTTATTATGGAAAATAAAGAAATTAACAATAAAAAACTGAATTGGTGCTTTAAAATAAAGGATGGTTTAAAAATAGTTAAACCCAATGAAAGATTGTCAAAATCTTATTTGGAACAAGCCAAATCCTCTTTGCATAGAGCATACAAGGATTTTGAAGATAATGATTTATTATGGGCGACAGTTACTATATATTATTCAGAATATTATGCACTTTATTCTTTTCTTCAAAAGATAGGTATAAAATGTCAAAATCATTCTTGCTCAATTCTTATGGTTAAGAATCTTTTAGGTGAAGAAAAAACCCAAATAATAGATAAGCATCAAGAAAAAAGGATTGATGCACAATATTATATGAAGGTTGATCAAAAAGATAAAGTTAGAGAAATGTTAAGAAAAGCAAAAGAATTTGTTTCTACTTTTGATGAAATAATCTCTAATTTATATGATGGTGAAATTAAAGGGTATAGGGATAAAATTCTTAAGTTATTAAAGTAAGAATTCTTAGAAAAACAAGATAATAAAATTAAGGTTCTTGATTGAGGATTTTTGGGGTTTTTTGAAAAATTTTATATGATACAATTTTTGTGACACTTTTTAGTTAAAGTGATACAATTTTTGTGACACTTTAGAAAAGTTTAAATACTCTTATTTCTAAATATAATGATGAAACGTGAAAATTTGAGCTATGTTTTGTTTGAACAGCAAAAAGAATTCCAAGAAGAAAAAGAACTGGTTGATAGAGAAGTAGAAAATAAAATTTTAACTTTTCTTAACTTAAAACTTCCAATTATAATAACTGGGGTTAGAAGAGCAGGAAAATCAACTCTTTTATATAAAATAAAAAATAACCTTAAATTAAAAGAGAAAGAATATTTTTATGTAAATTTTAATGATGAGAGATTAATTAACTTTTTGATAGAGGACTTTCAAAAAATTCTTGATTTTTTAAATGAACAAGATTATAATAAGGAATGCTATTTATTTATAGATGAGATTCAGGAAACAAATGGTTGGGAAAAATGGGTAGATAGAATAAAAGAAAAACACCCTATTTTTATAACTGGTTCAAATTCAAAATTACTAAGCAAAGAGATTTCGACAGTTTTAACTGGCAGATCTATAAACACTAGCTTATATCCTTTTAGTTTTCGAGAATTTATTATGTCTAAAAAAATAAACATAAAAAATTGGAAGCTTGATCTTAAAATTCAATCCAAATTAAGAAAAGAATTTTCAGAATATTTATTATTAGGAGGTATTCCAAAAGTTGTTGTTGAGAATGATAAAAGGCTCCTCCAAGAAAACTATGAGAATATACTTTATAGGGATATTATAAAAAGATTTAATCAAAATCTAGAAAAACCAATTAAAGAAATATCTGTTTTTTTATTATCAAATATTTCCAATGAATTGAGTATAAGAAAATTATCAAGAATGATTCAAATAAAAAATCTTTCAACATTAAAATCAATTTTAGATACTTTTGAAAATGCTTTTTTGTTCTTTTTTGTAAATAGATTTGATTTTTCTGTAAAAAAACAAATCCAAAATCCAAGAAAAGTTTATTGTGTTGATAATGGATTTGTAAGTCAGGTTGGATTTAGATTTTCAAGTAATAAAGGAAAAATTTTAGAAAATCTTGTTTTTCTTGAATTAAAAAGAAATAAAGAAGATGTTTATTATTTTTCAGAAAAAGGAGAATGTGACTTTGTTTTGAGGGAGGGTGCAAAAATAAAGAGTGCTATTCAGGTTTGTTATGATTTGAATGAGAGTAATAGAGAAAGAGAAATTTCAGGATTAATTGAAGCTATGGATAAGTTTAAGCTTAAGAAGGGATTGATTTTGACTTTTGATCAGGAAGATGAATTGAAAATAGACAACAAAAAGATAATTATCAAACCTGTTTGGCGAGCACTTTTATCTGACAAAATTTTAGGTTAAATAATAACAGATGGAAGTGTGAGTTGTGGGTGTTGGAGGATAGAGAGAAGTTGTGATTTTAATAGAGAGAGGTTTTAGTAGTCTAAAGAATGATTATGATTTTGAGAGTGGTGTTGGTGAGTAAGTAATTCTTGAAGATAATAGTGTAATAGGTATTAATAAAGATGATAAAATTGAGGGTTTTGATTGAGGTGGTTGTGATTTTGGAAATTGAGTTAGTTAAGGAGGTGGTTGAATATTGAATTTTTTTGATGGGATTTGGAAAAGGCGGTAAAGAGATGATGATAAAAAGAGATAAAATTATCTAAGATAGAGATTTAAGGAATTGATATGCTCTCAGATGATGGGATAAGAGATGGGTTGGGAGGGATGAAAGGAGTTTTGTATGTGGTTATGAGGATTTATGTTCCTAGAAATATTACTATTAAAATTGAGGTGAAGGATTGAATAGGATGTGAATGGAGTTTTTGTAAAAATATTGCTCATAAAATTTTTAAGATTATAGAGAACTTTATTTTATGATTTTAATTAATAGAATAATTTTTAAAATAATTCTTTTGGAATTTCATATTTTTTGTCTGAAAAAACAATATTTTGTGTCTGAGATATAGCTCTTTTACATAATGCCATCATTTCATCATATTGTTTCTCAATCTCCTTTATTTTTATGTTAGGACCATATCTTGCTTCTTCTCTTTCATCAACAGCACTTTTGTTCTCCTTTTCTTTGTAGACTATTATTTTATTGATAAATTCATCATCATAATCAATTAACCCTTTTTCTTTAACATATTTTATAAACAATGCAGTACATCTCTGACTTCTGGTTTCAACTCCAAACTTACATAAGATAGCTAGAGTACAATAGTAGAGTGAATAATACCATTCTTCAGGGATTTTATAATCTGAACCCGCATTCTTATATATCTCGCAGTATCTTAAGCTGTCTCTTGATTTGTCTAAATACTCTTCAGCTTTTTTTAATGAAGGTTCAGTAATAAGTAACCCTTTATGTTTTTTCCCTTTTTCTTCATCTTTCTTAGCAGATTTAAAACAATCTACGATTTCTTTGTTCATTTTGTCATATTTTTAATAAATTTTATGAAATTTTCCTGGCCAAATAGTATTACTCCTTTTTTTAAAGCGTCTAAGTATGCCTTATTTTTATTTTTTAATTCATTTTTTAATTCTTTTTTAGTAAAGTTTATTGTATGTATTTTCTTGTTTTGAGTTATTTGTATATTTTCAATTATCTTAATTATCTTTAAAAAATTTTTTTCATTTGAAACTAAATTTATAATATCTATATCGTTAGCCTCATTAGGGGAATGAAGAATGCTTCCAAATAGTATTAAAAAATCAACGTGTTTTTCAAGTTCTTTAAAATTATACCTCCATTTATTTTGTTTTAAAGTATCTTCTGTAAGAATAAGAACTAGTGTTTTTTCTAAAATAGGATTATCCCAATTAAGACTTGTTTCTTTAACACTGGTTTTTTCAGGACCTATTGAAATTAGGGTGATAAGACCCTCTTTTTCAAGTTCTTTTAATAGTTTCCATGAACCAACCCTGCTTATTTTTCTTTCTTTTGCTAAAGAAGTTACAGTATGTTTTTTGTTAATATCTTTTAATAATATTTTCAATATTTCATATTTTTTTTTAATAACCATGGTGTTAATTATTTAGTTAATAACTATTAATATATTGGTTAATAGCATATTTAAAGGTTTCTGTTTTAACTTAATAATTTTGAAAAATCAATTAAGAGTTGATAATTATGAGATGAGAATTCATTCTAGAGTAATTGATATGCACTCAGATGATAGAGTATTGCATGCAGTTATGAGGATTTATGTTCCTAGAAATATTACTATTAAAATTGAGGTGAAGGATTAGGAGTTTCTGATGTTATTTCATCTTTACTTATAAATGATTAGGTTAACCTCTATTTAACAATATAGTTTTTCTATTTTTTGCTAACTTATCAACACCATAAGGATTAGTAATGGTAATTACCCTTTACATTTATTATTCTACTATGTAAGGGGTAAGATTTAAATACTCTGGTTTTTTAGTATTTATATGGTATATATTTATAAGAAAAAAATTGGAAATAAAGACTATTATTATCTTAGAGCTTCTGAGAGGAAAAATGGAAAGGTAATAGTGAAAGATATTGCATATTTAGGTAATAACATAGAAAACGTAAAAAATTCTATTGAAAAATTACCAAAGTATAAAGCTCAGATAAGAAAGGCTTATAGAACTATTAATAATTTTCTTGAATCTAATAGGTTTATTCAAAAGGCTAAAAAAATTAAATTTAAAAAAGACAGTTTTTTGAATGAAAAAATTATTGAGATTGAAGCATGTAAGCTACATTATATTAAAGATTTTAAAAAACAAGATTCAATAACAAAACACGAAATATTAAAGAATTTTATTATAGAATTTGCACACAATACTACTTCCATTGAAGGAAATACTATTAATTTAGAGGAAGCTAGAAATCTTTTGGAGTCTGGCAAAACCCCAAAAAATAAGACCTTAAGAGAAATTTATGATTTACAAAATACTGAAAATGTTTTTAATGAATTATTAAAATCAAATGAGGATATATCTCATGAGATTATTATTAATGTACATAAAAAATTGTTAAATAATATTGATGAAAGAATTGGCTATAGGACTCGTGATGTCAGAGTTTTTAGGTCTAATTTTGATGCAACCCCTGCTTCTTATGTTAAGACAGACATGGATTTATTATTGAAATGGTTTAAAGAAAATAAATCTAAATTACATCCATTTGTTTTGACAATTTTATTTCATCATAAATTTGAGAAGATTCATCCTTTTATGGATGGCAATGGAAGAACTGGAAGAATGTTAATGAACTTTATCCTAATGAAAAATAATTATCCTCCTTTAATCATAAGGAACAAAGACAGAGACACATATTTGAATTGCATGAGAAAAGCAGATAGCTCTGATTTGTTTAAATCAGAAGTTAAATCTTATTTTGATTTGGTTCAATTTGTTGTAAATGAAATGATTGTTAACTACTGGAATTTGTTTCTATAGAGAACTTTGCAAAAATGAGAAAATCAAAGTTCTCTAAGAAGAATTTTGCACAAATTTCCTTCGGAAATCGCAATTATGCAAAATTCTCTGTAAAAATATTAGTTTTATGATAACTAAGAATGAAGGAAGAAAGATAAAAGGATTAATTGAAGCAATGGATAAATTTAAATTAAAAAAAGGGTTAATTTTAACTTATGATTAAGAAGATGAATTAAAGATAGACTGGAAGAAGATAATTGTTAAGTTTGTTTGGCGAGTACTTTTATCTGACAAAATTTTAGGTTAAATAATAACAGATGGAAGTGTGAGTTGTGGGTGATGGAAAGGAAGGAGAAGTTGTGATTTTAATAGAGAGAAGTTTTAGTAGTTTAAAGAATGATTATGATTTTGAGAGTGGTGTTGGTGAGTAAGTAATTCTTGAAGATAATAGTGTAATAGATATTAATATTAAGAATAAAATTAAGGTTTTTTGATTTAGATGTGGTTTGAGTTGGTTGATGAAAATGGGAAAGAAAGTGGGTTGGTTGTCAGTGAGAAGTATAAGGTTTATATTAGTTCTAAAAATCCTTTAAGTTCTTTTGTTGTGAATACTTCTCTCACTGATTGTTCTTTGAAATGCGGATCTTCTGACCAGATTGGACAGTTGAGTTTTAATGCTAATGCAAGATATGGAGAATCATCAGGATCTGATATTAATGATTTAGCCCAGTTTAATTGTTGTGGAGAAACTTTAACTTTTAAATTAACTAATTTTGATAATATTTCTTTTATTCTTTCAAATTTATCATTTGAAATATTTAATAATTTGCAGAGTTCTTCAGAATGTTCTTCTAATTCTTCTAAGATAAATTTATGTGAATATAAATCTAGAGAGTGTTTTTGTGTTAACTTACTTGTAAATGACCCTTTCTTTAATAGTGAAAAAGCTATATTAGCATCGGTCACTAATCTCATTTATTGCCCTCCTGAGTTTTTTGCAAATCTTTCTTTGACATGTTTAGCAAACCTTAAACAATCCTCATCTGTTAATTTGCTATCTTTTGTTAATTTTTCAAGTTCTTCAAATAGTTTTGCTTTTTCATCCTGTATAAGTACTTCTTGTTTTGCAAGCTCTGACCAGTTTACCCAAGCAAATCCTTTCATTTCAGATTTGAGTTTGTCAGATACTGAGAAAGTTACAGATGCCATTTATAATTTCTCTCCTTCTAGTCTTTTTAATTGTTCTACTTTTGAAACTATCATTCTTCTAAATATTTCAGACCATTTAATTCCTGGATGTTTATCTATTAATTTCTTAAATTCATCTGGTAGTGATAATGTGACTGTTGCCATTTTAGATTCTATTAATTATGTTAGTAAACATAAATATGTTGATACTTATAAATCTTTTGGTGATAATATTAATAACTTAGAAAACAAGTGGGAAGTTGATTCTTATTTAAGCGAGTCAAGTCAAGAAGGAGACACTAATCATGATGTTTTAATAGATACTAATATAAAAGGAGGTGGGGAGGAAAAGGATAGAGAGAAGTTGTGATTTTAATGGAGAGAGGTTTTAGTAGTTTAAAGAATGATTATGATTTGGAAAGTAGTGTTGGTGAGTAAGTAATTCTTGAAGATAATAGTGTAATAGGTATTAATAAAGATGATAAAATTGAGGGTTTTGATTTAGATAATGTTATATTTTATCCTAAGAATCAAATTTCATTATTTAAGAACATATTAAGTAAATCTTTAGTATTATATACTGGAACTAAAGATTGTTCTTTTAAATGTAGATCATTTGACCAAATTGCAGAGTTGGTTGATAATGCTAGTGCGAGAAAATCTATATCATCAGGATCTGAAATTAAGTCTTTGGCATTTTCAAGAAAATTTTCATATTCTGAAGGTTCAAAGAACTTGATTGATTCTTCAACTTCTTTTTGTCTTATTTCAAATTGCTGTTCAGAAAGTTTGGATTTAACTAAACATTCTTCTTCATGTTTGTTTAGTTCTTTTTTAATAAATTTGGGTGCAATAAATTCTGATTTAATTGAGGCAAACAAATATGTTGATGTTGAATATGGATTCATAATTGAAAATAATGAATTATTATCTAATACTAATTTCATTTTAATTTATTTATATTCTTCTCTTTTTTAGGAGTCATAGAGTTCAGTAATTTTTCCCTAATATCAGGAGAAACTTCTTTAAGTAACTGTTTAAATCTTCCTTTTTTTGCTTTTTTTCCTAAATCAACAGACCACTTGATTAACTCTTGCTCTTCTTTAGAGTTAAATCTCTTAAGTAGTTCTTTTTTTATTATTTCTCTTTTAGCTAGTTCTACAAGTAATTTAGATAAATCTATGTTTGAAACTTCAGCTTGTTTTTTTAATTCATCAGGTATGTTTATACATAGTTCTGCCATCTTATTAGTATAAATAATCACAATTATTTAAGGTTTTTGGTTGATTTAATAAAAAAACAGAATATGTTGAATGGCCAAACAGCAAACAAAAAGAAAAAAGAAAAGAAAATCAAAGATTTTCTAACCCTTCAACTTCAAAGAAGTTGGAAAGAAAAGAATATTATGCTGTTTTTGCAAAGTCTTTTAAAAAGAAAATTGATGAGTTTGATGGGAAAAAAGGTTTCTAATTTTGGTAGTTGTAAGAATTTTAAAAAGATATTTGTTAATGGAGAATATACGGTGTTGTCCGGAATGAAATAAATTCTAACTTGGAAAAATAAAAAAGTTTGAATTATTTTTGAATCAGACAATACAATATTCTTTTTTATGTTAAAATAAATAATGTGCCAGCCCAATTCTCTTTCTCTCATTGAATGTT
>JBDRMT010000054.1:0-4026 GCA_043811855.1 archaeon | reverse complement strand
GAAAAAGGTGCAGATGTTGTTATGTTAGGAGAAGCAGAAGTAACTTTTAAAAAAATGCTTGATGGTGTTGATTTTTCTAAAAAAAGTCTTAAAAAGGTTAGGGGGATTGTTTTTAAGGATGAGAATAAAGTTGGGAAGAGGTTTGTAAATACTGGAGCTCCTGAAGAAATTGAATTAGATAAATTACCTATTCCTGATAGAGAAATACATAGATTATCTGATTATGTTAGAGTAAAAGATGAGATTAATAATTTAGGTGCAATATTATCAAGCAGGGGTTGTACAGGAAGATGTAGTTTTTGTTTTCATTCTTTATTTGGAAAGTGTTTTAGATTTCGGTCAGCAGATAATGTAATTAAAGAAATAAAATATTTAAATGAAAAATATGGAATAACTAGTATTGATTTTGTTGATGATGCTTTAACTGTTAATAAAAAAAGATTAATTGAGATTTGTAATAAGATTGTTGAGCAGGGTATTGATATTGAGTGGGTTTGTGCATCTAGAATTGATTTTTTAGATAAAGAACTTATTTTTAAGATGAAACAAGCTGGTTGTGGAATGATAAGTTTGGGTGTTGAAAGTTGTATTCCTGAAACTTTAAAGAGAACTAAAAAAACAGGAAATCCTGAATGGTATGTTAAACATACAGATAAAGTATTAAAATGGTGTCAAGAAGCTGGAATAAGAGCGGGTGTTAATACTTTAGTTGGGTTTCCATGGGAAACAGCTGATGATATGAAATATTTTCAAAAATATGTAAAAAAAATTAGTCCTTATGTAACTCAGTGTTTTGATGGAGGTATTGTCCAACCACAACCAGGTACTGAAGTTTATAATGAATATGCAAAAAAATATGGCTTTGAAAACTGGTGGTTAGAAAGAGAACCTTTGTTTAAAGATGATTATAGGCCTTTTTTTATGACTTATTATCATACATTTTGGGATCATCTTCATAATAATTTTTTTAAGTATAATAAGAAGATGTTTAGAGAAATTGATAAGCTTTACAAAATAATGGGTAAATGGGATTTACATATGATTTCTAAAAGAAGATTTAAAAACAAGTTTAAAGCATATTTTGTTTATCAAGGATTATATTTTCTAAGTAATTTTTCACTTTTTTTGTTTAATATAAATCCTAAACTTGAAAGAACATTAATGGAAAGAGTAAAGAAGTTTAGTTATAAGTTTAAGTTTAAGAAAGGAGCAGAAAATAAGGAGTTGTGATGGACTATAAAAAACCTTATATAATCTCAAACCAAAATTTCAAAATACAAAATAGGTAATATTTGTAATAGATTAGAAAATGGCAAAATTAGTGCTTGTTAATGCTGGAACAAAGTATGAATATGGTATTCATGAACCTTTGCACTTGCTGGGATTAGCTGCTTATGCAAAAGAACATGGACATAAAGTAGCTATAGCTGACCAGATTGCAGGAGAAGATGTTTTTAAGAAAATTGAAAAATTAAATCCTGATTTTGTTGGAATTACAGCAACAACAGCTGTTATAAGTGATGCTTATGACATAGCAGACTGGTGTAGGAAAAATAATTTTAAAACTATTTTAGGAGGAGTTCATGTTAGTGTAATGCCTGAAGAAGCTTTAGAACATGGAGATTATATAGTAATTGGAGAAGGAGAAGATGCTCTGGTGAGTATACTTGATGGAAAAGAAAAACCAGGTTTAGTTAAAGGAGAATATATTAAAGATATAGAATCTCTACCTAAAATTGATAGAGATTTAATTAATTTTAGTTTTTATCAAAAAGGAAAAGATAGAAATCCAGGTTCTCATTTGCATTTTGTTCCTCGTAATACTAAACTTGGCTCTATAATTGCTACAAGAGGCTGTCCTTATAACTGTATTTTTTGTCATAATAGTTGGAAAGGTTTGCCATTAAGACTAAATTCTGCTAAACATATAATTAATGAGATGAAAGAATTAAAAGAAAAATATGGAACACAAGCTATATTTTTTATGGATGATGATTTTTTATTTATTAAAAAAAGAGTTTTTGAGTTTTGTGAATTATATAAAAAAGAAGGCCTTGATATTATATGGGGATGCACTGCAGGTGTAAAATCTGTAAATAAAGAAATATTAGAAGCAATAAAAGCTGCTGGTTGCAAGCAAATAATGTTTGGGCTTGAATCTGCAAATGAAGAAATATTAAAAATAGTTAAATGTGGAGCAACAACTGTTGAGCAGAATAGAAATGCTATTCAATTAACAAAAGAAGCAGGAATAATGGGAACAGGTAATTTTATTATAGGAAATCCTGGTGAAACAGAAGAACAAATAATGGATTCAAAAAGATTTATTATAGAAAATAATATGGAAGGTTTTGGAGTCACAATTTCAACTGCTTTTCCAGGAACAAGACTTTGGCAAATGTGTAAAGAAAAAGGAATTGTTCCAGATAAAATAAACTGGAGAGAGTTTAATACCGCTAACCAGACTTTTAATTTAAGTAAGGTTCCGTATGAAAGATTGCAAGAAATTTGGTATGATTTTATAAATTTGTCTTTAGAAAGAAATGCTCAGATGGCTCCTAAAACACTTATGAAAGTTGCATTAAGAAGGCCTAATAAAGCAATAAAAAGATTAATTGAAAATCCTAAATCTGCATTGGTTATATTAAGGAGGATAATAGGAAGGAAAAAAGATAAAGAAAAAATAAGTAATTCGTAAACCTAAATTAGTAATTTATACAACTATGAGGAGAGTAGCTAAACTTCAAGCGAACAAGTCTTGTGTGTAAGGTTATAGATTACTAAGATAATAAAAAATAAAATGGAAAAAATTAAAGTAATTCAAACTGCGCATTCTTCTGAATCTTATTCATTAGGAGCTGGAGAAAAAGATTTAAAAAAAATTGTTTTAAATAACTGGCCTGCAAAGGTTTCTAGACAGATTAAAAAGTATTATCCTGAAATTGAAGTAGAATGTTGGGCACCAGATAAAATATATAAAAAAGAAGAAAGATATGAAGATTCAGGGGTTTTATTTAGGTTTTTTCCAACAACTATTGCTCTTAAATATGCTTTAGATGTTTCAATGCCTATGATTAGAGAGTTAAAAAAAGAAGTTGAAAAAAGCAAGAAACAAGGATATAAATTAATTATTCATGTTCATGAAGTTCATAATTTACACGGACTTTTATTTGCAAGCATGTTTAAAAATGACAATGTTATTGTTCAGCATCATGGTGCTTACTGGCCTTTAAGACATTTAAAAGAAACTAAAGAAAAAAGATTGTTTTTCTTATTTTTTCTCTTTGCTCAGGGGGTTGAAAATTTAATTTTAAAAAATATTAAACTTTATTATATTTTAACAAAACCTGAAGGAGATTATTTAAGAAAAGTAGCACCTAATTCTAAATTTAGATTGCAAACAATGGGTATTGAAGATGAATATTTTAATAAAGTTGATAAAAAAACTGCTAGAAAAAAATTAAACTTACCTTTGGATAAAAAAATTATATTATTTATTGGAAGAATTGCTGAAATAAAAGGAATGGGTTATCTTCTTAAGGCAATGAAAGATTTAAAAGATGTTCAGTTAATTAATATAGGGTTTAGTCCTGAAGAACCTAAATTTAAAGCATATGCAAAAGAAAATAATCTAGATAATGTTAATTTTTTAGGAGGGGTTTTTGGTGAAAAAAAATTATTATACTTAAGTGCAGCTGACTTACTTGTTTTACCTTCTTTAAAAGAAGGTGCTCCTGTTACAGTTATGGAAGCACTAGGAAAAAATACTCCTGTTGTTGTTAGTAATGTTGGAGGTGTTGAATTAATGATTGAAAATGGAAGAGAAGGAGTTATAATAAAACAAAAAGATGTAAAAGATATTGTTAGAGGTGTTAGAGAAGTTCTTAAGTGGAAAAATAAAGAAGTTCAACAGTATGCTGAAAAATATAAATGGAAAAGTATAATTCATGACACTGTTGAAGATTATAGAAAATTTTAAGGTTAAATATCTCGTGGGGGCATTTAACTTGAAGTTAAAGAAACCTT